>CALSBN010000074.1:0-20167 GCA_943373185.1 Opitutus sp. GAS368 | reverse complement strand
GGCGGAGATAACCGTCGCGTAATAGTTCAGCCCAGCCACCGCTAATAGAGACTTGTAGTTCTTTTTGCCGACCCGATTGCACGAGTCTGGCGGCGATCAATAGAAACCAGCGTCGACCGCGTTTGGCCTCGGTATGTTTTTGCGGCACGATGAAGCGGACAAAGAGCGTCCACAGGTTGTAAACGACGTGCAGCAGCCGCGCCGCCAGTTCGGTCGTCGCCTTGGACTTCGCGCAGAAGCCGCTGAAGCCCCATTGATTTTTGAGTTCGTCGAAGACGTTCTCGGTGTCGGCGCGCTGGCGGTAGAGTTCCTGGATCTGCCAGCCGTTCACTTCGTCGGGCAGGTTGGTGACGTAGACCGCGAACTCATGTTTGTGCTGGTCCCAAAACTCGGCCCGGCCAGCTGCCGGCACGACGCCTTGCAAGGTGCGGGCGAAGATCACCCGCCGGGATGTTTTCCAGCCCGTGAGTTGGATCCGGCTCTCGGCCATCTGACAGGCGCCCAGGATCGCCGGGCCCTGCCAGTCGCTTTCCTTGATCCGGTGCAGGGCGGAGCGCACCAAGTTCGTCAGCTTGAGTTTGAAGAGGAACTTCGGGCGACCTGGAGCCGCTTCATGCCAGCTCATGATCGCGTCATGGCCGAAGCCCAGATCACCCCGGTTGAGTTCGACCCTGCGATCCCCGAGCCACCGCTCGGCATCCGCCATCGCTTCATGCCACTGGCTCGCGCTTACCGTGTTGCCGGAGCGAAACCGATAGACCGGGCACAACCGGGTCTTCGCAACGACGGCGAGCAGCGGATGAAAACTGCGGCGACCCTGCTTGCCGGGGTTGTAGCCGACCTCTGCTTCTTCTTGGTGCCCATACTTCGGCTGCACGGTCGAATCCCAGTCCAGAATGATCGGGTCGGGCAACGCGCCCCACATCGGCTTCGCGTGCCGCGCGATCCACTCGGCCCCGAGCACCGGATCGACCGACTTGAAAAAGCGGCGCACCGTGTCATCGCCGACGACCGACTCCATCCCGAACAGCTCCGGAATCGTCGGATCTTCCCGCAGTCGCTCAATATGCGAGAAGCGGCGGCCATCGGTGAGCGCCGTCAACATGAACGATTGCAGCACGTCGTAGACCGGTGCCGCGTTTGGGCTCGTCCGCTGCACCGGACAGTCGGCTGCCATCGTGTCTATAATCCCTATATGCTTCGTGTAGGCCGCCCATGGCACCAGTCCCCCGAACGGCGTCAGCGCATCTTTTGTCACCGACATCCGCACCCGTCCTCCGGGTGTCGCGAAGCCAAAATCTCCTTCACCCAGCGGGTGAATCGCCTCCGTCTTCTTGGTCTGCGCCATAGACCCTCATCTCAGCACTTTCCGTGAAAAACCAAACTCTCAACTGCGGAATCTAGGTTCAAACTGGCGGAAAAACATCGTGAGGGCTCCCGGATCATTAAGCGCTACCTCGCTCCGGCGACACCGGCGGCGAGGTTGATGTCGGCGGAATGTATCCCAGCGGAGACCAAGACGCGACTCAAGGATCTCGGCGATAGTCTGGATCCCTTGCGTTTACTTGATGAGATCCGGGCCATGCAGCATCATCTCGCCGCGCTCGCCAAAGGCGAACGGATGCATACCCCAGAGGTGCGGGACGCCGATTTGACCGAGTTCCTCGCCGGTCTTGCACTCGCATGGAAGGCCGGCGAAGTCCGCCCGACCCATGCGTCGAAACCGCGCCCCGCAAGAACGTGGCGCTCCCGAAAAGATCCGTTCGAGGAAGTTCGGTTGGAAATGACCACTTGGCTCGAAGCCGAACCTGATCAGATCGGAGTGGAGCTGTTTGCGCGACTCCAACGCGCCTATCCTGGTCGCTTCCCCGATGGCCAGTTGCGCACTCTCCAGCGCCGCTTAGCTGATTGGCGGCTCGCGGCCGCGAGCCGCCTCGCCTTCCGCGATCTCCATCCGCAACCACCGATCCAAGCTCGAACTCTCTTACCAACACTCCACGAAGTGGAGGAAGGGGGCCAATCAATGCTGCCCCACTTGATGAGCAAAGGCGTAATGTAAGCAGCATTTTTTCATGGATTTAAGGCGTTAAGAGCCTGCTCACGATTTGAATCCGGAGGGCGCCTTTGGAGGTCGGACGCCTGATGAACACCGGGCAAACCAGCTTCACCCAAGTCATGGCGCGTATTCCTCTTTGGGAGTTTCAGCGTGCATATGCAGCGTGCGGGGTGCCGGCTCCGCGCTGCGACGCCCTTTCGCCGTGGGACCACTCTTTGACGCTGGGTTTTGCGCAGATGACTTTTTGCGAGAGCCTGCGGGATATTGAGGCGTGTTTGAGCGCGCAGGTCGGATTGGCTTATCATATGGGCTTCCGGTCCCGGATCACTCGGAGTGCCTTGTCCCGTGCAAATGAACAACGCGACTGGCGGCCGTGGGAGCATTTGGCCGGTAAACTCATGCCCAAAGTCAGGACGCCATATTTTGACGAACCCAATGCGCTCAATCTCGACGTGCCGGTCATCGCCGTGGACTCCTCGATTTTAGATTTGAGTTTCGCACTTTGCCCGTGGGCCAACTGGACCGGCACCGACGCGGCGGTAAAGCTCCACACCGCCCTTGATCTGCGCGGCCCGATCCCCGCATTTTTCAACATCACTCCAGCGACTTACGGCGATGTCTGCTGGCTCGATGAGCTGCCCATCGAGCCCGGTGCCCTCTACATCATGGACCGCGGCTAAATCGACTTTCGTCGCTTGCGACGCATCGCCGAGGCCGGGGCCTTCTTTGTCATCAGAGATCGTCCCGACGTGCGTTACTATGTCGCCGCATCCCGTCGGGTTGACCGCACCACCAACTTGCGCTCCGACCAGTCCATCCGACTCAACGGCACTGACGCACCCAAGCGCTGGCCCGGACTTTTGCGCCGCGTCAGCCTCTACGACTTCGAGCACTCCCACCGTCTGGCTTTTTGGACCAATCAATGGACGGTCAGCGCCGCTATCATCGCCGAGCTGTATCGTCACCGCTGGCAAATCGAACCGTTCTTTCGCTGGCTCAAGCACAGCCTGCGTATCCGAATATTTTATGGCACGACAGCCAACTCCGTTCGACTCCAGTTGTGGGCTTCGCTTTGCACCTATTTCGCCATGGCGATCACCCGCAAGCAGCTCGGCATCACTACAAATCTGACGACCTTCGTCCAAGTCCTGTCGCTTCATGCGATTTCAAAAATACCTATTGCCGAGCTATTTGCGGATTCGAATACAAGCCGGCCACTGCCCTCCCAGTCCGATCAATTGATGTTCAATGACTTAAAGTGAGACAGCATTGGGTCTGCACCCTACCTCCACACCTCCCTCCCTCAATAAACCACAGTCCCCTCGGTAACGTATTTATGAGGCAAGCTCGATAACCCTCAATTATGAGGCAACACGCGGCCGGAAACAGATCGTCGTTGACCAACCTCGCTCTGATCTCCGACGACGGTGCGCAAACCCGGTTTTGCCGCCCATTCGCCGGATCTGAACTCCATCGAAATGATGTGGAGCATGGTCAAAGCTCTCTCGCGTGCCGCCGCCGGCCGCTCCGAGACCACCCTCCTGAAGGCGATCGCTCAAGCCCTCGCCGCCGTGCCGACCAATGATGCCGAAGGCTGGTTTGCCCGCTGTGGCTATAGTTTAACTCAAAATGCTTTACTAATTTCCACTAACACCGGCCGCAGCAAGCCCAGCACACCGCAAAACTACAGGAATGTGACACGAAACCGTGCTATTGGTCAGGTGATCACACGGTCCTCTTGGGTGCCTCTTCCATCAGCGCCTCAACGGAGATGGCGGGCAGGCCCGCGGCGACGTCGAGCCGAAGCCGGGGTCCTTGCTGGGGGAAAATGTGCGAGCCATCGTCAAACGGGCCGATCGCCAGCGCTCCGTCCTTGGTCTCGATCCACCGGTTGAACACGAGTCGGGCATTGAAATTCGTCGCCACGGTCTCACCGGTCCAATCGCCGTTCGCCCAGCGCCGGGCGGAAGACGCCCCAATGATCCAAAAGCCCCCGGCGCGCGCCGGACATAGGCGCGGCCGGGCGCTTTCCCGCCACGGAATTTGCGGGGCGGTGCGAGTATCGGAGGTCGCCGCATCGAGTGAAAATACACCCGTGGCCCCCTTCAACCACATGCGGACGGCGTCGCCACTGATCATGTCGCTGACACTTTGGCCGTGGGGAGCGGGCAGCGCCGCCCCGGCGGACAAGGCTCGCACGGGCAGAAGCCAGCCCAGACGGTTGGTCAATCGCGCCTCACCGTGATCGACACCCCGAGGTCGTATTCCCTGAGTCTCGAAGTTAAATTCTAACTGCCGGCGGTCGCCGCAATAGGCACGACCTCTTCACCTCGGGGAAGCGATCGATGCACCGCGCACTCGATCCCGACGCCTCCATCGGCATCTCCCCGGTGCAAAGGTTGGCGTCGAAATCACCCGCCGAACCGCCCTTGCGCACCGGCACGGAGCACCGCGCCCCACTCCGCCCTTGCCCGGTAACCCCGCTGCTCGGTGAAAGAAACCTTCGAGCGAGTGTAACCGATGCGGCGTAGCCGCGCGGGCAAATTTCTCCCCGTCCACCACCATCGATACAAAACCGCCGCTCCGGCCCCACCGCCTTCGCCTCGCTCCGTCGCGCGGGCCGCACCCCGGTTTTCCAGCCGGCGCACGGTCTCCCGATCCGTAAGTCAGCCGAAGTAGGGGCGTCCCTTGTGGACGCCCGCCGGCACCGACGAGCGACGCCCCGACCCAAACCGGAAGGCCATGCGCGACTTTCCCGGCGCGCACTCGACAAGCGCAAGAATTCTGAGTGCATCCATCTGCCCCAATAATCCCGCCCTACGTCTCCATGAAAATCCCCCTCTCCCCGCCCCTCCTTCTCTCCCTCTCTCTTTCCCTCCTTATCTCCCTCTCAGCCGCAGCCGCCACCGCTGCCAGTGCCGCCGCCGCAAAGCCCAACATTCTCTTCATCTTCACCGACGACCAGCGCGCCGACACCATCGGCGCCCACGGCAACCCGCACATCAAAACCCCGGTCATCGACGGCCTCGCCCGCGCCGGTGTGAGCTTTCGCCGCAACTACGTCATGGGCGGCAACAGCGGCGCCGTCTGCGTGCCCAGCCGCGCCATGCTCCACACGGGCAAGACCTGGTTCGCGATGAACACCCAGACGCTCGCCGGCGAGAAACTCATGGGCGAACTGCTCGGCGAGCACGGCTACACCACCTTCGGCACCGGCAAGTGGCACAACGGCCAGCCCTCGTGGCTCCGCTCCTTTCAGCACGGCGAGGCCGTCATGTTTGGCGGCATGTCCGATCACGAAAAAGTGCCGATCCACGACCGCGGCCCCGACGGAAAAATGATCGGCCCGCGCACCGGCGAAAAGTTCTCCACCGATCTCTTCGTCGACGCCGCGATCGCGTTCCTCGAAAAACACGACACCGCCGCGGGCACAAAGCCGTTTTTCTGTTACGTCGCCCTGACCGCCCCACATGACCCGCGTCAGCCGCCACCGGGCTTCCCCGCCAACTACAACTCCCGCCCGCCGCTCCCGAAAAATTTCCAGCCGCAGCTCCCGTTCGACAACGGCGCGATGAGCGGCGGTCGCGACGAAAACCTCGGCGCCTGGCCGCGCACCGAAGCCATGATCCGCGACCAACTCGCCGAATACTACGCGATGGTCGAGCACATGGACGCCCGCATCGGCCACCTGCTCGCGACGCTCAAGGCCCGCGGTCTCGCCGAAAACACGATCGTCGTCTACGCCGCCGACAATGGACTCGCCCTCGGCAGCCACGGCCTCCTCGGCAAGCAGAGCGTCTTCGAGCACTCCATGCGCACGCCGTTCATCCTCTCCGGACCCGGCGTGCCCCGAGGCAAGTCCACCGAAGCGTTCACCTACCTCCTCGATATCTTCCCGACACTCTGCGAGCTCACCGGCGTCCCCGCGCCCGCCGGCATTTTCGGCGAGAGCCTGCGCCCGCTGTGGGACGGCTCGAAAAAGCAGATCCGCGACACCGTCTTTTTGCCCTACATCCAAGTGCAACGCGCCGTGCGCGACGAACGCTGGAAACTCGTCCGCTACCCCAAGCTCGGCTTTAGCCAACTCTTCGACCTGCAAAACGATCCCGACGAAATGCGCTCCGTCTACGACGACCCCGCCCACGCCGCCCACATCATGCGCCTCACCGCCGCGATGAAGACTTGGCAGCAAAAAGTCGGCGACACCCTCGTGCTCAACGAAGGCAGCACCCCGCCCCCGAAGATCGATCTCACCGGCAAAGCCCGCAAAACCGACCAATGGCAGCCCGAGTGGATAGTCAAAAAATACTTCGACTCCGCGCAATAGCTCGCCGTTTCAACCGGCGAATCGCAGCGTGACCCGTGGCCTGTTGGCGCCTGCCGGGCGGTCGGCAGAGTTCCGGCCCAATGAGTCTGCGCGAAAAAAGCACGGCGCGCTTTTTCAGCGCCCAAACGCGAGTATTCCACCGACCAGCAACGTGCCGAACTGCGGGGCGGCGAACGCTGGAAAACAAACTAAACACGACCGAATTTGGCTAGGGTTGCGACCGTGCACGGCTATACTTGAACACTCGGCTTGGTGCCGCTGCGCGTGCGGGACTGGTGGGCTAGTTTTGGCGGGCGGCCCGGTGGCGCACCTTCACGACTGCTCTTGCCGGCGCGGTGGCTTCGTCACTGATCTTCAATCTCGTCACAAACACGGCGGCTGGCGCAGCCGCTCCATTCTACAGGCGAACTGCCGCCGGATGGTTGCAGACTGTTACGGTTCAACACCCGGAATTTCCTCCCCCCGAACCTGCTCTTCCTCCGCAACGTTTTTGCAGAGGACTTGGCGTTCACTGGAGTGCGCGCGTTGTGGAGCCTTGCGGCTGTGCGCCGCCTCACACCCCTACCTCGATACCCCATGACAATTACGTTGCCACCCGGCGGCGTGCCACCGAACTAAGGGCGAAAACAGCCAAAGCTAATTCGTTGTCTGCTGATGTCCTCCAACCCGACGATCCGCACTATTGCCGCCGAGCTCGGACTGTCTCGCGCCACCGTCTCAGATGCCTTGCGCGGATCCTCGCGGGTTAAGTCGGCCACCGCTGAACGAGTGCGGGCCGCGGCGGTCCGCGCCGGGTATCAACACAATCCCCTTACGGGCGCGGTCATGTCGGAGCTGCGACGGGCAAAGAGCCAGTCCACCCGCGGGGTTCTGGCGGTTCTGGAATTGGTGCCACCCGACCAACCACGGCACGGGGCTCGCTACAGTGCCGTGCTGATGGAGGGCATCGAGACCCGTGCGGCGAAGCTCGGTTTCAGGGCAGAGCGCTTTATCCTGGGCACCTTGGGGTTGAGACCCCAGCGTTTGGATGGGATCCTGCTCGCGCGCGGGATCCAAGGGGTGTTGGTGTTGCCGGCTTTGGGTTTCCCCGACTTGGCGGAATTGAGCTGGGGCCGTTACGCCGCAGTCTATGTTGATTACCACATCGATCACCCGCCGCTGCACTGCGTTTGCTGCGACCATTACTTCTCGATGGTGGCGCTGATGCAGACGCTACACCTTCGCGGCTACCGGCGGCCGGGGTTGATCATGGAGACCGCGATAGATTCGCGCCTGCACTATCGCTGGGAGGGCGCGTTCCTGGCGCTTCAGCAGACGTTGCCCAACGTGGAATCGGTGCCGATTCTCCGTCGCGATTCGATCAGCGGTTTCGACTTCACGCAGTGGTTCAAACAGCACCAGCCCGATGTGGTCCTGGGCCATCCCATCGAGGCCATGGACTGGTTGCGGGCCTGCGGTGCAAAGCTGGGTGAAACACACGGTTTTGTCTGCCTCAATTCTCTCCGCACGAACGGCGAATGTGCCGCAATCGACTTCCAGGCAAAGTTGCTGGGCACACGGGCGACCGAACTGGTGGTTGGGCAGCTTTTGCACAACGAATACGGAGTGCCGGAGCGCGCTTCGTTGGCCACTATACCCGCGCGCCTGCTCGAAGGCCCGACGCTCCGCCCCATGGCGAATGGACCAATCTGAATCGCCCCGGACCGTTGTCGCGTCGGTCGCGCGGTTCCGGCTGCGCTGCCCCAGCGCAGTGGCATCACGAAGAGTCCGACGATGGAGCCAGAAAGAACGCAGCCGGCGATGACGCCGATGGTGTGGGTCTTATCAATCAGTTGCAAAAACCGAATCGTGTGGGCTTAGGAGGAACTCAATGCAGGCTCGGGGTCGCCGCGCGGCCGAAACCAGCCGCTTGCAAAGTGCAACCGGTGGCAAAACCCAAGCGGAGAGAGTCGTCGAGCTGCAGGACACTCAACACGGACTCTGGGTTGTCGGGTGCACCCGACGAGGTGATCTCGCTTAAGGGTATGGTCGCCACCGGTGCCCACGCGTGCACGGCGTCGATGAGCGAGGTGTGTCGGGCGGCCAGTGCGGTGGTGCAGATTTCAACGCTCGGGTCTGACACCCTTCGCAGCACGGAGGCCATCATCTCTCGACGCACCGTGTGTTGACTGCCGAGTGCGCGAGTCTCGCCCTCGCCAGAATTGTTCCGCCACGCTGCGCTCGACTCGTAGATCCAGCGGGCGCTGCCAGCGGTGCCTTCAATGAGTATCTCCGGCCGGTGCTCCGCTTGGCTGGAGTGACTGACCCCCAGCCAGATCTTTGTGCCGGCGACGGTGATTAGCCGAACCACGGCGGTGTCGAACGATTCGATGGCCCGCGCACGAAAAAGCTCGGCCGATTCGAGCCGTAGGGGGTCTTCGTAAACAGAACCCCCGAAGATCAAACTCAACAGCGCAAAATGGGCGCACGCGTTGTTCAGGGGAGAATCATGGACTGGAAATCGGTCGACCGACAACCGGCCTGCCCACCCGTTGCGCTGCCAATATTGTTGGGGTCGCGGCCAGACGCAGAGGGTCCGAAGCGATCGGATTTCGCCGATGCGGCCGGACCGCAACACGTCGGTGAACCAAGCCGTCGAAGGCGCGTAAACGTCCTGAAACCCGACTGCAACGAATCGTCCGCTCGTGCGTTCGACATCGCGGATGGACTCAGCTTCGGCTGTCGAGCCGGCCAGCGGCTTCTCAACCAGGACATTCGCCCCCGCGCGAAGCGCCATGATCGTCATCCGCGCGTGCAGGTGGATGCCGGTTGGTATCAGACAAAGGTCAATCTGGCCGGCTTCGCTTTCCCACATCGCCTCGTGACTTGGATAAATGCGGCACCCCTGTTGCTGCAGCTCAGTGACCGCCTCTTGCTCCTCCTTCGGATTGATCACCACCGCAGCGGCCAGTCGCGCCAATCCCCGATCGGTCCATTCCCGCACGAGATCCAAGTGGATTCGGCCATAACCAGAGATTCCGACAATAGCCAGTAGGGGGCACGTTTTTCGCATAGGTTGAAAGATTACTCCGGAGCTTAGGTGAAATCGGCAATGTGGAATCTCGTCTGTCCCGGGCGATAGTCCGCCTCTCCAGACAGTATGATTTTGCGTTCAATCTCTTGTGAAAATTGCGTGGCCGGCCGATTCGACGGCCGGGCATCAATCAGTGCTTCGGCAGCGAATGAAGATCTAACTGTATGAGCGATTCTGCATCGACTGCGGGGAACCACTCCGAATCTGCTACCGGCAACCGCCCCCAACCCGATTCCAGCGATTTACGGTGCGCCGGCCGCAAGTTGGTCACTGATATCCCACTCACTTTGTGCAAATTATCCCGAGATGAATCCTGAACCCACAAGACAACATGAGACGCCACGATTGTTCAATCTTGCGGCCATCCGAACCGGGCGGGCGGTCTGGATTGCCGTGCTCGGGGGGATTGCCGGCGAATACCTCAGCGCTGCGACACCGGGAGGGAATTTTAATCACATCCGCCCGGTTGACCCCATCGCTCTCCCTAGTGGAGCGATCGCCGCTGCGGCCGGTCCGGAAGCGGAGGAGATTAAATCAGCACTAATCGCCACCGAGAGCTTGAGAGTCCCGGGACAAGCGGCTTTTGCCGGGGCGGACGACCGGCCATGGCGGGACGTGTTTTTCGATCCGGGTTCCGAGCGATGGAGCGAGCGGTGGTTTCTGGACGGTGAGGTTGGGACCGTGACCAACGGGCCCAAGGGCATGACGCTCACCGCCGGACCCGAGGCGCGTAATGACGCCCATCATCTGGTTCTTTGGACCAAGGATTCCTTCAAGGGCGACCTGAAGATCGAATTCGACTACACCCGACTCGACCATGCCGCCCAGTTTGTTAACATCCTTTACATCCAAGCCACCGGCAGTGGGGTGGGGCGATTTGTGTCCGATATAGAAGCCTGGCGGGATCTGCGGCGAGTGCCCGCGATGCGAACTTACTTCGACCACATGCATACGTATCACCTGAGTTTCGCCACGTTTCCTGATGCCGAGAATTCCCGCAGTTACATCCGGGGCCGACGCTACGTGCCGCATCAGGCTGGTTTGAGCGGCACTGAGCTTGAGCCTGATTGCTTTCCGGCCGGCCTCTTCGCGACCGGGGTTCCGCACCAAATCACGGTCATCAAAAAGGACCGCGATCTGTTCATCCGGGTGGCAAACTCCGAACAGACCTATTACTGCCACCTGATCAATGCCGGACTGCCGATCATCACCGAGGGCCGCATTGGATTGCGGCACATGTTCACCCGTTCGGCGCGTTACGCCAACTTCCGTGTCAGCGTGCCCTGAGGCCAAATGGCATGATGAGGTCACCCAGTCATCCCGAATCGGCCTGGCTGGTCGCCTTGGGCCACGCGCTTCATTGTCACGATTGATCCTAGGCTTGTTGACTGTCTGGTTCGCGAACAACTGGAGGGCAGGTCCACACGGCGTTTCGTTCGCTCCCGCCCCCGCAATTGTGAACCCCTGCCCGCCACCACGCCGGGCCATTTAGGCACCGGCAGCAAAGTGGCCTTGTTAAGAATCTCAAAACAGCCATGAAATCCACGACCCCAAGAAAAAAGATCCCCCACGCGGCAGCACGTGTGCTACTTCCGCTGTTGCTCCTCCTTGCTTTGTCGAATGCCCAGGCCCAGTGGTTGGCGCCCAAACCCCAAGAGTCGGACAAGCAATGGTCTTGTTTTCGAGAGTTGCGCGATGGGCCGTAAGACGACGCGGCACGGCACGGCGAAGCCGGGCCGGCGAGGGGGTGTCGTCGGAGGGCGGGGTGAGAGCGGACCGCTCAGGCTGTCGACGCGGACCGCGGCGGGGCCGGGGCTGCAGCATCAGTCGCGGTGGCGACCGGGGTCAGCAGGGCGTTGAGGCAGACGAGCAGTTTGCGGGCGACGGCGACACAGGCGACCTTCGCCGGTTTACCGCGTGCACGGAGCTTTTGGTAGCGGGACCGGAGGGTTTCGTTCCAACGTCCGGCGACGACGGCGCATTGGTAGAGGACGCGCCGGGCCGGGGCGCGACCGTGTTGAATACGACGCAGGCCGCGCATCTGGCCCGAATCCCAGGGCAGCGGGGCGAGCCCGGCGAGTTTGGCGATCTGCCGGCGGTTGCACGCGCCCAGCTCGGGCAGGTAGGCGAGCAACTGCGGGGCATTGAGCACGCCGATCCCGACGGTCAGGCACTGGGTCTACACCCGGTCCCGCCAGGCCTCGGGCGCGCTCTTCAGCCACGCGGCCAGCTAATGCTCGAGTGCCAGCCGGCGGGCTACCAGCGCGGCGATGACCGCGGCCAGCTCGGCCTGCGCGGTGGGGGGTGAGCAACGCGGCAGGCGACGATGTCCTCGACCAACGCCGAGCGCGGCATCAGCAGGTCGAGCAGCTCGCGCTGCTCCGCGCCCAGCGCGGGGGTCGCGGCGGGCCGGCGTTCTTCGCCGAAGCACCGGAGCAGCTCGACGTCGATCGCATCGGTCTTCGCCAGCTTGCCCAGGCTTTGGGCGTAGGCCCGCGCGTGTGCGGGATCGAGCACGGTCAACGGCCGGGCCAACGCCGCGCAGACTTGCTGCAAAACGTGCTGGTGCCGGCCGGTGGCTTCGCAGATCACATGGGGCGCCGGCGGCGACGCGCCGAGGTAGGCGCGCAGGTCTGCGGCGGTATTTTTGACGGTGGCGGTCTTGAGGCTGCAGAAGGCGACCGTGTCTTTGGCGACATCGGCACCGACGTGGGAAGTTGTCGTGGGGATCATACTCAGCCTTGTTTTTGGCGGACTCGGTTGCGTGGGCAGCCGGTCCTGACAATGGTTCGAGTTTACCCGGCCATGGGGCCGTCCCGGTTTAGGCTACGGACAGTCTCCAGCTCACGCCGGACACTGCGGGCGGACACAAACTCGGAACGGATGAGCCGTGGGGCCTGCAGGTCCCATGGCTCATCCGTCCGCCACCCAGCCCGCGCCGAACCGACTTGGCGCTGGCCTCATGGCGAACGAACACCTCCACCTTACCACACTTCCAAGCAACAAGGGCCGGACCTTGGTCCGCGCCGCACTCGCTAACCCGCGACGCAGGCATCGACTCTTCAGTTTCGAACTGCGCCCCCGCCCTGCAACAGGGCCGGCCATGCTCGGAGCGCAATCAACCGAAGAGGCGGCGGTGGCCTTGAAATTCCGCCGACCCGACCGAGCCAGCCGGCCCCTTCGAGTTGGCCGGCTTTCCCCCAACGGCCGCCACACTCTGGAACGACTCCACGCCCCGCCTCGCCTGCTCCAGCGGGCCGCCGGGCCGGGCCCGAGGCTCACGCACGACCCGGCGGATTTCAGAACTTGATACTCATGTTCAGATTGACCGTGCGCGGATCGACAAAAATAAAATTGTTGCGGTAGGTCGCGCCTCCGACCGTCGCGACGTTGCGATAAACCGGGTCCTTGTGGTCGAGGAGGTTGTTGACCGTGAGTTGCAAAGAGACCGGCAGGCGGCGAACCTTAAAATTGTAGGCCACCTTCGCGATCAAAACGCGGTAAGCATCCGTGTAGATGTAATCGAACCCGTTCGTCGGCGTGTTGCCGATGAGTTGTCGACCAAAGAAGTTGGCCCCCGCTCCGACTGACACCCCCTTGAGTCCCGCGGAAGCGAAGGTGTAGTTGGCGAAGATATTGGCGCGATATTTGGCCGTGCCGTTGATGGTGCGACCGTTCACCGCTCCGTTCACCAACCCGAGAATCGTGGTGATATTGTTTTGAACCGAGGTCCGTTGCGCCGCTGTCAGCGCGGGATTGGTCGCGCCGGCCTGCCACTGGGCAAGATTGGCGTTGTAATACTCGATCAGGTCCGGATTCGCATTGTCCTGCTTCGTCTTGGGCAGGGCGAAGTTTGCGATCAGCCGCAGTTGCTTGGTGAGGTTCATCACGACATCGGCCTCCAGGCCGTCGGCAAAATAGTCCAGCGTGTCGTTGAACGAGCTGAACGGACCGCCGATCAACCTGTCCTCCAAGGCGGGGTTGAGCGTGCCCAAGGTTGTCCAGATGCTGTTGATCTGGGTTTTGGAGACGCCCACCACGCGATCTTTTTCCTCCGTGGTGTAATAGCCGACGCTGCCGACGAGGAAGTTTTCCCTCAGGTTGAAGCGAAGCCCGAACGACCGGCTGCTGGAGAGGGTAAAGTTGACCGCTCCGCGGCTGCCGATCCATTCGCTCTCGTTTTGCACGGGCAGGAAACCTTCGGAATAATTGGCATATACCCCGACGGCTTTGACCGGGAAAAAAGTAAAGCCGGCCGACATCGACTCATTTCGGTTTTCAGCGCCGAAGAAGCGGTAGGAAGCGATGTCCCCAGTCGGGGTGTAGTCGACGTGGGAGCGTTGGTCGGTGGAGGTCTCGTCCGCCCGCCAGCCGGCAAACACCGTGAGCTTCTGCTTGAAGTAGGTGCCGATGGTGGCCAGCACCAGGGAATCGAGCGTGGACAGATTCAAACTGTCGCGCGACATCCAGGGGCGGATTTCGATTCCGTTGATCGACGTCGGCCTGGCCAAAGCCAGGCCCGGCCGGTCGAGATACTGACGGTAGGTCACGTTATTGACGCCCAGATTCCGGGCGAGGTTCGTCCCGTTCGAGCGCCCTTCCCGCTCCTGCACCACATCGAAGGTCCCGTCCCGCCGGAGGAGGTTGGCGCTGAACAGTTGGCTGTTGCGACCGAACTTCAGGTTGTAGGAGAGCGTGGCCCGGTAGTTTTGCTGCCACTGATCGGAGAGCGACTGCCCCCAACGCGAATCGATATAGCGTTTGCCGAAATTGGGATTGGCCGTGCCATCGGGCAGATTGCGACTCACCTCCGTCCGGACGGCCAAGCCGCCGACATCCCACGCCGCCACGTCGCGCTGGACCGACGAGGCATCGGCGGCCAGTTGCAGATTCAAGCCCTCGGCCAACGACCGGTCGAAGACGATACTGTAGTAGGAGGTTTCCTGATCGGCCTTCTCGTCGGCGGGTCTGAGCTGATAACCGCGGCTGGGGAGATCGGGGAACGGAGTGAGGCCATTCGGGCGCGCATCGGCGGAGTTGAGCGTCAACCCGCTGCCCGTGGTTTGCGTGAAATTCTGGAAATCATAGGACTTTCCCAAGGTCGGGATGATGACCACGCCGAAGGTATTGTTCAGGCGGGCCGCCAGTCCGGTGCCGGCAGCTGGATTGGCGGCCAACGCCGCCGCCACCGTCGTCGTGCCGTCCCAGTTCGAGGTCTGGTCGGTGAAGGTCCGCAAGGTCGTGGAGGAGCCCCGGGTCTGCTCCAGATCGACGCGCAGTTCGGAGTTTTTCCAGGGGCGATAGGTGCCCGTCAGGAACGCGCCCCGGCGTTGGTTGAACCCGCGGTCAAACCACAATTCGCGATCGGAGTAGAAGGCCGCAACCCGGAGGGCCAGCCGGTCGTTCAACTTCCGGTTGGCGTCGATCTGACCGTAGAGCGAACCGCGGGAGTCGGTGCGGACATCCACCGCGCCGAAATTCCTGAATTTGGCCTGTTTGGTGGTGATGCCCAGTGCGCCGCCCGCGTTGGACTCTCCATACATGAGGGCGTTGGGGCCGCGGGAACCTTCGAGCCGCTCCATGATATAGCCGTCGATGGAGGTATCGTAGCGGAAGTAGTTGCGGAGATTCGTGGCCACGCTCAGCCCGCGAATGGAGAGGGAATTGCCGAAATCGCGGCTTTCGCTGTTGTCGGTCAGCACCGCACTCGTGAGCCACGGCGTCATCTCGGTCATCTCGATCGCCCCGATATCGTCGAGGAAGTCGCGGGTAAGCACGGACACGTCGCTCGGGTTGGCGAGCAGGTTGATCGCAAGACGACCGCCGGAAAGGGTGTCCACCGCCTGGTAGCCGGTGTCTTTGTCGGTCGCCACCGTGAAGGGCGATAGCTCCACGACTTCGGTGCCGGGCGAGCCGGCGGGCGCGACTTGGGCGCGGCCGATGGCCAAGCCCAGCGTGAGAATGCCGAGCGCGGCGAGGGTGAGGATATGGAAATGCATGGGAGTTCGATGGGGTTCGGGTGCGGAGAGGATGATCGGCTTACGCGTAGGCCCGATCCGCCCGCCTGCCAATCGGCCTGTTACTGACGCCGTTAAGTAACCGCGCGGCCGGCGGTTGTCCCGCCCGGCGGATCAGGCGCGGCACCGGCGTGGGCCGGGCGCGGTGGTCCCGGGCACCCAGGGAGCCGCCAGCGAATACACCCGCGCCTCCGCGAGAGGCGCGAGATTGTTCTGCTGCAGCTTCGCCACCGTCTGCACCACCGCGATCCGGCCCAGCAGTTCATGGTCTTCGAAGATGCCCGTCTGCCGATCTACGCGACGTTCGACGGACAGCAGCACCAGACCGACCTGCCGGGGAATCAGCTTAGGCAACTCCGGCTCCGCGTTCCCGAGGATGACGACATCGGGCCGGTGGGCGCGAAGCCATCCCGGCATCGCGCCCGCGAGCTCGGCGGTGCGGGCCGGCATCAGCGGAGGAATTCGCGCGGCCAGCCGGTGTTCGTCGATCGCGACGCGGTAGCCGCCGAGCCAGCGCTGCTCGAGCCGCCGGGACGTTTCCTCACTGACCGCCAACCCGATCCGGCGGTAACCGAGCGCCGCGCAGCGGTCGACGGCGAGGCTGGCCGCCTGAAACAAGTCGACCGAGACCCGATCGATGAAAGGCGTGTGGACACTCAGGCCGAGACCCACCACGGCCAGCGAGGTGAGGTCGAAATCGAAGTGAGTTTCCCCGAACGGCAGGGGCGCCGCGATGACGGCGTGAATCCGGCGGGCATCGAGAATTTCTCGCATCCGGGCGGGCGTCATGCCCTTGGCCCGCAGATTGAATTCCTCCAGATGAAATCCCAGTTCGGCGGCGCAGTCGGTCGCGCCGGAAAACATGCGCCGATACATCGACTTTTCGCGCCAAGGATTCCCCGCCGGGTGCGACGACAAAAAGGCGATCACGGTCTTCGCGCGCGTTGCCCTCCGGCCTTGCCGCTTCAGACTCATCAATGCCGCGACGAGGGGGCTGGAGGAGTAGCCCAAGCGACGGGCGACCTCGCGGATCCGCACACGCGTTTTCTCCGGAATGCTGGGATCGGCGCGCAGGGCCATCGAGACGGCCGCACGGGAATAGCCGGAGGCGCGCGCCACATCCTGCATTTTGGGCACAGCCTTCATGGCGCAACGATCGGCAGCTGACGGCCCGAGGCGGCCACCGTCAGTGGCGGCGGCCTGCCGACTCCCCGATACGGTTTTCCTGCGTGTTCATATCCCCACCTTAGGCGGCACGTCGGACAGCACAAGCCCGCCCATACCCGCAGTGGCGGCCGGGGTGCCGCGTCGGCAACTTTGCCGGCTGGACGGAGATTTGGCTGCCGACCGTTCCCGAGGAGGCGTTTCGCGCGGTGGGACTTTACCGCAGGCTCGGCTGATTCCGGGGCCGAAAATTCCGCGCGGTGGTTGTCCTAAATTTCGTTCGGAGATTTAGGTGGGCAAAGGATAACCGTTTGTTTCCATGACCGCCGATGAATCACGCATTCGGTCCAAAAAGATCCCGATCTATGCTTAAGGCGGCGGCCATGGGAGTTCTCACCGCCTTGGTTCCCGATCTTGGTGCGCAGAGCCTGCCCCGGATGGACCGCAGCGACGCCGTGCCGGCCGCCCTGCGCCCGACTCCCTGGCCGCTGAGCGCGAGCGAGGTGGTCGGGGGCGACGCGCTGCGGCGCGGTGGCGCCACCGATCTCAGCCCGATGCTTCAGGCCAATCTGCCTGCGTTCAACTTCGCCCGCGCCACCATCGCCGACATGACCGATCATCTTCGGCCCATCACCTTCCACGGGCTGAGCCCGGACCACATCACGGTGCTCATCAATGGCCGGCGCTGGCACACAAGCGCATTGGTAAATCTCAATAACTCGGTGGGCCGTGGCTCGATGACTTACGATTTGAACGCGGTTCCCGCCTCGGCGCTCGAACGCGTGGAAATCCTGCGCGAGGGTTATTCGGCCAGACTCGGCTCCGGCGCCCTCGGCGGGGCCGTGAATCTCGTGCTGCGGAGCACCGGCGCGAGCGGGATCGAAACGAGCTTTGGCGAGACTCGACACGGCGACGGCCGGGTCGTGGGCGCGAGCATCTTCGGCAGCATCACCCTCGGCGAACGGGGCGACCGGGGCATGGTTTTCGTCGACGCGTATTTTCGGGACCGCGCTTTCACCGACCGCAGTCAGAGCGATACACGCCAGCAGTTCTTTGCCCAAAACACCGTGACCGATGCGCCGCTCCGCATCGCCGGCGGCTACCTTTCGGCTTACCGCGCCCTGCCAGCCGGGCAGGTGTTCGATGCCCGCGAGGCAACGGTCAACCGGCACAATCACCGCCAAGGCGACGCGGTGGCCCGCGACCGGGGCGTGGTCCTGAACAGCGAAATCCCGCTCGGGACCAACGGCCGCGTTTATTTTTTCGGCGCCTACAATGAGCGCGAGGGCGAATCAGCCGGCTTCTTCCGTCGCGCCGGCGACGACCGCACAGTGCGGGCCCTCTGGCCGCAGGGCTACCTGCCGCTCATCCAACCGGAGATCGAGGATGTCACGCTCGGCGCCGCCATCGTGCAACGCGCCGGCGCGTGGACCATCGACCTCGCATCCAGCTACGGACGCAACCGCTACGACATCACCGTGGACAACTCCAACAACGTTTCCCTCGGAGCAAATGGCCCGCGCACGTTTGATTCGGGCGGCGCACGCAGCACCGAATGGAACACGACGTTGAATTTCTCGCGCGACATTGATTTGGGCGCGACGCGACCGCTGCGCTTTGCGCTCGGCGGCGTCTATCGCGAGGAGGCCTACGATCTATTGGCCGGCGACCCGAATTCCTACCTAAACGGTCGCGCCACCATTGCCGACGGCCCGAGCGTCGGTGCCGCGGGCCCGTCCGGCGCCCAAGTGCTGGCCGGCGTTTCCCCGGCCGAAAACTACGCGCCGAACCGCTACGTGACCGCGACCTCGGCGGAGATCACCCAAGATTTCGGCGACCGCTGGTCACTCGCGCTTGCGGCCTTGGCGGCCGACAACTCCGATGTCGGCTCTTCTCAGGCGGGCAAAGTTTCGCTGCGCGCGAACGTCACCCCGGAACTCGCCCTGCGCGCTTCCGTCGGCACGGGGTTCCGCGCTCCGCACTTGGCTCAAATCTGGTATGCCTCCCGCGCCACCAATTTTCTGGGCGGCACCGCGTTTGAAAATCGCACGTTTCCCGCGAGCGAGGCGGCCGCGCAAGCATTGGGCGCCACGCCGCTCCGCACGGAGACCTCGGTCGACGGATCGACGGGGCTGGCGTGGTCGCGAGGCGGCTTCTCCGCATCGGTCGATTTCTACCGCGTCTCGATCTACGATCGGGCGGTGCTGTCCTCGAATTTCACGGGCCTCGAGATCGTGCGCTTCCTCGAACAGAACGGCGTCTTCGGCGTGACCGGCGGCCGATTTTTCACGAACGGCGCCGACTCGCGCACGCAAGGCGCGGACGTCGCTTTGCGTTACGTTTGGAAAACCGCGAGTGCCGGACAGTTCACCCCCAGTGCGTCCGCGAATTTTAACCGCCAGAAAATCACCCGGCTGACGGCGACCCCCGCGCCGTTGGTCGCCATCGGCGAGACGACGCCGCTGTTCGATCTGACCGAGCAAGTCCGGCTGACCGAAAGCACTCCGAAGGATGTCATCAACCTTACGTTGCTCTGGGAAAAAAACACTTGGTCCGTTCAAGCGCGGGCCGTGCGCTACGGCGAGGTTTCCGCCGTGCAAACGACCGGCACGGGCTGGTCACCGGCTCAGATCACGGCCTTGACCCCGGGCTACCAGGTGCGGTTCGCCCCGGCGCAAGCAGGTTCGCCGGCGGGCAATCAGCAGGTGATCCAGACGTTTGGGGCCAAATGGATTCTCGATCTCGACGTAGCTTGGAAGCCCACGACCCGACTCACCCTCTCCGCCGGCGCGAACAATCTCGCCGACATTTATCCCGACAAAAACATCGCGTCGACCACCGCCTTCTTCGGGGCGGACAACGTGGGCATCTTTCCTTACAACGGAATTTCCCCCTTCGGCTTCAACGGCGCGTTTTTCTACGGCAAGGTCGGATACAAATTTTGACCGGTTCGCCGCCATTTCGGCGCGGCTGCGAGGTCATACCGGTGTCTTCTGAGCGTAACCGCGGGCGTGAGCGAGTGGACGACCCACCACTCGCCCACGCTCGCGGCTACAGATTTCAGCAAAGTCCAAAACCCAGCAGGCGGCGGCATCAGCCGGGACCGTAATCTGGCCGAGCGCGAACCGTCTCACCCGCGCCTGCGGACCGCCGGAGATCAAGCGACGCGGACGAGCGCCGGCGGGTTGAATTCTTCCCCGCCAACTCAGGGCACTTCGTAGAACTCGATGAGGACGTTGCCACTCTGGCCGGCGGCACCGGTGACTTTAACGGTGTAGCTGCCCGGAGCCAACGTGGTGAGCAGCGCCGCATCTTTGCTGACCGGGCCGAGGGCGAAGGCCCCTACTTGACCCGATACGCCGGCGACGAGCGCCGCGTTGTTCGCCGCCTGCCAGTCGTTGTTCGACTGAATCACCGTCTGGCCGGAGTAGAGTTCGAGTCGCGGGTCGGCCAAAATGCCGCCAACCCCAAAGGCGGCCAGCGCGGGACCGACCGCGCGGATCAAGACTCCGCGCGTCCCGCTGCCCCCG
>CALSBN010000073.1:0-20486 GCA_943373185.1 Opitutus sp. GAS368 | reverse complement strand
AAACCGGAGGAGGCGTCATTCCAGGTGGCGTTGTTGGTGATGGTGCCGCCGTTGCCGGAGCGGAGGTCGCCGGCGTTCCAAGTGACCGTGCCGTTGTTGATCAAGGCTGTGCCGTTGAAGTCGTGATTGGAACCGGTCGTAATCGCGAGGGTTGCGCCGTTGGCGAGGGTATTGCTGCCGACGGCGGCGGCAAAGGTGCCCGACCCGTCCCATGTGAACTGCGCGCGTGCCGAAGTGCCTAGGGCAAATAAAACGGCGACTACGAGAATCGTAAGCGAGGTAGGCGTTAAGGCGGCCTTCATCGACAATCCACAGAGAAGGAATCTCCGAGGTTGGCGATGTTTTTCAAATCTGAGCGCCTCCGGCGGCTCGGGCTATGGCGTGGGCGAGGACGATCGCCAACGGCGCCAGCGGTGCCAAGCTAGGGTAAAGCCGGTATAGACGAGGACGCAGCCGCCGAGAGAGGCGATCGCCGCGAGCAATTGACCGGGCCAACCGACGGCCTCGCCGGTGTGGAGGTAACGCGTCCACGAGCGGAGTTGTTGGGCGGCGTTGAGCTCGGCGTAGCCGGCGCGCTTTAGGATTTCTCCGGTGAAGGGGTTGAGGGAAAGCGTCGTGGTCGCGGTGCGCGGCCATGAATCCGCGGTGCGGACGGCGATGGTGGCGGGCTGCGTGGTGCCGGCGCGGCAGGTGAGGGTTTTCCAAGCCGGAAACTGTTTCTGGGCGACAGCGATCAAGTCGTCGGAGGAAAGAAGTTTGGCGTCAGGCGTGGGGGGAGTGAGTTTGGTGGTGGGCGCGGCGCTGGCGGTAGTGGGTGGGGGCGGTGGCGTGCCGGTGATTGTGAAGAGCATCTGTCCGGCCCATTTGTAGGAGATCGGCAGCGCGGTGAGCGTGAGCACGATAAAGATGGGCGCGGTCCAGAGACCGATGACGTTGTGCCAATTCCAGTCGCGGGCTTTGGCGTCGGCGGGCCGGCGGATGAACCAGACCGAACGCCGGAGGCCTTTGGTGCGCCATTTCCGCGGCCACCAAAGATAAAGTCCGGAGACGGCGAGAACGAAGAAGGCAATGTTGCAGGCACCGGTGATGGCTTTGCCGATGGGGCGCCGGTCGCCGCCGAGGGCAAGGACGCGGTGCCAATCTTCGATCAATTTCAAGGTGTCGCGGGCACCGGTGGAGGCGGGTTGACGGATTTCGCCGGTGTAGGGGTTGGCGTAAAAAGTTGTGGTGCGACCGGCGGTAAAGGCGACGGCCGCGAGCGGGTGATTTTGAAGGACAATGCCATCGGGGCGGGCGTCGGGGTGCGCGGTGCGAACACGGGCGAGCAGATCCGCGAGCGGAAGGCGGGCGGAGTCGGGCGTGGGCTGGGTGACGCGGCGGGCGTCGCGCTCGGCGTAGGCGATAATCTCTTTCTCAAACGCTAGGGCGGTGCCGGTGAAGCACAGGATCGCAATCACGATGCCGGCGATGAGTCCGGCGGCGAGGTGGAGCCAAAAAATGGATTTGCGAAAAGTCATGGCGGGCGGAGGGAGCGAAAACCTCGGACGTGGCGGGGGCGAGCGATCAGTTAAAATTCAAGGGCGGCGCCGAGGTAGACGTTGCGGCGGGGTGCTGGGTCGATGCCGTCGTTGCGGATTCGGCTGTAGTAGTCTTCGTCGAGGATGTTGTTCACTCCGCCGATGAGGCGGACGGGCGAACCTGGAATGCGCCACTCGGCGGTGAGGTCGGTGACGGCGTGAGCGGGGATTGCGCGGGTCGGGGTGTTGTTGTCGTCGGCGAAACTGGCGGCGGTGAACGTGGCGGTGAGCGCGATCTTGAGCGCGGCGCCCCGGGTGTAAACGATGCCGGTGCGGAGGACGTGGTCGGGGGCGTATTGGGGAGTGCGGTCGCGATTGGCACCGGCGCGGAATCGGGCGTCGAGCAGGAGTCCATTGACGTAGAGGCTGAGCCCGGGTGCTTCGGTCGGTGGGACAGCGGGACGACCGGAAGCGGTCGGACCTGCACGGCGGGCGAGCACGTCGTAGGAGACGCTGAACTCGGCCCCGCGGTGGACGGAGCGGCCGACGTTGACGAGAGTCGAGAGACCGCCGGGCAGGGCGAGGTTGCCGATTTGGTTTTTGAAATCGAGGTGGAAGAGGCTCGCGTCGATGACGAGACCGAGGGCGGGCTGACCGCGCCAGCCGATTTCCGATTGGAGGGCACGGCTGGCGGCGAGGTCGGTGTTGACGAGCGTGGTGGCGCCGTTGGGGACGGCTTGGGTGAAGATGAGCGGCCGGTAACTTTCGGACACGTTGAGGTAGAGCTGGGAATTCGAGCGTGCTAGGTCGTAGGCGGCGGCGAGGCCGAGGAGCGGTTCGGCGGCACGGGCTCGGCGGTTTTGAAGCGGGGTGGCGGCGCGAGTGAGGTTGATGAGCTCGCGGACGTTTTGATCACTGAACTCTACGCGTAGGCCGGGAGTCAGGCTGAGGGCGTCGAAACGGAAGAGGTTTTCGGCGAAAATCGGGGTGTAGAGGATGTCGCGCTGGGACTTGGTGCGGATTTCGCCCTGATCGGCGCCGGGAGTGGCGCCACGGGAGTCGGTGCGCGGGGAATTGCTGTCGTAGAATTGGCCGCCGGCGGTAAAGACGTGGCGCTCGTCGCGGCCCCAATCGAGGCGGACGCGGGCTTCGGCACCGAGTTGGTGGAATTGTTGACGCTCGATGGTGTTGGTCTGGGCGGCTGCGCCGGTGGGAACAGTGCCAAAGCCGCCGCCGCCCTGACGTTGGCTAAGTCGGGTATAGTCGATTGCCCAAAGGCGACCCACAAACGTGCCGCGGGAGAAGTCGCGTTCCCAAACGAGCGAGGCGGCCCGTCGGTCAAGGGTGAAGCGGTCGTAAAGGCGTGAAGGAGCGCGGCGGTCGGTGAGGTAGTTCACCGAGCCGGGACTTGTCGCAAACGTAAGGCCGCCGGGTTCGCCGTGGATCTCGGTGTAGGATTCAACGGTGAGCAGAAGACGCGAGCGGGTGGCGGCGCCGAAGACGAGGCGGCCGGTGAAGGCGTCAAGTTGGTAGTCGCTGTTGGCGGAACGGATGCCGTCGGACTCGCGATGATTGTAGTAGCCGTAGTAACCGAGCGGACCGGTGGTGCCGTCGAGATAACTGAAAGTTGAGTAATAGCCGTCGTCGCCGAACGTGTGGAGCGTGCCGCCGCCCAGAGCCGCATCGGTGCGGGGACGGTGGGTGACATAATTGAGCGCGCCACCGGGCTGCGGGCCATACATGAGGCCGGCGCCGCCGCGGATGAATTCAACGCGGTCCACCGTGTCCAAAGGCGGCGCATAGTAGGCCTCGGGATAACCAAATTGGTCGGCGTGAATGGGAATGCCGTCCTTTAGGACTTGGCTGAATTGGGTGCGGTGCGGGTCGAGGCCGCGATAACCGATACTGAGGAGCGGCGACGTTTCCTCGCTGAGAATGAGGCCGGGCGCCTGAGCGAGAGCTTGGCGGTAGTTGTTTCCGTTGATGCGGGGGAGGGCATCGAGGTCGAGCATCGTGGTCTTCTTGCCGACGTTGATTTTTGTGCCTTGGAGATCGGGCAGGAAGGGGCCTTGGACGGTGTGGTCTTGCTCGGCTTCCGCCTCGACCCTCAAAACGGGGAGTTCAATTGGCGCTGAATTTGGTGAGGCGAGAGAGCCGCTTTGAGCTGAGCTCGAATAGGGGGACCCTACTGTGCCGCAGGCTAACGCGAGGATGAGCGCTGGTTGGCTTGCGATTCGGCGAGGGCTTTTGCTCGTGAAGCTGCGGAGGAGATGAGGAAATGGACGCAAAACAAACAACATGCCGTTTTTAGAAATTGAGACTTAGTATCATGTCAACTAATTTATTGAGACAGCCTCTCAATCTCAATGATAATGGACGTTTGACCTCAGAGAGTGCGGTTCAACTAATCATCGAAATGTCTGATCAGTTCTCAGTGAATCTTGGCGAGCGGAGTTACCCGATCTGGTTCGGAGTTAACTTGGAGTCGGAGGTTAAGTCTCAATTTGCCGGGTGGGTCGGTAACGGACGAAAAATCGCGATCGTGTCCGATCGCAATGTGGCCGCCCAGCAGGCGGGGGCGCTCAAGGCGATGTTTGGCGAGGCGCCGACGCTGGAGCTGGCGCCGGGAGAAGGAACCAAGTCGCTGGGCGAGTTGGGGCGGGTGCTGGATTTTCTGGCGGCCATGAAGATGGACCGCCGCGCGGTGTTGGTCGCGGTTGGCGGCGGTGTGATCGGCGACCTCGCAGGATTTGCGGCGGCGGTGTATCTGCGAGGCATCGATTTCGTGCAGGTGCCGACGACCTTGTTGGCGATGGTGGATAGTTCGGTCGGCGGCAAAACCGGGCTCAATCTGGCGGCGGGGAAGAATTTGGTCGGGGCGTTTCATCAACCCAAGGCGGTGTTTGTCGCGACGGAGATGTTGGCGACGTTACCGGTGCGGGAATTCGCGGCGGGAATGGCGGAAGTGATCAAAACGGGGCTGTTGGGCGACGCGGAGTTGTTTACTCGGCTCGAGCGCTCTCCCCTGACGGTAGATTCGCCGGACTTGGCTGCGGTTGTTCGGCGCTGCTGCGAGTTGAAGGCGCGGATCGTGGAAGCCGACGAACGTGAGCTGGCGCGCGAGGGCGGGCGGGCGCTGTTGAATTTGGGCCACACGTTCGGCCATGCGATCGAGCAAGTGACCGGTTACGGCAGCTATTTGCACGGCGAGGCCGTGGCGGTCGGGCTCTGTGCGGCGGCGCGACTTTCGGCGAAACTCGGAATGATTGGCGAGGGCGACGCACACCGGGTTGATGCGGTGGTTGCGGCGCATGGTCTGCCAACGCGGCTGAGAGAACCGCTGCCGCTGGCCGACCTGCTCGATGCGATGGCGCGGGACAAAAAAGTGCGGGCGGGCGGGCTCCGTTTTGTGGTGTTGAACCGGTTGGGCGAGGCGGTGACGCGGAGCGGAATCGACACGGCTTTGGTGGCGGAAAGCTTTCGCGAAGTGGGGGCCGCCGGGTGAAAGCTCGCGGCGTGCGGGAATTCGTGAAACAACGGCCCTAGTCCACAACGCCGCCATGTCCGCCATCGATGAAGGAATCGTCCGGGAGTATTTCGAGCAGAACGGATTTTTTGTGCGACAGGCGCGCAAGTATTCGGTGACCGCGCGAAAGAAAACCGGGGAAGAGGAAATCGATCTCCTGGTCTCGAATCCGGCGTGGCAGCGGGGCGGACGGGAGCCCGACTTTTTCCTCTTCGCGAACGAACTGCCCTTCATCCAGCGGGCGGTGGTCGCGGTGAAACCGTGGCACACCAATGTATTCACGCCGAGTATTCTGCGGAGTTCGCCGGATATTTTTGGGTTTCTGGAGCAGAATATTCTCAAGCAACTGCCTCGTTTTTTCGAGGCCGACGCACCGGGGCATGAGGCCGGTGCGCGGGTGACGAAGATTTTGGTGCTGCCCGCTCTGCCCACCGCGGAGCCGTTTCGTTCGCAGAGTGTCGCTCTGCTGAAGGAACGCGGGGTGGATGCGATCATCTCGTTCCGGGCGATGCTGACCGATTTGATCGACAAAATCGAAAGCAACCAGAACTACAGCAAGAGCGACACACTCCAAGTCATGCGCATTTTGAAGAACTACGACCTGATCAAGGATACGCAGTTGGAATTGCCGGTCGGAAGAGAGCCGACGGCCCGCAAAGGGCGCGCGGAGAATTTGAAATGAGCTCCACGATTCACCCGACCGCGATCGTCGAGGAGGGCGCGCAACTTGGATCGGGTTGTGTGGTTATGGCCTACGCGATCGTGACGCGGCACTGTGTGCTGGGTGACGGTGTGGTGGTGCATCCCTTCGCCGTCGTGGGCGGGGATCCGCAATATCTGAAATTCGACGCGACGCTGTCCACGGGCGTGCGGATCGGGCCCGGCACGGTGATCCGTGAACACGTGACGATCAACCGCTCGATCCATGCCGATAAGGCGACGACGGTGGGCGCGGGCTGCTTTCTGATGGCGAACGCCCATGTGGCGCATGATTGCTCGGTGGCGGATCACGTCGTGCTCGCGAACAACGCGATGTTGGCCGGACATGTCGAGATCGGTGCGCACACGTTCGTGGGCGGTGGGGCGGGTTTGCATCAATATTGTCGAATCGGTGAAGGCGTGATGGTGGCTGGCAATGCGGCGATCACGCGCGACGTGCCGCATTTTACTTTGGTCGCCGAGCGGGACGAGGTGATCGGGTTCAACGTGGTCGGACTGAAGCGGCGGGGATTTAGCCGTGCGGCGATTGCGGAGCTTAAAGGGGCTTTTCAGGAAGTGTATTTTACCGCGGGCAACATTCGCGAAGTGGCGGCGGGATTGGCGGCGAGCGGGCGGTTTGGGAGTGCGGAAGCGCAAAAATTTCTGGCATTTTTCGGCGGCGGGAAGCGGAGTTTTGCCCGGGCGCGACGTGCGGCGACCGACGATACCGAAGCCTGACCAAAGGGCGGCGCTTGATAAATGGGCGCAGAACGCAATGGTTGGGATCGTGTCCTCTCCTGCTTCACCCGAAATCATTGTGCCGTTTGCGTTGCCGGAGGGCGTGCGCGAAGGGAATGAGAACTTGGTGAAGCTCACCCCGGCGGCCGGCGGCAAGGTGGCGGCGTTGATTGCGCGTGAGGCCCAAGGAACGTTCCTGCGAATCGCGATCACGGGCGGCGGGTGCAACGGGCTGAGCTATAAAATGAAATTTGTGCCGGCGCCCAAGCGGGGGGATATTCTGGTCAGGACGGCCGACACGCAGGTTGTGGTCGATCCGAAGACCGCACTCTATCTGAAGGGCACGCACTTGGACTACTCGGCGGCAATGGTCGCGGGAGGGTTTAAGTTTTCGAACCCCAACGCCAAGGCGAGTTGCTCTTGTGGCGAGAGTTTTAGCGTATGATCCGAGTCGCCGGCCGGTTGCCAAATTGGTGTTGCCCCCGTCGAGCCAAGCGGAGACATAAGGGCGAACTCTTCCCTCTGACCAAAACTAATTGATGGCTACTTCGTTCCCTTCTGCCGGTGCCGGTGGCAACCGCTCCGGCTCTTATCAGCGTCGCAATGTCGACCCGTTCGCGGCCATCCGCCGTAATCATCGCATCAAGGTCCCGGCAGTCCGCTGTATCTCGCCCGAGGGACGTCAGCTAGGCATCCTCGACACCCAGAAGGCTATCTCCCTTGCGCTCGAAGTGGGTCTCGATCTGGTCGAGGTCGCGCCCAATGCCACGCCGCCGGTGTGCCGCATCATGGACTTCGGCAAATACGTTTACGAAGAGCAGAAGAAGACTTCCCACGTCAAATCGACGGCGAGCAAGATCAAGGAAATCGAATTCAGCGCGCGCATCGCGGACGGAGATTTTTTCACCAAGGTGCGCCACGCGGAGGAGTTTTTAGGCCATGGCAACAAGGTGAAGTTGCGGCTCAAGTTCCGTGGTCGCGAAATGGCGCACACCGAGATCGGATTCGCCGTGATGACCCGCAGCGTCGCCGAGTTGGTCGGCATGGGCGTGCCGGATGCGCCGCCGAAGTTGATCGGTCGAAACATTCACGTCATGCTGACGCCGCTCGCGCCGAACAAGCGCAAGCCGAAGTATAAGCCCTCGGCGGATTCGCCGGCCGTCGACGACGGTCCGGACCAGTCGGGTGACGACGACGACGACGATTCTTCGGACTCGGCGGCGGGCAAACCGGCGGGCGGGTCTTAACGGTTTCGGAAATGAAATTCCGGCGCGTCCGGCAAGTTGCCCTCGGGGTCGGCTTGCTTTTGGGCGGCCATTACTTGGCGGCCCAAGAATCCGGGGGGCGTTCCGCGCCGACTCGTCCGGGCAGTTCATCCCGAGTTGAAGCGCCGCCGCCGACACCGCCCGCCAACAAGTCGGTCTCAACTCCGGCAGCGCCTGCCCCGGCCGGGCGCAAGCAAACAGCGGCCACCCGGTTTCCCGATCCGGAATGGGTCAATATCACGGCGGCGGCGCGTCGGCTGGGATTGAAGTTGGATTGGAAGGTCCGTGGCCGTGAGGCGATCTTGACGGACAAAAACACGAAATTGGAGGTCGCGGCCGACCGGATCGAAGTCGACCTGAACGGCCAGCGGGTTTTTTTGGGCCAGGCGCTGCTGCCCCGCGGCGGCGAACTTTTTGTCACCAAGATCGATCTCGAGCGGTGTCTGGTGCCGTTGGTGCGGCCGGCGTTGATCGGAAGGGTGAAGCGTCGACCGCAGGTGATCGTGATCGATCCCGGGCACGGAGGACCGGACAAGGGGATGATCAACGAGAGGCTCAATCTTTTCGAGAAGACCTTCACGCTCGATACCTCGCAGCGGTTGAAGAAAATTCTCGAGGCCCGCGGTTGGAAAGTCGTCCTGACCCGGAACGACGACCGGCAGTTGAAGCCGAGCAAGGCCGACGATCTGCGCCGGCGGGCGGAGATTGCGGATGAGGTCGACGCCGATGTTTTTGTAAGCGTCCACTTCAACGCCGTGGAAGACCAAGTGGAGAAAGTGCGCGGGCTGGAGGTGTTCCGTTTTACGCCGCAGCATCAGCCGCCGATCTCGCGTGCAATGCGCCGCCTCGACGACGCGCAACTGAGTCCGGGCAATGGGAATGACGCCTGGAACTCCCTGCTGGCGCACTCGATCCAGAACGCGATGCTCACCCGGTTGAAGATGGAAGATCGCGGCTTCAAACATGAGCGATTCGCCGTGTTGCGTCTGGTGTCGTGTCCGGCCGTTTTGATCGAGGGTGGCTTTATGTCGAACATGGCCGAAGCAAAGCAGATCGCGACGCCTGCGTATCGTCAGCGGCTGGCCGAGGCGATTGCCGACGGTCTCACGGACTACCGTTCCACGCTCGAACAGCTGCGCACCCCGGGCAAAGCGGCGACTCCTTAGCGGGCCGGGATCTCAGTCGAAGCTCTGGCGGGAGTTGTGCTTGAGGTAGCCGGCGATGGTGGCGGTGAAGACCTCGCCAAACTCGGCGCGCTTTTTTTCGCCGATGCCGGGGATGCCTTCGAGGTCGGAGAGAGACTGGGGGTATTCGCGGGCGAGGGCCCGGAGGGTGTTATCGCCAAAAATAATGTAAGCGGGAACTTTGCGCTCGTCGGCGAGGAGCTTGCGCAGCGTGCGGAGTTTCTCGAAGAGGATTTCGTCGCAATCGATGCCGCCCTCGCGGCGTGGGGCGACGCGGCGGGATTTCGGCGCGTCGGCGGCGGGCTTGGTCAGGGTGATGGGAGTGCGGGCGCGGAGGACGGCCATGCCCTCGGCGGTGAGCTCGAGGGTGGCGTATTCGCCAGTGCCGAGACCGATATAGCCCAGACGCATGAGCTCGCGGCCGATGCTGGCCCACTGGGCGCGGGAAAGTTCACCGCCGATGCCGTAAGTCGAGAGTTGGTCGTGCCCCCAGCGGGAGATCTTCTCTGTTTTCGCGCCGGTGAGAACCTCGATGACGTGGTTCAGGCCCGCGCCGAAGCGGCTGGCTTGCTGGATGCGGAAGACGCAGGAGAGGAATTTCTGCGCGACGATGGTGCCGTCGAAGCTCTCGCGCGGTTCGGCGCAGTTGTCGCAGGCGCCGCAGTTGTTGAGAGGAAACGTCTCCCCGAAATACTGGAGGAGCTCGGCGCGGCGGCAGCCCGAGCTTTCGGCGTAGTGGACGATCTGGCGGAGTTGGGCGCGGGCAATTGAGCGCTCCTGCTCGTCGGTGATTTCGTCGAGGAAATGGGTCTGCTTCGCGATGTCGCCGGGGCTGAAGAGCAGAAGGCAATCGCCGGGGAGGCCGTCACGACCGGCGCGGCCGGTTTCCTGATAATACCCTTCGATGTTTTTCGGGAGATCGTGATGAATGACCCAGCGGACGTTGGGTTTGTTGATGCCCATGCCGAAGGCGATCGTCGCGCAGATGATGCGGGTATCGTCGCGCAGAAACATTTCCTGGTTACGCGCGCGTTCGGCGGCGTCGAGCCCGGCGTGATAAGGGCGGGCGAGAAAGCCGCGGCCGGCCAGACTTTCGGCGACACGCTCGGCGGTGGCGCGACTCGCGCAGTAAATGATGCCGCTCTCGTGTTCGCGTTTGCGGACGAAGGCGATGATCTGTTTGGCCGGTTCGTCTTTGGGGACGACGCGATAGGTGAGGTTGGGGCGGTTAAAGCTGGCGACGAAGGTTTGCGGGTCGCGTAGTTTGAGGTGGGTGACGATGTCTTCGCGCACGCGGCCGGTGGCGGTGGCGGTGAGGGCCATCATCGGCACCTCGGGCAAGGCGGTGCGGAGTTTGGCGAGTTGGCGATACTCAGGGCGGAAGTCATGACCCCACTCGGAGACGCAGTGGGCCTCGTCAATGGCGATACAGGAGACGTTCCACGTCTTCAGATTCTCAATCCAACCGGCGAGCATCAGCCGCTCGGGGGCGACGTAGAGCAGCTTGTAGTCGCCGCGATGAAGGCCGCGAAGACGGGTGCGGGATTCCTCGGCGCCGAGCGTCGAGTTGAGAAACGTCGCGGCGACGCCGCTGGCTTGCAGCGCATCGACCTGGTCCTTCATGAGCGCGATGAGCGGAGAAACCACGACCGTGAGGCCTTCGCGGGCGAGCGCGGGGAGTTGGAAGCAAAGCGACTTGCCGCCGCCGGTGGGCAGGAGGGCGAAGACATCTTCGCCGACCAGATTGGCTTCGATGATTTCGCGCTGGAGCGGGCGGAAGCTGGAGTAACCGAAGGTGGACTTGAGGAGCTGCGGAAGAGTGGGCACGCGACAGAGAATCAAGCGGCCACGGGAGGCCCGAGGCGGTAAAGAGCGGCGGCGTTGTCGTGGAAAATGCGTTGCTTGGTCTCGCGGGGCAGAGGCGGGAAGGCCATGAGGGGATTGTCGAAATCCCAGTGCGGGTAGTCGCTGGAGAAGAGGATGTTTTTAGGAGCGTTGATCATCTCCAGCAGTTGAAGGAACTGCTCGGGGTGCTCGGTCTCCTCGATGGGCTGGGTCGTGAGGTAAACGTGTTCGCGGATATAGTCGCTGGGCAGACGTTTGAGCCATGGTGTCTCGGCGCGCAGGGCTTTGTAGTTTTTGTCCATGCGCCAAAGCAGTGACGGGAGCCACGCCATGCCGCCTTCGACCGCGACAAATTTCAGGTTGGGGAATTTCTCGAACACGCCCTCGCAGACGAGCGAGTTGATGTGTCCCATAAAATTCAGGGGAATGATGTTGTGCCACTCGAAGTAGCGGGTGGGGCGGCCGGCGGGCGTCGGGTCGCCGGAGGTGCCCGCTCCCTCGGTGCCGGGGTGTATCGCAACGGGGAGACCATGCTCGGCGGCGGCCTCGTAAAGCGGATGGAAGAAACGTTGGCCGAGCAGGCGCGACGAGCCGCTGGCCATCAGAACTTGGACGAAACGTTTGTCGGGTGCGCAGCGGTGGATCTCTTTTGCGGCGGCGGCGGGGTCCGAGTGGTTTACGACGATGGAGCCGCGGAAACGGTCAGATTGGCTTAACCAGCGGTTGGCGAGATTTTGATTGTAGGCGGTGGCGATGGCATTGCCCCAATCGGGGTCGGGGTGGACGGAAAGGCCGAGGACGTGCGAGCCGGTGAGGATCGCGGTATCGATGCCGTAGCGGTCGAGGTGATCGGTGATGAGAAACGCGGGATCGCTGCCGGCCATGCCGCCGGACGGAGTGCGGGCGTCTTCGCGTTGGACCCCCACGGGAGACACGTAACCGGTGGAGGGAACGACGATGCCGTGGCGTTCGGCGTAGACCTGCCAGTGACGGGAGAGGTAGGGCCGGAGTTCGGCGCGGATATCGGCAAACGCGTTGTGAACGTCCGCGTCGATAATGCGGGGCCGGGAGGAAGACGCAGGAGTGGACATGAAAGGCGGCGGTGGAAAGCGGGAGGAGCGGGAGCGGGCCGCACCCGCGGGGCTAGCCGATAGTCTGCGGGAGAACGTCCGGCGCGCCAAACTGGCGGCGAATGGCGGCGGAGATTTCATGGATCTTCACGGGTTTCGTGACGTAGTCGTCCATGCCGGCGGCGAGGCAAAGTTCGCGGTCGCCCTGCATGGCGTTGGCGGTGAGAGCGATGATCTTGGGCTGGCGTTCGATGCGCAGTTTCCGGATATGGCGGCTGGCTTCCAAGCCGTCCATTTCGGGCATTTGCAGATCCATCAGCACCAGATCGTAGTGGCGGGAATTGAGGGCTTCAACCGCCTCGAGACCGTTGACGACGCAATCGGCGCGGTAGCCCATGCGCTCGAGGAAACGGGTCGCGACCTTCTGGTTGACGGGGTTGTCCTCGGCGAGGAGGACGCTGAGGGGAAACTCTTCCGCCAGAGGGCGCTCGGTGGTTTTGCCGAAGGGCGAAACGGTGCGACCGGCGCCTTCGAAGAGACCGGCGACGGCCTGGTAGAGGGCCGCGTTCTTGATCGGCTTCGGCAAGGCTGCGAACGGCGCGAGAAAGCTGGCGGGCGCCGATGGCGCGGTTTGTCCAAATGGAAACATGATGATGCGAGGACCGGTAATCGCGGCCAACGGATCGGGCATGCTCGGGTCCCCGGTGGCGCTGCCCGCCACGAGCGTCAGTGCGGGAGTAACCGAATGCCGTGCGATCTGGGCTTTGGCCTCGTCGACATCGGCGGCGATAAGACAAGTCGCTCCCCACTGTTCGAAACAGCTGCGCAGGTGGGCTTGAGCAAGTGGATGGGGCTCCACGACCAAAACCGGGGCCGAGTGGAGGGCCACCGGCAAAGCGGGCAAAGAAGGGAGGGCGGCGTTGTTGAGGCCCGCGGTTTCGGTGGTGATGGTAAAGATGAACGCCGAACCCACGCCGGGCGTGCTTTCGACGCGGATGTCACCGCCCATGAGCTGGCTCAGGCGTTGGCAGATCACGAGGCCAAGGCCGGTGCCGCCGAATTTCCGGGTGGTTGAGGAGTCGACCTGGCTAAACGCTTTGAAGAGACGGTCCAACCGGTCCGAAGGAATGCCGATGCCGGTGTCGCGGACGGAAAACTCGAGCCGGAAGTTGGCCTGTTCGACGAGGTCGATGGGTTCGGCTCCGAGCCGTCGCACTTCGATGAAGATACTGCCGCTCGGAGTGAACTTAACGGCGTTGTTGAAGAGATTGACGATGACCTGGCGAAGTCGCGTGACGTCGCCGACGATCCAAGCGGGCACGTTGGACGCAAGGTGGTAACCGATCTCGATTTTCTTCGCCGACGCCTGAAGGGCGAAGAGATCGAGCGCTTCCTCGATGCAAAGCGAAAGTTCGAAGGGCATGCGCTCCAGTTCCATTTTGCCCGACTCGATTTTGGAGAAATCGAGAATGTCGTTGATGATGGTGAGCAAAGCCTCGCCGGAAGTGCGCACGGTGTTGACGTAGTCGCGCTGCTCGTGGGTGAGCGACGTTTCCATCAGGAGGCTGGTCATGCCGATGACGCCGTTCATCGGCGTGCGAATCTCGTGGGACATTGATGCGAGGAACTCGCTCTTGGCCCGTGAAGCGGAGTCGGCTTCGGACTTGGCGCGGCGGAGGGCGGTCTCGCTTTCCACTCGCGCGGTGATGTCGGTCAGAATTGCGATGAATGTCTCGAGCGAGCCGTCGGCATTTTGGATCGGTTGGATCTCCAGGTGCAGGTGATATTTTCGGCCGGACTTGGAGTAGTTGACGACGTCGGTGCTGATGCCGAGCCCCCGGGCCATGGCCGCGCGAACGCGGACGACGGTGCGGGGATTGGTCTCCGCGCCGATCATGAAATGCGCCGGATTTTTACCGAAGACCTCGTGCAGGGAATATTCCATGACGCGGCAGAACGCGTCGTTAACCCACTCGATCCGACCATCGGGCGTGCCGATGATCACGGGATTGTCAGTCTTGGAGGCGACGAGGGAAAGTTTGCGGGCTTCCGCCTGGCTCTCGCGGAGGGCCTGCTCGGCGGTGCGGCGGGCGGTGATGTCCTGGACGGTGCCGATGATTCGGGTGGGGCGGCCATCGGAAGCGGCGGCGACGGTTTTTGAACGCATCTGCATCCAGCGCCAATCGCCGGGGCGGGCGCGCACGCGATACTCCGGGTCGATAAACGTCGCGACGCCGCTGAGTTGGGTTTCGGCGCGGCGTCGGTAAAGAGCGAGGTCGTCGGGATGAATCAGAGCCTGCCAAGTCTCGATGGTGGCGGGCATGTGGCTGTGTTCGTAGCCCAGCAGCGCCCAAAGGCCCGGGCTGTAGTAGACCTGGCCTGCGGTGACCTGCCATTCGAAGATGCCGATCTGCGTCGAATCAAGGGCGAGGCGCAGGCGTTCGTCGGAGACCTTGAGGCGTGCCTCGATCCGGGAACGCTCGGTGATTTCGGCGGTGAGCTTTTTGTTGGAAGACTCGGCCGAGGTTTGGCCGCCGCGCGCCCGGCGGGCGAGATGGATGCTGAGGCCAAGGAGGGCGGTGAAGCTAAACCCGGTGACGAGGGCGATTTCCGGGAAGTAGCGCCGGTCACGTTGTAGAGAACTGGTCTTCGGGCTCGCCGCGATGCGGATGCGGCGGTCGGGAAAATTGTAGATTTTGTCGAGGGTGACCGAGGTATCTTCGATCTCGCCGGTGTCGTTTGAGGTGAAGACGCGGTCGGAGCCGATGCTGATGGTGTAGTGATAGTCGTCAGCCAGCCCGGAGCGCTTGGTTGTGATCTGCTGGAAAAACGGCCGGTAAAGAAACTCCGCGGCGACCAATCCGGCGGGCTGACCGGCACGGATGACCGGAGCATAAATCACAAAACCGGCCTTGCGGAAGAATTGACCGCCCGAGTTTACATCGAGTGTCGGGGTCACGGCGGGGCCGAAGTTTTTGAGGGCCAGTGCGATCGTGTCCGCCCGGTCTTGGTCGCTACGGTGACTTGAGCCGTAGAGACCCTCGTTCCCGCTTTTGGGGTAAACCCAGCGGGTGGTCAGATTCCGGTCGACAAAGGCTACGTGCAGGCAGCCGAGGGGACGGGATTCACCGAGCTGAAGGTCGGCATCGGCCTCCCACAAAACCGAAAAATCGGCGCTATCGGTCCAGCGCCGGGCGAGGCGTTCCATCGCGGCGGTCTGCGACTGGAGTTCGTAGTGGATCGTATTGGCGACTTGGTTCATGGCGGCCTGGGTGCGGGCACCAAGCGACGCTCGCTCGCTGTCGCGCAGGCCGAGCCAGAGAACAAGCGTAAGGGTGAGACAGGCGATGATCGCGGGCAGGGGCGACCACGCCGGGGGGCCGTTCTCGTCCCTGAGATTCTCGCGCCACGCCAGCGAGAGCAAAGATCCGCCGGCCAGCAGGAAGACGATCGCCGTGCCTTGGGGCATGGGGATTTCGGTGCCCCAGCGGTAGATCGTCGGCAGATTCGCCACGTAGCCGAAGAGCGTGGAAAATCCCACGGATGCGACGACCGAGCCGGCAAAGGCGGTCGTGAACAATCGAATCCGGGAGGCGCGCGCGAAGGCGTTCCAAAAAAGGGCGCCGGCGCCGAGCACAAGACAGCCCGCGGTCATGTTGGAAAGCGGGAGGGCGGCCGTGGACGTGGCGAGGGCGGGGTCGATCCAACCGCCAAGGCCAGAGTCTTGCCCGGCAAAGGAGGCGACGAGGCCGCTGGCGCCCACGAAGAAGGGCGCAATGGCGGCCCAAAGGGCGGGTCGCCAGCCGAACTCCCGGGCCAAAAGCACCAGACTGAAAACGGCGAGCCCCAGCGTCTCGTCGCGCCGCACCGCGAGCTGGCCCGGGAGAAAAAACAAGACATTGCCCAAGCTAAACCAACTGTCCCACAACCCGCAGATTCCGACACCCACACCCAGGCCGGCCAGGACCAAGGAAGTTCGCTCAAGCCAAGAGCGTCGGGGCAGAGTTACGAGGGAATCCATTGAGGAATATCACCTACAAATAGACGGCGTCCATGGGGCGCAATTTGTTTTGTTCAGGTGCAAGCGTGCAGGGCGATCATCTGGCGGAAGGAGGCCGGGGCGGAGGCTGAAGCGGAGAGATGACGGATTTTTGGTCTGCGGGTGTAAGGCTGCGTAGAAGACTCGCGGGCCCCATCGCAAAACGCCACTCGGGTTTCTCGAGCTGCCCCGTGAGTTTTACTTCGAAAGCATTGGAGAAAGGAGTGAGCATGGCTCCGACGAAGGACTTCAACAAGGCGTCGCTCTCCTGAAACGGGAAAATCTTGGCGTTGAAATCGAGGGTGCGTCGGTCGAGCGCGTAAGTGCCGGTGCCGGTGATGGCAGAATTTGCGCCGGTAACCCCGACCTCCGAGAAATACAATGCGGGGCCGTTGATTCGAAAATTCGCCCGTGCCGCGGTAAAGCGGAGCGAGGTGAAACTGAAGAGCTCCGAAAGCAGCCCAAGCAACTTTACCTCTCCGAGCGAGGCGCCGGTGAGCGTCGCACTCCCGTCGCCCCGGTAACTGTAGGGATCGTCGTAGGCGCCCTCGGCCGAAGCGGCGACCGCGAGCGTAATGGCCGATTGATCGTTGAGAAAGCGGCTCGGCGCAGGAGGCGGAGCGCCTTGTTTGGCGGCGAAGAAATTCTCCATGACGGTGATCGCGCGGCCGAGACTGGCGTCTTTGAGCGCGTAGTCGAAACCGACGCGGCGTTCGTTGCCGGTGCCCCAGACCTTGGCCCGGCCATTGGCGGTTCCGCCCGCAAACGACAGATCGAGGCGGTCGAGGGTGAGCACATCGTCGCGCAACGTGCCGACAAAGGCGAGGCGGTCGACCGGGAAACCCTTGAACCGAAACTCGGTGGCCGTCTCCCCGGCGAGATCGATGGATTGGTGCGCGCCGCCGGGCGAGGTCGCGCTGTCGAGCCGGCCGCTGAGGCGGAGATTGGGCGGAGTCGTAAACGTGAACGGTGACGTGATGTCGGTGGCGGCCGTGCCAAAGATTTTCTCCGCCAGCACGAGATCGATCGCCGTCGTGGTGAAGTTGAAATTGAAGCTTTGCCACTCTTGATTTGCGGGATTGAGCCTCCGGGCAAACGTGCCGCGGAGTGTGCCGGGTCCTTGCAAACCGTAGAGCTCGAGCGCCTCGAGGTAGTGGGGCCGGATGAAAAGCCGGGCCCGGGCGTAATCGAACTTCGCCGTGCGAATGTCGGCGGAGGGCGTCTGCACGGCGACAATGACACGGGACTCGCTGCCGGAGTTGCGGCCCCAGCGACCGGCGACCTCGACACTCGCCGGCGGAGGGGCGTCCGGGAAAAGGAATGTCTTGAAAAAATCAGGCCACCACGCCGTGAACCAGCCGGAGATATCGATGGGACGAAGCCGACCTTCGAGCAAGAAGCGGTAATGGTGCGTGGCGGGTAAGTGTTCGTAGGAACCGCGGGCATAATTTTCGCCGACGCGGGCGAAGGCCTCCGGGGCGAACCAATGGTCGGGGGTGAGTTCGAGCGCAACCCGGCCGTCGGTAAGCTGAACGCGATAGGCGTTGATAATCGGAATGGTGAGGCGGGTCTTGAGATTTTGCCACTTCCAGCCCGGGCCGATCACCGCGTGGGCCGCGGAGATGGTGACGGGTTTTGGAAAATCGATCCACCGGCGAACGTTTTGGCCGATCCGGGCGCTGACCAAATCAAGGTGGCTGTTGCCGAAGAGAGCGTCGAAGTCGACGACGGCCGACTTCGCTTCGAGATCGATTTCGGCGCGGGTGGCGAACGGCAGGCCGGCGACGCAGGTGTTGATCTCGGCCAGCAGGCGCGGCAGCGGTCGGGGGGTCAGGCGCAGCACGGGCGAAGGAAGTGCGATGCCGGAGAGCTCGACGTGATCGGCGAGCAGTTCGACGGAGAGCGGGGTGAACTTCGTCGGGTTCAGCTCGAGGGTGGCGCGAAGATCGGCGCGGAGATGCCGGGCGTCCAAAGCGATCGAAGGAACGGCCAGAGATTCGGCCGTGACGCGCAGCAGCGGGGTGAGCGGCCGGTCGACGCGGAGCGGCATACGGGTGGTGAGCCGGACAGGCCCGATTTGGAGGGCGGGTTCGGTTTCAACGGCTCCGCGGGCTTCGAACACGAAGTCGCCGACGGGCATGCCGGAGTCTCCGGTGGAAATCGCGACGGTCAGGGCGGGTTGTTCGAAACGGGAAAGCTGCGGGGTAAACGCGAGCAGGCCACGGACAATTGCGGCGTAGTTCCGGTTAAAGAAATCGGCGATCGGAAGCGGCTTGGCGGCGGGATCTTTGGGCCGGGGCACGGGCACAGTGCCGCTCGCGGAAACGCGCAGGTTGGCGAGTTCGAAGTTCAGCTGGGAGAGCGTGATGAACTTGTCCGAAGGGATGACCGTGACGTCGAGATTGCGGACGAGTTCCTCGGCGCGGCCGGAGGGCGAAAGTATCGCCGGCGCCAACATGCGCACGCCGGTGGCGCGGAGTTCGAGTTCGTCAAACCGCCGCAAGAAAATGAGCGACCACGGATCGCAGCGCACGTAAAGGGCACGGGCAAAGACCACCGGCTCGGGAAACAAGCTCAGCGTGCCGGCGACATTCTCCAGCAAGATTCGGCCCGAGGGATCAAACGTGGCGCGACCAAAGGTTGTTTTGACCCCGGAGAGTGCCAGCCGCTCTTCGAGAGCGCGCAAGACGGGTGCCGGAACTTCAAGTTCGTTGCTGGTGGCAATGTGGATTTGAAACGCGAGCGTCAGCGCGAGCACCAACCAAAGCGTCCAGCACGCAAGCGTGACCACACACGATCCGCAAAAGCGGGTCGCTTGCAGACATGGCTTGAGGAAACGCATTTTGAGAAAACGAGGGCAGCGCGGGAGAGCGGAACAGGCCGGAGATTCAGTTCTTGGGGAGGGCGGGACCGGGGTCGTTGCGGAACGTCAGGGGCCAAAGGGCGTCGACCATCGCTTGGTCGAGTTCAAAAACGACGTCGAACTCCGTGGAGCCGGCGACCTGCAGGGTGCCGCCGAAGCGTTCGCTGAGAAAGAGCGTGGTGATCGGCGCGGGGGCGCCGGCATTGGCTCCGGGCAGAGAGAGGGTCGCGTCCAGGCGATAGCGCCAAGGGCGTTCCTCGCCCAGGAGTGGCACTCGGTCGGTGAATCCGTCTTGGGGAAAGGCTTTCGCGCGCAACGACCGGAGACCGGCGATGGCGGTGAGGACGTTCTTGGCCTGGGGGGTGTCCGGCGGCGGGTTGCCGGCTTCGTCGAGCGTGAGATCAAGCAGACTCTTTTGGTTCGTGAGGTCGGTCAGCTTGAGGGCGGTGATCCGGGCTCCGGCAGGAAGTTCGCGGATGAGGCGTTCGCGCCAAGCACCGGCGTTCACATTGGACCCGAGGCGCAGCAGGTCGGGGCTCACCGCGTAGACAAAGGCGGAGCCGGTCACATTTGCGTAGGCGTAGAAATCGGGCGGATTGGCCACGCCGAGCTTGAGGGTGAGTTGGGAGCCGGGGGCCGAAATCGGCGTGTTCGGCGCCGGGGCGTTCAGTTTGGTCAAGGCGAGGGTGATCTCGCGCTCCGGACGGGCGAAGCCCCAGCGCTCGAGGTCGGCGGCGGTGGGCGCGTCGCTGGCGAAGACTTGGGCGGCGAGCAGGTGGAGTTGCTCGATCAGGCGTTGGACGAGCGGACCGTCGGCGGGGATGGTTTGCGGGGCGGTGGCACCGGGGTCGCGGCGGATGATCTGCCACGTGGCGGTTTCGGCCGAGTTGGCCGAGGTTTCGAGCCGCTGCAAGGTGAGGGTGGGTTCGCCCGGGGTGTTGGGAGCGCGGAGCGTGATTGCGGTGACGGCGCGGGGGTCGAAATCGAGCACGCGTTTTTCGCGCAGGGCTTCCTGGGCGCGGTCGAGTGTTTCCTTGAGTGACTTTTCGCCGGTGGGACTCGCGATGGTGAAAAGGGCGGGGCGACCTTCGATCTGGGCGTAATAATCCTGCGTCGTCGGGGCGGCGATGGGAGGCGGTGCCGTCGGCGGAAGGGCGGGAGCGCTTGGGCGCGGCGCGGGTGGCGGAGTGGGGACAGGTGAGCCGAGAAGCAACGTCTCACGCCGATTGTTACCCTCGATGGTGATGCGGAAGACGGGCGCTGCCGAAGGTAACGTGGTCGGCAGATTGTCGGTCACGAACGTTTTGGCGCGGAGGGCTCCAAGGGCGGAGAGCGTGCGCTCGGTCTCGTCGGTGCTGGCGCGGGCAACGATGGGAGTGTCGAAGGTCCAACGCTGGGCGCCGTCGCGGCGGAGGGCGACGCGGGTGGTGCTTTGGATGCGCAGGGAACGCGCTTCGAAGACCGGGATGGTGAGCAGGGTGTCGGCCCGGATCTGGTCGATGGGGAGCGCGAGAGAATCGAGCAGGGCGCGGGAGACGACGTGGACGCGTTTCTCGTCGGGTGAAAGCAGGTAGAGGCGATTGCCGATCTTGGTGGTGTCGCCGAGGCGCACCTTCGTGTTGAGTGCGGGGACGGTGCCTTCGGGAGGGGCGCCGTTGCTGAACTCGAGCGTGAGCTTGGGCCGGTCGAGCCCGTAGTCGGCGAGGGATTGACCGTTGGCTTTCAGATCGGCGACGGCGA
>CALSBN010000072.1:0-20720 GCA_943373185.1 Opitutus sp. GAS368 | reverse complement strand
TGCCCGTCGAGCGCATGCGCAAGGCCGAGCTTGCTCCGCCCCGCTAGCACGAGGGCCGGTCGCGCCAACCTCTAGTCCCCCTGGCGGAACCAATCTCCTCCGCCGTCGGCACACGCCGTGCTGTCACGTCAGAGTCTAGTCAATCGCTCCCCGTCAACGCACCACCATGTCCACCTCCTCCACGCTCAACCGCCGTCAATGGCTCAAGTCCACCGCCGCCGGAGTCGCCGGCCTCGCCGTCGCCCGCTCCATTGTCGAAACCCCCGCCCGCGCCCAGCACGAGGTCGACCGCAGCGCCAAAAGCACCGAAGCCGCGAAGATCAACGGCAACGAAAACCCCTACGGCCCTTCGCCCGCCTCGGTGATGGCCATCGTCCAGAATGCCGACCAAGCGTTCCGCTACGCCACCGCCGATCAGGCCAAAAAACTAATCGACCTGCTCGCCGCCGCCAACCAGCTCAAGGCCGACAACGTCGTCCTCGGCTCCGGTTCGGCGGAGATCCTCGAGAACTACGCCCTCTGGCTCGGCAAGCAGGGCCTCGGTGAAATTCTCACGGTCCAGCCCGGCTATCTCAAATTTACCAACGAGATGAAGGCGCTCGGCGCCACCGTCACCGCTCTGCCCGTGGGCCGTGACATGGGCTACGACCTCGACGCCCTCGCCGCCAAAGTCGGCCCCGACACCAAGTGCGTCTACATCTGCAATCCCAACAATCCCACCGGCACATTGATCGCGCCCGACAAGCTCAAGGCGTTTTGCATCGAGATCTCGAAAAAGTGTCCCGTCCTGGTCGACGAAGCCTACTTGGAGTGCTCCGACAATTTTGAAGCCAACACCATGGCCCCGCTCGTTGCCGCCGGCCACAACATCGTGGTCACGCGCACGTTTTCGAAAATCTACGGTCTCGCCGGCCAACGTATCGGCTACGGGCTCATGCCCGCCGCCGTCGCCAAGGAGGTCGCCGCCCTCGGCAAAGCGCGCCTGAACCTCCTCGGTCTGCTCGCCGCGACCGCCGGCTTCGAGGACAAGGACTTCGTCAAAGAGTCGCGCGCCAAAATCAAGGCCGAGCGCGACAAACTCTGCGCCACGCTGAAAGAACTCAAACTGACCTATGCCGAACCGCAGGGTAATTTCGTGTTCTTCAAAACCGGTCTGCCCATCACCACGGTGCAGGCCAAAATGGAAGCCGAGCGGGTGATCGTCGGCCGCGCTTTCCCGCCCGCCCTCGACTGGTGCCGCATCTCGATCGGCTCGCCCGCCGAGATGGCCATGGCCGACACCGCGCTGCGCAAAGTCTTCAAAACCTGAGCGCCGTCCTTGACCGCGGTCGCCCGCCGGTCCCACCGCCCTATGCGCGCCGTTCGCCCCACGGACCCGTGATGGCCAGCGTGTAGCCTGGATTCTGCACGTTCACGAACAGCGTCGTCCCGTCGGGCGAGAAACACGCGCCGCACAGCTCGCGGCCCCGTTTCGTGTTCGCACCGATCACATAATACTCGCCGCGCGGCGTGATGCCCACGATGCGGCAGATGGCGTCGGCATCTTCGCAAATAATCAGATCGCCCCACGGCGCCACCGTCACGTTGTCGCAGTTACGCAACAACTCCGTGTCATTCGGCTCGGCGAAGAGCTCGATGAATCCGGGGTTAGCCGCCTCGCGCGCGGTGCCTTCGTGCAGGCTCGGGAAATATCGGAAGATCTGCCCCGACGCGTTCCGCCCGCCGTTGGTCATCGCGAAGTAAACCGAGTCGTTGCCCCACCAAGCACCTTCGCCGCGTGCAAACACCGCCGCGCCCGCCGCCGCACCGCGCAGGCGCAGGTCGCCCTTCGGGTTGTCGATTTCCTCCATGTCGATCCACTCCACCGCGAGCCGTTGCCCGATCGGAAACGCACTCTTGTTCCAATTGCGGGTGTCGGCCGATTTCCGGTCACGCACCGCCAAGGCCTGAAGTTTTCCACCCGCCGCGAGTTTGCCCGGCTCCTTCGGAATGAAACGGTAAAGCAGGCCGTCACCCACGTCCTCCGTCTGATAAACGATCCCCGAGGCCGGATCGACCGCGACGGCTTCGTGCCGGAAACGGCCCATCGCCTTCAGCGGCAAGGGATCTGCCAGCGCCGGTTGCGCCGTCGGCCGCACTTCGAAATTGTAACCGTGCGCCTGCTCCGAATGCGCCTCGGGCGTATCGCCGACTTCCTCGCAGGTCACCCAGGTGCCCCAGGGCGTGGGACCTCCCGCGCAATTCACCGTCGTGCCGGCCAAACTCAGGAACTGCCGCTCAAGCCGCTGCGTGCGGGTGTCGAAGACCAACGTCGTGGTCCCGCCCAGATGCGGCGCGATGCCCTTGCCGTAGTCGTAAATTTTCGCCCGGTCGATCCGCCCGAGCCGGCTCAGGTCCTTGCCGAACGCGCCCACCTCGACCTCGGCGCTTTCGATCTCGTGGTTGCAGACGAGGAGCGTCCGCCCGTTCTCGCCGGCAAACGCCGCCATGCCGTCGTGTTTGCCGGGCACCAGCAGGCCGTCCGCCATCTCGTCGCCCGTCGCGCCAAACCGGGAATAGCGAAAGCCCTTTGGCAGTTGAAAGAGCCCCGCCGGGTCATCGACCAGCGCGCCGAAGCCCGCCCGCCCGCCCACCGCCGCCGCAGTCGCCGCCCCGGCCGGCCGGTTCACCAGCTCACGCAGGCCGATAAACCCCGCGGTGTAGAGCCCGGCCGATTTCAGAAAGTCGCGTCGTGTCGTCATCCTTCGAGCACACGGGACGCGCGCGCTTTGTCAAAAACGACCGGCGACCGTGACCTTTTTGTGACGCCCGTCACACGCTTGCCATCGTTTCCCTCTCTGCTCTCTCTTGGCGCTTCCGCCCTTCGTCCCGTCTTTCGTCGCCCTATGCTACGCTTCACTTTCCGCCGTCTGCTCCAGATCATTCCGGTGCTCTGGATCATCATCACGGCGACGTTTTTCATGATCCGCTTCGTGCCCGGCGGACCCTTCACTGCGGAAAAAGCCGTCACTCCTGAAATCCTCCGCAACCTCGAGGCCCACTACGGTCTCGATAAACCGCTTTACCGGCAATACTTCGACTACATGGGCAGCCTTTTGCGTGGCGACCTCGGCCCGTCGTTCAAATACCCCAACCGCACCGTCAACGAAATCATCGGCGACAAGCTCCCGACGTCGTTGGAGCTCGGATTCATTTCCCTCGCCGTGGCCTTGGTGCTCGGCATCACGCTCGGCACCCTCGCCGCCGTAAAGCGCAACACGTGGCTCGACTACGTGTGCTCGTCCTCGGCGATGATCGGCATCTGTGTGCCCACGTTCGTCCTCGGCCCGCTCTTCGTGCTCACCTTCGCCATCCATTTCCAATGGCTCAACGCCTCCGGTTGGTATGGCCCCTCCGACCGCATCTTGCCCTGCCTCACCCTCGGCTGCGTTTACGCCGCCTACATCGCCCGGCTCACCCGCGGCGGCATGTTGGAAGTCCTCAACCAAGATTACATCCGCACCGCCCGCGCGAAAGGCGCCGGCGAACTTCGGGTCGTCTTCAAGCACGCCATGCGCGGCGGCCTGCTCCCGGTCATCTCCTTCCTCGGGCCGGGCATCGCGGGCATTCTGACGGGCTCGTTCGTGATCGAGACCATTTTCCAGATCCCCGGCCTCGGCCGCGAATTCGTCAACAGTGCCTTCAACCGCGACTACACCTTGGTCCTCGGCACCGTCATCCTCTACGCGACGCTCATCGTCGTCCTGAATCTCGTGGTCGACATCGTCCAGATCTGGCTCAACCCGAAACTTAAATTCGAATGAGCCGCCCTGCCCCCCTTTTCTCCCCCGAACTCCCGTCCTCCCTCCGGCATTCGCGCCAATTCGCGTGATTCGCGGGCTCACTCCGATGGTCTCCCTCTCCCCTTCTCCCGACCGCATCCCGCCCGCCGTTGTCACGCCCGAGCAGATCGAAACCGGTCATTCCCTCTGGCACGACGCGTGGTCGCGCCTGCGCAAAAACAAACTCGCCGTCTTCGGCGGCGTGACGCTCATCATCCTCGGCCTGCTCTGCGGCATCGGCCCGTTCTTCACCCAGTCCTACCAGACGCAAAACCTTGACCTCGGCGCCACGCCGCCGAGCGCCGCGCATTGGCTAGGCACCGACACCCTCGGCCGCGACCTCTTTTCGCGCATCCTTTTCGGCGGCCGCATCTCGATCTTGGTCGGCCTCGTCGCCACGTTTGTCGCCCTCGCGATCGGCGTCACCTACGGCGCCGTCTCCGGTTTCTTCGGCGGAAAACTCGACGCCTTCATGATGCGCATCGTCGACATCATGTATGCCCTGCCCTTCACGATTTTCGTGATTTTGCTCATGGTGTTTTTTGGTCGAAACATCTTCCTTCTCTTCTTCGCCATCGGTGCGGTCGAGTGGCTCACGATGGCGCGCATCGTCCGCGGCCAGATCATGACGATCAAGAAAATGGAATACATCGAGGCCGCCCGCGCCCTTGGCCTCGGCAAACGCCGGATCATCTTCCGCCACATGATCCCCAACATCCTCGGCCCGATCATCGTCTACACCACGCTCACGATTCCCGCCGTCATGTTGCTCGAAGCCTTCCTCAGTTTCCTCGGCCTCGGCGTGCAACCGCCCATGAGTTCATGGGGCGTGCTCATCAAGGACGGCGCGGAAAAGATGGAAGAATTCTGGTGGCTCCTCGTGTTCCCCGGCGGCGTGTTTTCCCTCACGCTGTTCTCCCTGAACTTCCTCGGCGACGGCCTCCGCGACGCCCTCGACGTGCGCTCGTCGAAGGACTGAGCGGGAACGTTTTCCCGTCGGACGGTTCCATGCCCGCCGTATGATCAGCCGTTTCCGTCCCTACTTCAGCTACCTGCGCGCCCACCGCGGCCTGCTCGTCGTCGCGATTCTCTGCGGCATCATCGCCGGCGTGGCCTCCGGCGCCGGTCTGCCCTACATGGTGAAGAAGGTCTTCCCGGTTATCTTCGCCAAGGATGCCGTTCCGCTCACCCCGTGGGAACTCGCTCTCATCACGCTTTGGATCCCCGCCGTCTTTCTCGTGCGCGGCGTCGCCACCTACCTCAACACCTACTTCATCCAACTCGTCGGCACGCGCGTTCTCGAAGCCATCCGCCTCGATTTCTTCCGCAAACTCCAGATTCTACCGCTCTCATTTTTCCAAAAAAATTCCACCGGCGACCTGCTCTCCCGCGGCCTGTCCGACGCCAACCAGCTTCAGGTCACTCTCACCACCGTCGCCAACGAGATCATCAAGAGCCCAGCGAGCCTCCTCGGCAGCATCGGCTTCGTCGCCTACACCGCTTACACCGAACAGGGCGTCGCCCTCGTCTTGGTCACTCTCGCCGTCGTTCCCCTCTCGGTTCTGCCCATCCGCTACATCGGCAAGAAACTCATCAAGCGCGCCGGACAGATCCAAGCCGAGCTCGGCGGCGTCACCGATATCTTTTCCGAAAACCTCAGCGCCACCAAAGAGGTCCGCGCCTTCGGTCTCGAAGCCCGCGAAACCGCCCGTTTCTCCCGCGCCTCCCAGACGCTCATCCGCGCCCAGATGAAGTTCATGAAGTATGAGAAGGCCCTCACCCCGCTCATCGAAATCATCTCCTCGGCCGGCATCGCCTTCACCCTGCTCTACGCCTACAAGGTCCAGCTCGCGCAGGATACCTTCATCACCCTTATCACCGCGCTCTACGCGAGCTACGAGCCGATCAAAAAACTCGGTAGCCTTAACAACGAGCTGAAGCGGGGCATCGGCGCCCTCGACCGCCTCGAAGCCGTCCTGCAAGCCCCGGTCGCCATCGTCGACGCCCCCGCCGCTCTCCCGCTGCCCCGCGCCGCCGGCGAACTCGTTTTCGAAAACGTCGGCTTCGCCTACGCCGCCTCCGAGCCCGTCCTCCGCGACGTCTCAGTCCGCCTGCCCGCCGGCACTGTCTGCGCCCTCGTCGGCCCCAGCGGCGCCGGAAAATCCACCTTCGCCAACCTCGTCCCGCGCTTCTTCGACCCGATCGCCGGCCGGGTCACGCTCGACGGTCACGATCTTCGCCAGCTCCGCCTCGCCGATCTTCGCAGCGCCATCGCCGTCGTCTCCCAAGACCCCGTCCTCTTCAACGACACGATCTTCAACAATCTCCTCATCGCCCGCCCGTCCGCTTCCGTCGCCGAGGTCGAGACCGCCGCCCGCGCTGCCTTCGCCCACGACTTCGTCACCGGTTTCCCGGACGGTTACGCCACCGTTGTCGGCGAGCGCGGCGCCCGGCTCTCCGGCGGACAAAAGCAGCGCCTCGCCCTCGCCCGCGCCTTCCTCCGCAACGCTCCGATCCTCATCCTCGACGAGGCCACCAGCGCCCTCGACAGCGAGAGTGAAGCTGCCATCCAGCTCGCGCTCAAGCACCTGGTCGTCGGCAAAACCGTGCTGATCATCGCCCACCGTTTTTCCACGATCCGCGACGCGACCAAGATCCTCGTCTTCGACCAGGGCCAGATCGTCGCCGACGGCACCCACGCCGAGCTCCACGCCGGTAGCGCCCTCTACCGCTCCCTCTACGACCGCCAGCAAGGGACCTGACGTGTAGGGCGGGGTCGCCGAACCCTGCCTCCGGTCCAGCCCACGCCGCTCACCGCCGCACGCGCACGATGTAGTGCAGGTAGAGCGTGTTCTTGAGATACCCGAACGTCATCGCGTTCAGCACGCGCACGTTCCACCCCGCGTCCACTTTCTTGAACACGCGCTCGATCGTGAGCCCGTTGCTCGCAAACAGCTCCGTGATCGTCTCGAGCGTGAAGAACCGCAGATGGGTTTTATCCAACAGACCTTCCTGCGCGTAGGTCCATTGCCCGCGCAGCATCTTCCGGATGTTTCGGTGAAACCCCACATTGGGAATACTCGCCACGATGCAGCCGTCGGGCTTCAACAGTTTTTTCAACTTTGCCACCACCGCCCACGGATCGGCCGTGTGCTCCAGCACATCCGCGCAAATGATGCAGTCCACCGTGCCCTCGGGAAACGGCAGCGCCACCTGCTCGATGTTGCCGACCACCACCTCATCGAGCCAACGCCGCGCTTCCTCCCCCGCCGCCAGAAACAATTCGGCGCCATAAACCGTCTTCACGCCCGGCTGCTCTTTCAGCCAACGCCCGAGTGTCCCTTTGCCGCAGCCCACGTCGAGCAACACGGCGCACCCCTCCGGAATCGCCTCGATCACCTCGCTCCGCAGGTGCGCGTAGTAATCGGTGCGCTTTCCGTTTTCTGAGGCGGGGAGCCAGCTCGGCGGGTGATATTGCATTGCGGATTTTTTTAAGACTTATCGCCTCGTGCGCACTCGCGCCAACTCGAAAACCCGCATGACGGCCGCACCGCATCTCCTCGTCATCCGCCGACGCTACCTCGGCGATATCGTCCTGCTCGGTTCTTTCCTGCGCAATCTCCGCCTCCACTGGCCCGACGCCCGCATCACCGTCCTCACCGAGCCCGCCTACGCCTCCATGCTCGCGCTCAACCCCGATGTCTCCGCCGCCCTCACCTTGCCGCGCCGCGCCGCCGAGTGGCTCGCCTTCCTCCGCCAACTCCGCGCCGCGCGCTTCACCCACGTCTTCGACCTCGATAACTCCCAGAAAACCGCGCTCCTCACCCGCTTCACCGGCGCCCCCGCCCGTCACGTCTTTCACCTCGAAAACGTCCGCCGTCACCTCCCGAGCTTCTACACGCACACCACCTTCGTGAGCTCGCCGGCCTACAGCGCCCAACACATCACCGAGACCTACCTCTCGATGCTCACGACCGCCGGCGTTCCGATCGCGACCCGCGAAGTCCGCCTCGTCCCCCGACCCGCCGACCTCTCCGCCATCGCGCCGCTGCTCGGCCCCCAATCGAAAATCGATAATCCAAAATCGAAAATTCAAAAAATTCTCCTCCACCCGGGCAGCCGCAGTCCTTACCGCGTTTGGCCCGCCGAAAACTTCGCCGCCGTCTGCGACCGTCTGCAGGACGAGTTGAACGTCCAAATCTTTCTCGTCGGCGGTCCCGCCGAGCGCCCGCTGCTCGCCGCGATCCGCGCGGCCGCCAAGACCCACCTCGTCGCCCTCGACCGTCCCCTGCCCATCGGGCAATTCGCCGCGCTCGCCGCGCAGTTCGATCTCTTTCTCTGCCATGACAGCGGCCCGATGCACGTCGCCGCCGCCGTCGGCACGCCTGTCGTCGCTCTCGTCGGCGCGCAAAACACTACGGTTTGGGGCCCCATCGGCCCGCACCACACCGTGCTCCAGGCCGCCCAACCCTGCGCCGCGGCCTGCGTCGCCCCCACTGAGTGCGTCGCAGGTGACTCCTATAGAAACTTCTGTGTGCGCCGCCTCACCGTCGCCGAGGTTTTCAACGCCGTGCGCGCCGCGCTCGTCGCCCGACCATGAGCGCCCCGCCCACTCCGCTCATCACCTTCGGCGTCCCGGCTTACAATCGCCCCGCGCTGCTAGCCGAAACGCTTGCGAGCATCGCCGCGCAAACCGCCGACGTTCCCTTCGAAGTCATCGTCTGCGACGACGGCACGATCCCCGAAACCGCCGCCACCGTCGCCCGTTTTCCATCCGATAAATTCTTCTATCACCGCAACACCCCCACGCTCGGCCCGGTGCGCAATTGGAACGAAGCCCTCCGTCGCGCGCGCGGCACATGGGTGATGGTGCTCCACGAAGACGACGCGCTCTATCCGTGGTATCTCGCCGCCGTCCTCCCGCACCTCGGGAAAAATCTCGCCGCTATCTGCACGCGCACCGTCTCGGGCGCGACCATGCCCGCACTGACCGCGCCCACCTCACCCGCCACCGCCGCGACCCTCGCCTACCCGCCGCGCTTCTTCCTCAAAAGCGCGATGACGCCCTTCCCCGGCGTCCTCATCCGCCGCGCGCTCGCGCAACAGCTCGGCGGTTTCAGCGAACGCGCCGGCCCGCTCGCCGACTACGAATTCTGGTATCGCCTCGCCTGCGCCGGCCGCATCGAGGTCGTCCGCGAGGTCGCCGCGTTCTACCGCGTCGCCGACGGCCAATGGACCGAGCGCGCCTGGCCCACCATGATCCGCCAGACCCACTTGCTCCGCCTCCGCATCGCACGCGAACAGTTTCCCAAAAGTCCCCGGCTCGGCCGTTGGCTCGCCCGTTTCTTCACCTACCGCAACGCCCTCAGCTACGCCGCCCGCTTCCCGCAGAAACCCGCCTCGCTCGCCCGCGCCCTTCGCCTCGGCACGATCCCGTTTGCACGCTTGCCCAGCGGTTGGGTTTGGGCCGCCCTCAAGCGACTCGCCTGAACGCCATGCGCCTCACCGTCGCCGTCTGCACCTACCATCGCGCCGATTTCCTGCGCCAAACCCTCGCCGGCCTCGCCGCGCAGAACTTTCCCTGCGACCAGTTCGAAGCCCTCGTCATCGACAACAACTCTCCCGACCATACCGCCGCCGTCGTCGCCGAGTTTGCCGCCACCCCGCTCGCCCCGCGCCACATTCTCGAAAAACAGCAGGGCCTCGACTACGCCCGCAACCGCGCCATCGCCGAGGCCCGCGGCGACGTCATCCTCTTCGCCGACGACGACATCCTTGTGCGCCCCGACTGGCTCGCCCAAATCTACGCGCCCTTCGCATCCGATGCCTCCGACCGCATCGGCGCCGTGGGCGGCGAAGTGATTCCCGTCTTCCCCGACGGCCTCCCGCCCTGGGTCGCCGAGTGGCACGCGCCGCTCGCGTTCCGCGCCGACGCCGGCCCTCTCCCACCGCGCCATAGCCCGATGGGCGCCAACCTCGCCATCCCCCGCGCCGTCTTCGCAAGAGTCGGCGTCTTTCACACCGCGCTCGACCGCGCCGCCGGGAATTACTTCTCCGGCGGCGACAGCGAGATGATCCGCCGCATTCGCGCCGCAGGCCTCGAAATCTGGTTCGCTCCCGCCGCCGCCGTGCGCCACCAGATGCCCGCGAGCCGCACCACGTTTCGTTACGCCGCGCGCCACGCCTTCGACTCCGCGCGCTCGCGCACCATCGACCGCGCCGGCCAACCCGGCGGCCGCGCCTACCTCGCCACGCGCTGGCTCGCCAACGTCCTCAAAGTGCTCGGCTACGCCCTCGTTGCCCTCCTTGCCACGCTGATTCTCCGCACCGGCGACGCCAAAAAATCCCTCGTCCGCGCCTGGCGCTCCTGCGGCTACCTCTACCAGATTCCCCGCAGTCTCTTCGGAAGATTCTGACCTCGGCCTCCTCCTCCGATTCTTCCGCGTAGTCCGTGTGTTCCGTGGGCCCTCTTCGGAATTCCTCGCGCCAATCCCTCCGGCATTCGCGTCTCTCTTCGCGCAGATTCGCGGGCACTCCCATCTTTATCCGGCTTTAACGCTCCTCGTAAATCTCGCGGGAAAATCTCTCGCACGAGTCCCTAAATCTCCGTTGCCCTTACCACCAACGCCCTCGCCTCCTCCGCCCGCTTCCGGTTTTTCTCCACGCCGAGAGCATCCAGCCCCACTGCATTCGCCGCCGCCAGCACCGTCCCCACGCCGCAAAACGGATCGACGACTACGTTCGCTCCCACGACCTCCCGCGCAAACCGCACCGCTTGTCCCGCCGCGCGCACGCCCATCGCACGCACCCACTTCTGCTCACCAGCGTCGGCGATCACATCGGGAATCGGCAGCACATCCGGACACTTCAACGCCCGCGAAACCGCAATGAAGTGGGTGAATCCCGGCCGCCCGGTCGTGAGCATTCCCGCCGGACGCCGCAGCACGATCTTGTGAAACAAGACCCGCGCGCCCGCATCCTGAGCGGCCCGGATGACCATCGCGCCTTTGTCGATCCACTCCCCGTCGCGCTTGATGTCGCTTTGAAAAAAGAGCGCCGCGCTCTCGTCCGGCACCGCGTCCACCACCAGCCGCACCGCGCCCGAAAACCACGACCGCCACACCTCAAGCGTCACGCCCACCTCGGAAACATCCGGCAGCGAAGTCACCGCGCACCCCCCGTCGATCCGCCCGCGCTCCGCCATCCACGGAATCGCATCCGCACAAACCACCTCGCGCTTGGGCTCGTTTTGCACCGCGATAGCGAGCGTCAACCGCGTCCCGGCGTAAAGCTCGCCCGCTGCATTCGTCACAGAAAATGCAGCACTCGTCACTTCACGGTCGCCGAATTCGGCTCGCGTCACCGAACTCCTACACTCTGACCTACAACCTTCCGTCCGACATGTTTTCGCGGCTTCCCCTCACCCTGCTCCTCGCCTTCGTGGCCCTTTCGACGGTTTCCGTTCGGGCCACCGCCGCGCCCGACCCGGAGGCCGGATTGCCGTTTGTCGACTCGTTTACTCCTCGGGACTACCGCGGACACCAACAGGTATTTTGCACGGTCGAGGATGCCGCCTCACTTCTCTACTTCGGGAACTTGGACAAGGTCCTCGTCTACGACGGTGCCCGCTGGACTCATATCGATGTCCCTGAAGCCACCTTCATCCGCACTCTGGCGATCGACGCCCAAGACACGCTCTGGATCGGTGGCGCCGACGAGCTGGGTTACGCCAAGACCGACGCTACCGGCGTCCGAAGCTTCGTTTCCCTGAAAGAGAAACTCCCCGCCGAGGCCCGGGCTTGTGGTCCGGTCTGGCACATCTTCAACACCGACCGTGGCCCTGTTTTTCAAGCGGATTCATGGCTGTTACGCTACGACGGCACCGGATTCACGACACTCAGGCTTCCGGTTTCTCCGCGTTGGCGTTCAGTCGCCGTTGGCGCCGAGATTTGGGTCACCGACTCCACGCACGGCTGGTTCCGCCTGCGCGACACGGGCTCCGCTCTTTCCCTCGAGCCCATCGCTCTGCCCGCCGAACTCGCCCGGGAACGCGCGGTCGGAGCGGTCTCCACCGATAAGCCCGGAGAGACGCTCATCGCGACCGACTCCCGGGGGCTTTGGCGTTGGGATGGCACTGCGTTGAGCGCCTTCACGACCAACATCGATGACGCTCTCCGCACCCAACGCCTCTACTCGCTCACTCGCCTAAAGGACGGGCGGCTCGCAATCAGCTCGCTCAATGCGGGCGTCTGGCTGCTCGAAGGTCAGGGGCGTCTCATCGCCCAGCTCGACGAAACCAACGGCCTGCTCGACCGCACCGCCATCGGCGTCTTTGCTTCTCGCGACGGGCACGCGCTTTGGGTCGGCATCGCCCGCGGCATCGCCCGCGTCGATACCCGCCCTTGGCTCACCTGGTTCCACGGGGCCAACGGCGCTTCGCCCACCAAGCTCTACGCACCCGTCCGTTTTCGCGAAGAACTTCTGGTTCCGGCCGGCAGCGGCGGTGTTCTCAGCCTGCGTCCATTTTCGCTGCCGACGGGAGCCCGCCTCGCTCCTTCCCCACTTCCGGTCAAAAACGTCGACGGTCTCTCGCTGGTGGGTGATCGTCTCATCGTGGCCGGTCCGCCCGGATTGGACGAACTCGCACCCGACGGAGTCACCCTGCAGCGGATCGCAGGCAGCCCGATCAATGCCACCGGGCTAACCCCTTTGGCGGCGCGCCCCGGGACTTGGGCCGCCCTGAACCGCGAAGAGATCCGCCTCTTCCGCCGCGACGAAGCCACCGGCTGGAGCACCTCGGGCGTCGTCCCAGGCATCTCCCGCGTGCGTAGCCTCGTCGAGGATCATGACGGTTCCTGGTGGCACGGTCGCCCGAGCGGCGGCGTTCTTCACACCACATTCCCGGCGGGTCCCGACGCTCGGCCCGTCGTCAACAGTTACGCTGCGCCCGACGGTTTGCCGCCCGGCCACGGCTGGACCCGCCTCTTTCCGACGCCTGCCGGTCCGCTCCTCGCGTGCAACTTGGGTCTTTTCCGTTTTGATCCCGCCGCCCGCCGCTTCCGCCCCACCGCCGAATACGGCGCCCCGCTCGGCGACGGCTCCACCCACGTCAACGCCGCCCTCGCCGACCCCGCCGGCGGACTCTGGGTCATCGCCCGACCCGCTTTTGCGCCCGAGGCCGGCCCCGAACTTCGCCTCGCCTACGGCCGCGCCGGCCAGCTCACCCCGCTGCACATCCCGCGCCTCAACCAGATCGACGATCCCACCCACCTGCTCCACGAGCCCGCCGCCGCCGGTCGGCCCGAAACGCTCTGGATCTCCGGCCACGGCGCCCTCGTCCGCCTTGATCTCGACCGCTGGCGCTCCGCTCCGCCCGCCACGCCCGCGCGGGTGCAACTGCGCTCCATCGTAACTGGCGCCGGCAAGACCCAGCCGCTCACCGGCAGTTGGTCGCTGCCCTACGGCGATCGCTCCCTGCAAATCCGCTTCTCCGCTCCGGCCTTGGCTGCCGATCCCGGCGCGACCTTTGAGTCCACGCTGCTTTCCGACTCCGGCCCCGAGGTCCGCACGGATCAAAGCCCGTATCGCGATTTCTCCGCGCTTGGGTCCGGCGACTATTCCTTCTCCGTCCGCGCCCGCCCGGCCGGCGGCATTTGGAGCGAGCCGGTTTCCTTCGCCTTCTCCGTCGCTCCCCCGTGGTGGCGCAGCCTGCCCGCTTTCGGTGCCTACGCTCTTGCTCTCGCGCTCGCCCTCGCCGCCACCTGGCGCGCCCGCGTCCTCGGCTACCTCCGGCGCCAACGCGAACTCGAGGCCGCCGTCGCCGCCCGCACCGCCGAGCTCGCCGCTCAAAACGCCGAACTCGTCCGCCTCCGCCAGATCGAATTCGACGAAAAACTCGCCGCCCGCCTCGCCGAGCACAAAGCCCGCCTCGAGGTTCTTCGATACCAACTCAATCCCCACTTCCTCTTCAACACCCTCAACGCCGTCTGCGCCCAGATCATCGCCGCCCCCCGCGCCGCGCGCGACACCGTCATCCGCCTCGCCGAGTTCTGCCGCCTCACGCTGCACCGCCCCACGACCAACGATGAACCGACCCTTGGCGAAGAGATCGAAATGCTCCGCGCTTACCTCGACATCGAGAAAACCCGCCTCGGCGAACTCTTCGACTACGCGATCGAAAGCGATCCCGCCCTGAATCGCCTGCGCCTCCCGCCCTTCCTCCTGCTCCCGCTCGTCGAGAACGCCGTGAAATACGGCGCCGCCACCAGCCGCGATAGCGTGCGTATCCGCCTCAAGTTCAGTCGCGGGCCCGACGGCCGCGTCCTCATCGAGGTCGCCAACACCGGCGCCTGGATTCCGCCCACCGACACCGACCGGACCGTCCCGTCCCTCGGCATCGGCCTTGAAAATCTCCGCCAACGCCTCGCCCGCTACTTCCCCGGCAAACACGAATTCACCACCGAGCCCGACAACGGTTGGGTCGTTGCCCGCATCCACCTCGACGCCCCCTGAGCACTCCGCCCAATCTTTCCTCTTTCTCTCAATCTTTCTCCCCACCGCCACGCCCCTCCTTCCTCAATCTTTCCTCTTTCTCTTAATCTTTCTCCCCGCCGCCCCATCATGCCCCGCACGCTCATCATCGACGACGAACCCGCCGCCCGCGCCGAGCTGCGCTGGCTGCTCGACGAGCACCCGGGCTATCCGATCGTCGGCGAAGCTGCGACTTTCACCCAGGGCCAGGACCTGCTGACCACCGCCGCCTACGACCTCGTGCTGCTCGACATCCAGCTCATCGGCGGCACGGGTTTCGAACTGGTGCCCTTCGTCCGCCCCGGCGCACGCATCATTTTTATCACCGCCTACGATCAACACGCCCTGCGCGCCTTCGAGGTCAACGCCCTCGACTACCTGCTCAAGCCCGTTGCCTTCGCCCGCTTCAACACCGCCCTCGCGCGGCACGCCGCCACGGTTGCCGCCGCACCGGTCACGCCGGCCCCGGCTCCGGCCTCCGTCCCGCTGCCCGTCGGTGGGCTGAAACTCGACGACCGCATCTTGCTCAAACTCGACAGCGCCAACGAACGCTTCGTGCGCCTCGGCGACATCCGCTCCATCTCTTCCGCCGAGAACTACACCGAGGTCATTCTCGGCACCGGCGAAAAACTCTTTGTCCGCCGCACCATGAAAGTATGGGAAGACACCCTGCCCGCCGCCGATTTCGCGCGCGTGCACCGGCACACCATCGTCGCCTGTGCCCACATCGAGCGCATCGTGCGCCACGACCGGGTAAATTTTGAAGTGATTTTGCGCGGCCGTGCCGCCCCGCTGCCCGTGAGCTACCGGCTCGTCCCCGAGCTGCGCGCGCGCCTCGGCAGCCGTTGCCCCGAAGCGTAAATAGAGAAAGTCAGGAAAAGTTGAGAGCTGAGAGCTGAAACCAAGCCCCGGCAATTTTAACCACGAATGGCTCCGCTACCGCTCCGCCTTGGAAGTGCGTTCCGACTAATCGTCTCCACGGCCAACTCTTGGGCCGGCTAATCGCCGGCTGATAACAAAACCTATGAGTTTTGGGCTTTGGGCGGCTTGAGGTAGAGCCGCGACCTCTGGGCGCGGCTATTCGGGAGCAACATCCCGAACCCGTTGCACCCAGACGTCACGACGCCAATTGGAAAAGGCCAAATCAAACCAGCCGCCGGCTGAATCCTCCGACCATTCGCGTCTATTCGTGTCCATTCGCGGTTCCAGAAGTTTAAACCACGAATGGCTCCGCTACCGCTCCACCTTGGAAGTGCGTTCCGACTAATCGTCTCCACGGCCAACTCTTGGGCCGGCTAATCGCCGGCTGAAACAATCGCATTTTGCTTTTGCCCCTCCCGGTGGCTGCGGTGGCACGGGCGTCCCGCCCGTGGGTTCGGGCAAAAGTAAAGGGCGATTGGTATGAATCCCACCCCGCGCCCTCGGTCAGCTCCAAGGCAGGGATGGATCCTTCCCGGAAAAACAATCCGCCGGAGTCAGGGTAGGAAAATTTATTGGCAGGAAAATTCTCCAGACCACGGACACAAATCCGACCACGGATCCGGGGTTCCCGCTCAGTGCGTGTCGGCTGCCGATGCCTCGGTTGCCGCGCAACGGCCCGCTCAACGTCCCAGGCGCAGAAAACTCTCCGAAAAGTCTTCCTACCAACGAAATCTTCCTACCCCAGTTCCGGAAACAATCCCCACGCTCGCGGCGCGCCCGCCCCCCCAATCCGGTCATTCAGCGTTAAACGTTCAACGTTGAGCGTTAAACGTTCTCCGCACTTCCGCCCTTCGCCCTTGGCCTTGCCGATGCCCGGCGCAGGCCGATCTGCGCACTCGTCACGCCGTTTACAGCGTTCGTCACTGCCGGCGTGCGGTCGCCGCTTCGCCCCACCTCAGTGCGTCACGCCCATGACCACGCCACTTCTCCACCGCTCCCACCTCACGGCTGTCGCCTGCCTCCTGCTCACTCTCACCGCCAGCACCCTGAACGCCCAAACCACGATCACCTATACAAATGCCGAAAACAACGGCACCGCGATTGATACTTCACCCGACAACCACGTGCTCACCATCGACTCCGGCAGCGCGACCCAGAGCGGGGTGATCTCCGGCACGGGCACCGTCACCAAAACCGGGCTAGGCACCCTGACTCTGTCCGGCAACAACACCTACGAGGGCGGCACCTTTATCAATGAAGGCACGCTCTCGCTGGGCGATGTTAACGCCCTCGGCACCGCCGGCACGATCACGTTCGGCGGCGGCACGCTCCAGTTCTCGGCCGGCGTCACTCCGGACCTCTCCGCCCGCTTCGGGTCAATCGGCCAGAACTACCGTATAGATACCAACGGCCAAAACGTCACTTTAGCCTCCAATTTTACAGGTTCCAGCAGTGGGTTCACTAAGACCGGCGCCGGCACGCTCACCCTCTCCGGCGTAAACACCTTCGACGGCGTCCCCTACACCCGCCCGAACGGGGCAGGCGCTGGTTTCAGCGCAAGAATTGTGGAAGGCACCTTGCGGATGGGCAACGCCTCCGCTCTCGGCGGTGGCGACGTCATTGTCGAAAGCGGCGGGACCCTCGACACCGCTTCCTACACCTTCAATCTCAACCAATTATTGATTTCGCAATTGAGCACCGGAACAGTTACCGGCACCGGCTCATTTACGATCTCCGATTCACCCATTCCGGTGGGGGTTACCATCGCCGGCTCAGCTTCACTCACCACGACCGGTAGTCCTGATCAATCGATCATACTCACCGGCAACAATACCTACACGGGAGGCACTATCCTTAGTTCCGGTATCCTTCGGCTCAACTCGGACAATGCGATCGGCTCTTCAGGCACGATTTCCTTCGAGGGCGGCGCGCTCGCGTTCACCGATCAAAACACCACCGACTATTCCGCGCGGTTCTCCAACGCCGCCGATCAAGCCTATCGCCTCTTAAATTACTCCGATTCGCCCGTCACCCTCGCCTCCGCCCTCACCAGCGCGGGCGGCTCCCTCACCGCACAGGTTGGGTTGTTCATTCTAGCCGCCACCAACACGTATTCGGGCGGCACTTTTTTGCAGGAAAGCGCTGAAATCACATTCAGCTCGGCCGCGAATTTCGGCTCCGGACCAATCACTGTTACCGACGGCGCCCTCAAGTGGGCCAGTGGCACCACCACCGACCTTGGCGCCAAACTCAACGGCACCACCGGAAGCGAGGTCAGCCTGGTGCTCGATACCAACGGCAACGCCGTTACGCTCACGACCCAGTTCGCCGGCGGAAACGCCTATTCCGAAATCGAAAAAATTGGCCCAGGATCACTCACCCTTTCGAGCGAGAGTCCATTCAATGGCTTCTTCTACGTCGAGAGCGGCGACTTGATTCTCGGCCATAGTAACGCGCTCAGCTCTGCCGGAGAAGTAGTCATAACCGGCGATTCATCATTGAAGTTCTCAGGCATCACCTCCGCGACGATCGGCGGTCTCTCAGGATGGAATCCACTCGCGCTGCAAAACTCGAACAACGACGCCGTCGCCCTGACTGTGGTGAACAACGGTGACCCATCGAATAACTATAATTACAGCGGGGTAATTTCCGGTTCAGGCAGTCTCATCATAAATGGCGCGGCCTTTGGCCTAGCTGGAGCAAACACCTTCACCGGTGGTGTCACGGTGCAATCCGGGGGCACGCTTCACGCCTTAAACAGTGCCGGATCGGCGACCGGTTCCGGAGCAGTCACGGTTCAATCCGGAGGCACCCTGGCCGGCGGATTAGAGGGGTTTGGAACTTCCTCCGATCAAACCGGCTTTATCGCCGGGCCGGTGACCATAAACTCCGGCGGTCGTATCGCGCCCGGGATGGTGGGCGAGTATGAAATCGGCACGCTCACCTTCAACGGCGGGCTTACGCTCACCGGCGGCTCAATCCTCGATTTCCAACTCGGCGGTCCAACCACGACCGACTCAATGCGGGTCGCCAGCGGCACCTTCGCCGGCCCGAGCAGTGGCACGGTCACGATCAATTTCTCCAACTTCGAGGACGGCTTCGGCCTCGGGAGCTATACCCTGATCAACTACACCACCGCAACCGGCACCAGCAACCTGTCGGCCTCGAGCTTCAGCCTCGGTTCCACGGTCGCCGGTTACAGCTACGGTCTCAGTCTCGCCGGCAGCACCTTGCAACTCAACGTCAGCGCGATCCCCGAGCCCAGCACCTACGCGGCGATCTTCGGTGCCTTCGCCCTCGGCCTCGCGATCTACCGCCGCCGCCAGGCCAGCCGCTGAGCTCAGCCCTGCTGCGTTCGTCACTCAATTTGCAGCGTTCGTCACCGCCGGCGTGCCACCGCCCACTCATCGCCCTCCACTTTTCCCATGCTCACCCACGCCCGACTCTCCTACCCGAACTTGGAAACCCGCGACCCCAGCCCGCCGGCAACTCCCCGTGCCGCCCATGAGCCGTTGCAAACGATCCCGCCGTGGGCTGAAGCGACGATCGACGCCAAGCCCCGTCCGCTTGCGCCCCGCACCTTCGCCGACCGTTACATCCAAATCTACGGCATCGCCCCGGAGGATTTTGAAAATTCGTTGTTGGCGCGCGTCCGCTACCGGGCCGCCAACATGCTGCAGCCGCCGCTCGGCTGGTGCGACCGCCGGGGCGAAGCGGTTGACCGGGAGTTCGTGGCCCGCATCGGCCGGATCATGCACCCGCGCGATTTTCTGATGGAGCGCGCCGACTTCACCGACGACCCCGCCAACCGGACGTTTCTCCGCCGCCGCCTCCGCCTGCGCGTTTCGGTCAAACGCATGCAAGATGTCGTCTACGAGGTCATGATCCGCCGCAGTGCCGACTGAAGCCCGCCGGCCGGAGCCCGGCCCGGCCTCCTGACGTCGTCCGCTACACCCTTCCAGCTCGCCCGCCGAAAGGTAGGGTCCGTTGCCTCCAAAGGGCTTATCCGCTTCGGCCCGAAAGGTCCCGCAACCCGATGGGGACATCGGGTTCCACCTCTCGGAGGAGCCATGCCGTTCTCATTAGCGTCCCTTCGCGGTCATTCGCGGTTCTCAGATTTCCGAGCGACCAGAGTGTTTGGTTGGCAATTCTCCACGAATCTTCCCGGCTGAAACCCACTCCGCTCGATGGGCGTTAAGTCTAAAGACCGCAGAAGGCCGAACCGCTAATTTCCGCCAATCGACGCTACTGAAAGAGTTTTGAATGGAATCCAACTCGACCGGCGATTCACCGAATCGGTGAATCAAAAGCTCACACCCAAAACATTTCTCCCTCCCGGATTCGCGGGAATGCGCGAAGATTGGCGGCTAACCCACTGCCGAATTCAGACTAAACGTTAAGAGTTGAACGTTAAACGTTCTCCGCCTCACCGCCCGTCCGTCGGCACTCGTGCTACTTCGCTCACCCTCGCCTCGCTAATACACGTCACGTCAATTCATCCGAATCAGCATCAACGGTTGCCAACTCCGCGAAACCCCGGACCGTTGTCGCTCTCATGGCACTTACCTCGGGCTCATCCGCACCGGTCGAAGAGAAGTTCTCTCTTCCCCTCTTTCTATTCACCGTCGCCGTCTCGCTGGCGGGCCTCATCGCCCTCGTTTGGCTGCTCGCTCCGGCCTCCGTCTGGCAGGCCCAGCTCGCGATGCCCGTCGTGCCGTTTATCTGCGCCTTCCTCGTGGTGCATCTCGGCACCTGCCTCTTTGAGTATTTCTTCCACCGCTACGTGTTGCACCGCCCGGTGGTCCCGGCGCTGAGCCGGTTCTACAAGCAACACACCTTGCACCACTCGCTCACGCGCATCGGCAAACGCTTCACCGCCTCCGGTCGCGAGGTCCCTTACGTCGAGAACATCTACCCCGTCACCACCCCCGAACAGGGCGAGGCGTCGTTCTTCCCTTGGTATACCCTCGTCGCCTTCGCCGCCGGCTTCGCTCCGTTCCTGATTTTGATGCAGTGGCTGATGCCCACCTGGCCGTGGCTCTTCGCCGGCTTCGCCGCCCTCGCCTTCGCCCTCGCGCTCTACGAAATCTTCCACGCTTTCGAACACTGGGCCTTCGAGCGCTGGGCCCCGCTCATCGAACACAAATACTTCGGCGGCCTTTGGCGCCACATCTACAGCTTCCACCTCCGTCATCACGCCTCCATCGACTGCAACGAAGCCATCTCCGGGTTCTTCACGTTGCCCGTGTTCGATTGGGTCTTCGGCACCTTCCAAATCCCGAAAACCCTCTTCACCCATGGCTCCGAGTGGCACGCCTCCGAGTTCACCACGCCGCGCCCCTACGCCTTCATCCGCTGGTGTGACGCCCGCGCCGACGCCCTCGTAAAAAGTCGCCGCGCGCTCGCCCGCCAACAGCCGGCCGCGGTCGCCAAAGACGCGCCCGCCAC
>CALSBN010000071.1:0-20760 GCA_943373185.1 Opitutus sp. GAS368 | reverse complement strand
TCGCCCAGCTTCACGTCTTCCACCGCGGGCGTCGCCGCTGTCTTGCCCGCCGCCAACACGCGCTGATCACGCAGGAAAATCACCGTAACGATCGCGAGCACGACGCCGAGTTGGCCGAACCATTCAAACGCCTGCGCCCAACCGTGACTCTCCGCGATCATCCCGCCGACGCCGCCCATGCCCGCACCCACCATCACGCCGCTCAAGTGCACGCTGTTCGCGAGGGAGCGCGTCTTCACACCGTGGTAATCCGCGATCAATGCCAGCGCAGCCGGGATGTAGCACGCCTCGCTAATACCCATGAGTGCCCGCGTCGCGAGCAGTTCACCATAAGTCGTCGCATGCGCCGTGAGCCACGTGATCACCGACCACGCCACCAAGCTGATCACAATCACGTGACTGCGGTTGAACCGATCCGCGAGGTAACCCGCAAACGGACTCAATAAACCATATACGATCAGAAAAATCGTCGTCAGCAGGCCGAACTGCGCATCCGTCATCGGGATCACGTCCACGATGGATTGCCGCATCGTCGTGATCATGACGCGATCGAGGTAATTCAGGAATCCGACGAACCACAGCAGAGCGACCGTCAGCCACGCGCGCATCGGAGTGACTTCCACCGCGCTCATTTCACTGCTCCCGGTTTCCACGACCACACACTTGTGGTGCGCACTCCCGCCATGATTTCACCCGAGACGATCCACCAATCTTCGCCGACCTGCACTGTTGGTGCCGTCACGACCGGGTCCGGCCAGCGCTCCTCCACCGTCTTCCACGTGTGCGCCGGGACATCGAAATACAGCATGTGGTCCGGCACCCGCGTGTCGCGCGGGACCTTGCCCGCCATCCGGCTGTCGACTCCGCCAAGCACCCAGATTCGCCCGAGATTCGCCGACACCGGCGCGGGAAACGGCGCCGCGATCGCCGTCCACGGCATGTCGGGCAACCGCTCCCATTTTTCCGCATGGTAGCGATACGCGTCGCCCAGATAGGTCGGCTTCGCCTTGCCCTCGGCGTCGACGCCCATTTCCAAGCCGCTGATCAAGTAGATCGCCCCGTCGTGCGCCGCGATTGTCCCCTGCGCCCGCGTCGGTCCCGGCCACGTCGCCAGTTTTTTCCAACCCGCCGCGCGCTGCGCCAAATCCAGCCGCCAAAAATCCCCGCTGCTCACGCGCACCGCCCCCGGCGCATAGCCCCCCGCCACGTAGACGCTCCCGTCGAGCACCGCCGCGACCTGACTCGTCCGCGGCGCCGGCAACGCGGGTCCGCGCTCGATCACCACGGCCTTGCCGTCCCAGCGCAGCATGAGGGTGTCTTGGAAAATGGTGTCGGAGTTTTCGCCGCCGATCACGATCACACCATCCGCGATCGAAACACCCGCCGCATACGCGCGCCGCTCCGGCAGCTTGCCCGCCGAGCGCCACGTCTTTTCGCCCGGCGCGATCACGAAAATTTCGTCGTAATAAATTTTCTTCCCGCCGTCCCACGGCATCTTGTCCGGGAAATTTGCGCCGCCGGCCGCGATCAACACCCCGCCGTGCGTCCCGGCGATGATGCCCGCCATGCCGGGCACCAAAGGATATGACGGCTGGCGGGTCCAGTCCGCCCCGGACGCCGTGCCGGTCGCCACCGCCAAGAACGGCGCGAGCACAAATCCACAGGGAGCAAGAAAGCGAAGCATGGGCGGAGGAGGCAAAACCGGCATAGGTTGGGCGGGGAATTTGGGTGGCCGCGAGACTGGAACCGACCTCCTATTGATTCTACCTATTCCGCTCGCGAACAACCGCGACGAACTGGTCACATCAAATGCCACGGTTACCCGGTTGTCCACCGCGGCAGCCAGCCTACTGACATTAGACCCATGCGCTCTTCCCTTATCCGTTCCCGCATTCGCCAAGGTCTCGCCGCCCGCATCGCGTGCATGTATTATCCGACCACCATGATGCCGGCCCACGCGGCCAAGGCCGGGTTCGACGCCATCTGGCTCGACAGCGAACACAGCACCTGGGAACGCCACGAGCTTCAGCGCCTGATCGCGATGCATCACCTCGCCAACATCGATTGCATCGTCCGCACCGGTAGTCGCAACGCCACCGATCTCTATCATCTCCTCGAGGACGGCGCCACCGGCCTCATGATCCCGCTCGTCAACACTGCAGCCGACGCCGCCACGCTCGCGCAGGCCGTGAAGTTTCCCCCGCTCGGTCAACGCGGCCTCGACGGCGCCGGCCTCGACAACAATTTCTACCTTGAGGGCACTCTCACTTATCCGGCCTCCGCCAACGCCGACACGTTCCTGATCGTCCAAATCGAAACCCCCGAAGCTCTCGCCAACATCGACGCCATCGCCGGCACCCCCGGTATCGACGGCCTCTTCATCGGCCCCGGCGACCTATCGCTCCGCCTCGGCTGCCCGCTCGACTGGAAGAATCCCAAGATGGTTGAGGCGCAGGCGATCGTGGCCGCGGCCGCGGCGAAGCACGGTATCGCTTGGGGCCGCCCCTCCGGCACCGCCGAGGACATCGCGCTGCTGAATCAACAAGGAGCAAAACTCATCGCTCACGGCTCCGATTTCGGCGCCGTGATGAAAGGGCTGCCCGCCTTCGCCCAGACGCTCAACGACGGCTTGGCCAAAGCCTAGACCGATTGGCGCGCGGCGCGGGCGAATTCGGCAAAAGAATCAACCAGCGGCGTTGCGCCTTCACCGGTCATCCGCAAAAGCGAGCGCTCATCCTTGAAGCCGCTGCCCGTCACCAGGCAGACAACGGGTTCAGCCGGAGACAACTCACCGCGGGCCACCGCCTGTTCCAGCGCCGCGAGGCCGACCGCACCGGCCGGCTCGCAGAAAATTCCTTCTTCTTTCGCCAGTCGGCTCTGCCAACTCCAGACATCATCGTCGTCCACCGTGTAACCTTGGCCACCGCTTTGCCGGCACGCCTGAATCACATCGTCACCGTCGAGCACACTGCCCACCTGCAGGCCGCTGATCGCGGTCTTCGACTCCACCGCGACTGCTCGCCCCGCTCCCGCCCTTAGTGCCGACGCGATCGTGTCGTTGCCGGCCGGTTGAACACAATGCACGCGCCCCAACGGACCGACGCCCCGCGCCACCGCCAAGGTCAAGCCCCCGCCGCCTGCCGGACTAAAAACGCTGAAACGCTGGGCGCCGAATGTCTCAGCAAGTTCATATCCAATGGTCTGCACCCCGGCCATGCCCCGAGGGGAAAACCGATAGGCACTGATCTCCAAGCCCGCATTCAGTTCCGTCGCCAACTCCTGCAGACCTTGCATGACCTCCGTGATCACCGCCGGTGACGAACCGAAGTTCCGAATCCGAATCAACTGCGCGCCATAAGCCCGCATCTGCCGCAATTTCCCCTCAGGCGCGCCCTCAACGATCGCCAAAAAACACCGGATGCCCGCGCGCGCGCAATATGCCGCCACCGCCGCCCCGGTGTTACCGCTCGAAGTCCCGAGACACAACCGCCGCCCGTCCACTTGGAGGTGGCTCACGGCCGCCGCCGCGAATCGGTCTTTGTAGGAACCGGTCGGGTTTCCACCCTCGAGCTTGAACCAGAGATGCTTCAATCCGAGCGCCGCCGCCAGGCGGTGGGAGCGCACCAACGGCGTGTTGCCCTCGCCCATCGAGACGGAGTCCGACCCGGCCGGTGCGCCCCATTTTTCCGCATACCGCCAAATGCTCATCGCGTCGCCTCCGGGGCTTGGGGGCCGTGCGGCCCGTGCACGAATCCTGTGATCATGGTCGTCGAAACTTTTCCGTGCGCGGGGATTTCCATCAACTTTCGGTCCCGCAGCAAATCCGCGAACCGTCCCACCGGCGAGGTGCTGGGCTGCAAGGTGATGATGTGCCCTTCACCCCAAAGCGGGTAACCGCGGTGACCGCCGCTGCAATTCCACGACCACGCATACGGGAATGTCGCCAAATCCCAGGCCATCGCAAAACCCAGCCGCAGGCGCTCGTTCCAGACACAACCCCAGCCCGACTCGAACTCGCTCAACTGCACCGAGTGATCGAACCCGCTGCCCGCCGGCGGCACGAGGCTGCAATCGCGCATCTTGCCAGTCCCGCGCTCGGGCACCAGCGGCCACTTGCCGTCATAGCCGGATTCCAACTGCAACGCCGCCGGCTCCTCCGCCTTGTAAACCTGCACGCGTCGCGCCGGCGCGATCAGCACCGCCCCGTCGAGCAATGGCCCGCCGAAGGTGGGATGTTGCAGCCACGCTACCGGCAGAGGACTCGACCAGCGGTTCTCCAGTGTTTCTTCCCACGTCATGCACGCCGAGTTCCGATCGAGGGTGAGCGTGCGTCTGTAGACCAACGGCGTCCGCACCGATGTCCCGACGAGCGTCACACTCACGCGCGCCGCCGATTTACTCATCGATGACACCGTCCATGGCAGGCTGCGCAGCTCCCCGTGGGTGCCCAAGGGCGCGCCGAAATAGTCGCCGGCAAAAAAACCGTTGGGCAGCGAGACATACCAACTGCCGTCCATCACGTCGTAGAGGTCGCTGCCGTTGCCGACCGGTTGATCGACCAACCGGACCCGCGGCGGCTGGCCATACGGGTTGCGCCAGATGATATCGATCCCGCTCGCGAGATCGACGTAGCCTGAAATTGCGCCGCCCATTTCCGGCCAAACCGTCACACGGCAAAAGGCATTTTCCAACACGAGCAACTTCCGCCCGTCGTCTGTGTGCCAGCGCACAACTGGTCGCTTCAGCTGGCCAGCGGCCCGCCGTTGTGCCGTGCTCCGTTTGCCGCGTGCATCACGCTTCGCCGTCGTTTTCATCCTTTTAGCCATGGGTTCCTCCGCTGCCAAATTTAAGATCGATGTCCAGCACCTCCCGCCGGGCTTTCACCCGTGCCGATTTGTGGCCAACAGTGTCGGCTTTTCCGCCTACATTTGGCGCGGTGCCGTCGACGGACCTGTCGTCCTCGTCAACGGCGCGACTCACGGCGACGAATACGAGGGCCCGACGCTGCTCCGCCGCTGGGCAGAGTCGTGGCGACCGAAAAACCTGCGTGGCACGGTGATTTTTGTGCCCGTGCTGAACGAAGGCGCCTTCTACGCCGGCCTGCGTTCTAATCCCGCCGACGACGTCAATCTCGCCCGTGCCTTCCCCGGCGCTGCGCGCGGCTCTGTGACGACGCGGCTCGCGCACCTTTTCGATACCGAAGTCCTCGCCCAAGCCACGCACTACGTCGATCTGCACAGCGCCGGCCGGGCCTATGAGTTGTTGCCGTGGACGGGCTACATCACGCACGAGAAATCGATCAACCGCACCCAGCGGCAAATGTCGGCCGCGTTCGATTTGTTTTGGTGTTGGGCCGGCCCATTTTTGCCCGGCCGCACACTCAGTGCCGCCCATGCGCGGAAGATCCCGGCGATCTATGTCGAATGCCGCGGCCGCGGCGACGTCGCCCCCCGCGACATGGGTGCCTTGGACCGCGGGCTTAAGAACCTGCTCGTCAGCATCGGCTGCACGCCGTCGCCACGTCCGGCCAAGTTGCGCCGGCAAATTCTCCGCACGACCCGGGACGCCGACGAAGCACACCTGCAAATCCATCATCCCGCGCCCCACGACGGTTTGTTTGTTCCCGCCGGGCGCGTCGGCGCGAGGGTTCGCCGGGACGGATCGATCGGCACGGTCTGGTCGCTTGATCGAACCGGAAGCACGGTCGTGCCGGCCGAACGTTCCGGACGAATCGTGATGCTGCGTCTGCAACGCTCGGTGCGAAAGGGCGACGCACTCTGCACGCTCGCTCCGATCTGAGAGTCGCGTCATGCGAGCAGTCCGCCGTCGACCACCCAAGTGACCCCGGTCACAAAGCGCGCGCCCGGCGAACAGACAAACGCCACCGTCTCACCGATGTCCGCCGTGCGCCCGCGGCCGAGCGGTGTCTGATTGGCGACATCGCCGCCCGCTCCTTTGGCGGCCATCGCAGCATCGGCTGCGGGAGCATTGTCGAGGGCGATATCACCCGGCGCGATGGCAACGACCCGAATGCCATCGGGCGCAAGTTCCCTCGCCATCGATTGCGTGATCGAGGTCAAGCCCGCCTTGGTCGCCGCATAGACGACCGCTCCCGCCTGGGGACGAAGCGCGTTGATCGAGGAGATGTGCACAATCACCCCGCCACCCGCGCGCCGCAAATGAGGCACGGCAGCCTGTGAACAGAAGAGCACGCCACCCAGATTCACCCGCATGACCTGCTCGAAATGCTCCGGCGTAATATCCGCCAGCTTGGCAATCGCGGCCGCCCCGGTCACCGCCGCGTTGTTCACCAACACATCCAACCCGCCGAGTGCCTCGGCCGCCGCATCTACAAACGCGCGACATTTCGCCGGGTCGGAAACGTCGACCTGAAAAGCGATAACCCGGTCGCCGTAGCGCCCAGTCCATTCGGCCGCAGTCGCGAGGTTGCGCTGACCGATCGCAACCCGGCCACCGGTCGCGAGCAGCGCCTCCGAAATGGCTCGGCCGATATTGGCCCCGCCGCCGGTCACGATCGCCCGCAGGGGTTTTGCACCGTTCGGCTGAGAAAGGGTCGCCATGGGTTCGAGCATCGTTTGCTGAAGTCCGCGCGCGCAATCCTTACAGCTCAAGTCATCGCCGCGTAGCGCTCGATGTAGGCGCGGCAGTCATCGGTCAGGGGATAGCCGAGAAAACTCGCCGACGAGGTGAATTGCCCGCGTCGCACCATGTAGTGCTTCAGCCCGGTCAACCAACAGGCGATCTTCTCGCCCCCGTAGATCCCGAAAAGCACCTGCTTCATCTCCGCCTCGACTGCCCGCGCCTCGTCGATCCGGCCCGCACGAAACAATTCACCGATCAGACGGAGCTGCGGCATCGTGGCGACCGCGCCGCCAAACAACATGCTGTCGTAACCCGCTTCGAGATACTCGAGGCAGCGGAACTCATCGCCGTTGAACAACCGCAGCGAAGGCTTCTCGGCGCGTGCCGCCAGCGCCGCAGCCCGCCGCTCCGGCAATCCGGAGCTGTCTTTGACGAGCTTCACCTGTGGCAGCAGGTAAAGCTCTTTGAGCCTGTCTTCGGGAATCATGATCGGCCGATGCCGGCCGAGATCGTAAATACCCACGGGTAACGGGCAGGCGGTTGCCGCTTCGGCGAACAGCCCGACGATGCGGTCGGGGGTCGCATTCAACATCGTCGCCGGGGATGCGATGATCGCGTAGTCGACGCCGCAACCCGCCGCCACGGAGGCGTTATCCAATATGCGGGGAACGGAATTGTCCGACACCTGCGCCGCAATCTTCACTCGCCCCGCCGCAAAGCGGACCGCCGCCTCCATCAAACGAGACCGCTCTCGGTCGGGCAGCCAGGGACCTTCGCCACACGTTCCCGCCACGAACAGACCCTCCGCCCCTTCGGCGACCGCGGCCGTCACCATCCGCTCCAAGGAGCTCAGGTCTACGGTCAGATCAGTATGCAACGGCGTCGGCACTGCCGACCAAATGGGAACGCGCGCAGGGGTGCTCATCGGTGAAAAATTGGGTTTCCACAGTCCGATTCGCCACCACCTTCTACTGGTAAACTCTTATGAGCACCCAACCCGGAGCCCTCGAAATCCCGCGACGCCTCTCGTTGTCTGCCCAAACCGCGACCGCCATCCAGAAGGCAGTCCAGAGCAACGTCTGGCAGGAGTTTCTCCCCAGTGAACGACGCCTCTGCGAGATGTTCAAGGTCAGTCGGCCCACCATCCGCACCGCGCTCCAACAACTCGCCAAGGAGCGGCTGATCGAGATTCACCACGGTAAGCGCAACCGACTGCTACCATCTGCGTCGGGCGCCGACCGACCGCTGAGCCGTCTCATTGTATTGGTCTCACACCAACCACTCACGCAGATGAGTCTCACGGCCTATCGCGGAATCAGCGATATGCGGGCGCATCTGACCGAACAGGGCTTCACCACCGAAGTCTTGGTTTGTCCACCCAACAGCGCCACGACCCAGCGGCGCAAAATCGAGGCGTTCCTCAGGCAGAACCGGGTGCTATGCTGCGTCCTGCTTTCCCTCGGCAAGGAACTGCAGGAGTGGTTTGCCGCGAGTGCGATTCCAGCGCTGGTCCTCGGCTCATGCCATCCGGCGGTGAAACTCCCCTCACTGGACGTCGACTACCGTTCCGTGTGCCGCCACGCCGCGGGGATCTTGCGGGCCAAAGGGCACAAACGCATCGCCTTCATCGTGCCCAATTCGAACGCCGCCGGCGACTTGGTGAGCGAGGAGGGTTTCAAAGAGGGGCTCGCCCCGCGCCACGGCGAGGCTCCGACCGACACCGTCATCGTCCGCCACAACGGCACAGCCGCCCACCTGGCCACGAAACTCGACGGCTTGTTCGGATCACCCCACCCGCCGACCGCCCTGCTGGTCGCAAAGCCACGCTTCGTCTTTTTCGTCGTCGTCCACTTGCTCAAGCACGGTATCAAGGTCCCCGACCGCATCTCCCTGATCGCCCGTGACCATGATCAATTTTTTGAAGAAGTCATTTCGCACTACCGGTTCGAGGGCGAAAGCTTCGCCCACCGCCTGACCCGCCTGATGTTGCAACTCGCCAATCACGGTCACCTTTCAGCCGAGCCCAGTCTCATCTTCCCGCGATTTATGGCCGAGGGGACGGTCAAAGTCTGTAAGCCCCGAGCCGATCACAACTAACGAAGTCGGCCCGCCCGTCGTTTGCTGCCAGCAGATATTGGCCCTCGCCGGCGGATGAACGTGCGTCACAATCATCAGGGGCAAAAAAGTGGTGGTAGGATCTGGATTCGAACCAGAGAAGGCGTAAGCCAGGAGATTTACAGTCTCCCCTCGTTGGCCACTTGAGTATCCTACCCCAAAGTGAGGGTGCAAAGTCTCGGCTCGCCCCGCGGAGTTCAAGATATTTTTCCGACCAATCTTGAACGTCGCCCGTCCGCCCGAACCCGGCCGCGGCCTCAACCGCGCGCAAGCTTGTATTCCACCGCATCGCGCAACGCTTCCCAGCTGGCGTCGATGATGTTGTCGCTCACGCCCACCGTCCCCCAAACGGCCTTGCCATCGCCGCTCTCAATGAGCACCCGCGTGCGTGAATTCGTCCCGGATCCGCTCTCCAAAATCCTCACCTTGTAGTCCCGTAGCACCAATTCTCGCAGGTGCGGATACGTCTTCTCCAATCCGAGGCGCAGCGCCTTGTCCAGCGCACCCACCGGCCCGGTGCATTCCGCCACCGTGTGCACCGACTCGCCGCCGACCTTAACCTTTACCGTTGCCTCCGACCACAGCTCCTCGCCGTGCCGCTCCATGATCACACGGTATGTCTCCACCTCGAAAAACGTCTTTCGCTCGCCCAGCGCCGCCGATATCAGCAACCGGAACGATGCGTCCGCCGCCTCGTATTCGTAGCCCCGAAACTCCCGCTCCTTCAGTTGTTCGATCAGGGCCTTCATCTCCGGCCGTTTCTCGTCCAGTTCGAGCCCAAGTTCCTTGGCCTTCAGCGCGAGACTGCTCCGTCCCGCCATGTCTGAAACCAGCACCCGCGTGCGATTACCCACCAGCGCCGGGTCGATGTGCTCGTAACTCCGCGCTACTTTTTGCGCCGCGTTGGCGTGCAGCCCGCCTTTGTGCGCAAACGCAGACAACCCCACGAACGGCGCCTTCGGGTCCGGCCGCAGATTCGCCAGCTCGTCGAAGAAGAGCGACAGGTCGCGCAACTGCGCGAGATTCGCCGCACAGCGCGCCGTGCAGTTCATCTTGAGAAAAAGGTTCGCGAGCACGGTCGTGAGGTTGGCATTGCCCACGCGCTCGCCGTAACCGTTCGCCGTGCCCTGCACAAGCGTCGCGCCCGCCGTCACGCCCGCGAGCGTCAGCGCCACGCCGAGCCCGCTGTCGTTGTGACAATGCACCCCGATCTTCTCCGCGCCGAACTCACGCACGGCATGACCCACGATGGTCTTGAATTCATCAACCAGCGTGCCGCCGTTGGTGTCGCAGAGCGAAAGATTGCTCGCGCCGCCGCGCACCGCCGCCGCCAACGTGCGGATCGCATACTCGGGATCGGATTTGTAACCGTCGAAAAAATGCTCCGCGTCGTAGATCACCTCGCGACCCTGCGCGACGAGGTAGCGCGTCGAGTCCTCGATCATCGCGAGATTCTCCTCGAGCGTCGTCCGCAGAATTTCCGTGACGTGGAGCGTCCACGTTTTCCCGACGATCGTCATCACGGGCATTCCGCTGTCGAGGAGGGTGCGCAATTGCGGATCCTCGTCGGCCTTCCCGCCCGCGCGCCGGGTCGAACCGAACGCGGCCAGCTTCGCATGCTTTAACTTCAGCTGCTTCGCCTCGGCGAAAAACGTGATATCGCGCGGATTTGAGCCCGGGAAACCGCCCTCGATGTAGTCCACCCCAAACTGGTCGAGCCGCTCCGCAATCCGCAGCTTGTCGGCCACAGAAAAGCTGATGCCTTCACCCTGCGTGCCATCGCGCAGCGTGGTGTCGTAGATCTTGACGGCGGTGGTCATGGGAACCCGCCACGTTGCGATTCGTGCCCACACTGGCAAGGGAGCTTTTGCCGACTCGGGTGCACCGGCAGAACTCCGCACCTAACCGTTCTTCGGACGGCATTGGATTCAGGCTTCTCTCGTCTCACTTCACCGCCGTAAGGTTCAGCACGTTGTTTCGCCCCTTTATGACCCTCCCGAAAATTTCCCTTCTCGTCGTCGCTGCCTTGGCATTGGCCGCGTCGATCCACGCCGCCACTCCGCTTGTCCAGGAAGTCGCGGCCGATGCCGGTCAAAATCAACCCGCCAAACAACCCGAAGGCGCGGACAAGCCCGCGGCGAAGAAGGCACCGGCCACCAAGCAACCGCCCAAAATATACGACGCGCCCCATACCTTTAAGGCCGAACCCGGTCCGGCAACCGCCCGCCGCCCGCAAGTCGTCGCGCCACCGGCCAAAGGCGAACGCATCGTGCTCATCGGAAACGGGCTCGCCGAGCGCGATGTTTACTATCACCGCATCGAAACCGAACTCGCCCTCCGCTACCCCGAACACGCGCTGTTCTTCCGCAACATGGGTCATGTGGGCGACACTCCCGGGTTTCGGCCGCATCCATCACGTTCTTCCCAGTGGGCGTTTCCCGGTGCCGAGAAATTCCATCCCGAACTCAAGATCCATCGGGGCCAGGGATTCTTCCCAACACCCGACCAATGGCTCACACACCTCAAAGCCGACACCATCGTCGCCTTTTTCGGTTACAACGAATCCTTCGACGGGCCGGCCAAGGTCGCCAATTTCGAAGCCGAGCTGGAGGCCTGGGTGCAGCACACTTTGGGGAGGGCCTACAACGGCCAAGCCGCGCCCCGCGTCGTGCTCGTGTCGCCGATCGCCTACGAAAACCTGTCCGCGAAGCGGGACCTGCCCGACGGTGTGAAGGAGAACATCAACCTCGCGCTTTACACCAAGGCCATCTTCTCCGTCGCGCAAAAGCACGGCCTCACCTTCATCGATCTCTTCAACCCGATGCTGGCGCTCTACAAAGACGCCCGCGAGCCGCTCACCACGGGCGGCTTCATCCCCAACGACGAGGGCTATAAACACGTCGCCAAGCTGCTTGCGACCGGCCTCTACGGCGAGCAACCGCGCGCCTCGAAGGCCGATCCCGCGCTCGTGCACCGGGCAGTGGCGCAGAAAGACTACTTTTGGAACAACGACTACAACCTGGTGAACGGCGTCCATGCCTACGGCCGGCGCTACGGTCCCTACGGCCCGCAGAATTATCCCGACGAGGTCAAAAAAACCCGCGAGATGACCGCGTTGCGCGATATGGCCATCTACGAAGTCGCCGCGGGCCGTAAGAACGATCTCGCCGTCGACGACAGCACCACGCACGTCCTGCCGCCCGTGCCCACCAACTACGCCCCCAGCATCAAGAACGGCACCACTCAGATCCTCCGGGCCGACGAAGGCGCCACCGCGCTCACCGTTCCTCCGGGTTACAAGGTCGAGCTTTTCGCGAGCGAGAAAGAATTCCCCAATCTCGCGAACCCGATGCAACTGTCGTTCGACAACCGCGGCCGTCTTTGGGTCGCGGTGATGCCGGCCTACCCCGCCTATCGACCCGGCGACGCTCTGCCCAACGACAAGCTCCTGATCTACGAAGACACCGATGGCGACGGGAAGGCCGACAAAGAAACGGTCTTTGCCGACAATCTCTATCTGCCCATCGGTTTCGAATTCGCCCCCGAGGGAGTCTACCTCTCCCAAGAGCCGAATCTCGTCCTCCTCCGCGATACCGACGGCGATGACAAAGCCGATAGCCAGGAGATTATCCTCGGCGGTTTCGATACGCATGACACGCACCACGCCATCAGCGCCTACACCGCCGATCCCAGCGGTGCGTTCATGCTCTGCGAGGGCGTTTTCCTGCACAGCAACGTCGAGACGCCTTACGGCCCCGTGCGCTGCGTCGACGGCGGCTTCTTCCGCTACAGCCCGCAGCGCGGGATGCTCGAGCGCACGATTCAGATGAACATCCCCAATCCGTGGGGATACGTCTTCGACCGATGGGGACAGGATTTCTTCCTCTTCACCTCGGGCACGGCGATGAACTGGGCCTTGCCCATGCAGGTAAAGCCCACGTTCGGGAGCAAGACGCCGGCGACCATCGACCTCATTCCCGCCGCCGAAAAAGTGCGTCCCACGTCCGGACTCGAGATCATCTCCTCCCGCCACTTCCCCGAAGAAGTCCAAGGCGACATCATTCTCGGCAACGCGATCGGCTTCCTCGGGATCAAACAACACCAGATCGAGGATGACGGCACCGGTTGGAAGACCACGTTCCGCCACGACCTGCTCACCAGCACCGACCGCAACTTCCGGCCGGTCGACCTCGAATTCGCACCCGACGGTTCCCTCTACGTGATCGACTGGCACAACACTCTCATCGGCCACATGCAGCACAACGCGCGCGATCCCATGCGCGACAAAAACCACGGCCGCATCTACCGCATCACCTATCCCGGACGACCACTCGTGAAACCCGCGCAAATCGACGGGGCCCCGTTGGCCACCTTGCTTGAAAATCTGAAAGAACCCGAGAGCCGCACCCGCTATCGCACCCGCCGCGAGATCCGCAATCACCCCGTTTCCGAAGTTCTGCCCGCCGTGAAAAAGTGGGCCGCTGTTCAAACCGACCTCCACGCAAAACTCGAAGCGCTCTGGGTCACTTGGGGCATGAACGCCGTGGACGAGCCCTTGCTGCGCGAGTTGCTGGCGTCGTCCGATTTCCGCGCCCGCGCGGCCGCCGTCCGCGTGTTGCGCTACAACACCCACCGAATCGCGGACCACGCCGCCTTGCTAGAAAAGGCCGCGGCCGACGAACAGGGCCGCGTGCGCCTAGAGGCTCTCGTCGCGGCGTCCTGGTTGCCGGATGTGCCGGCGGCGAAAAAGATCGTGGCCGTCGGTTCGGCCCAACCGCTCGATCGCTGGAGCAAAGAGGTTGTGAAGACCGCCTCCAACCGCCTCGCCGGTGTCACGGAAGTCGAGAAGCCCGAGCACCCGCAACTCACCGCCCCGCTCTACCTCAACACCGCCGGTCAGGAACAATACCTCGCGGGCCAGCAGATCTACCTGCGCGAAGGCCATTGCGTCACCTGTCATCAGGCGGATGGCAAAGGCCTCGACCCCGCGTTCCCTCCGCTGACGAAGAGTCCATGGGTCACCGAGGACTCAGAGCGACTGATCAAGCTCACGCTCTACGGCCTGATGGGACCGCTTGAAGTTAACGGCAAAAAATATGACGGACAGGTGCCGATGACTCCCTTCGGCGGCATGTTGAACGACGTGGAAGTCGCGGCCGTGCTCACGTTCGTGCGCAACAGTTTTGGCAACGAAGCCGCTCCCATCAAAGCCGAGGAAGTCGAGAAGGTCCGCGCCAAAAACCCCGGCCGCATGATGCTCTACACCACCGAGGAATTGCTCAAAGAGCACCCGCTGAACTGACGGTCGGCCCGCCGGTCACACCGCGTGTTGCTCGATGAACGCGGTGATCGCCGCAGGCGTCGCTTTGATCAGGTGCTTCTTGATCGGGCGCGATTTCAGCGCCTCCAAACTTGGATGCGTCGGCTCGATCCCGACCGCCGCCTGAATCGTCTCGGGAAATTTCGCCGGACTGGCGGTCGCCAGCACCACGCTGACACGATCGGGATTCAGCTCCTTGAATCCGCACGCCGTGTGCGGATCGACCAGGTAGCCATCTTCGCGCAAGACGCGGGCGATGATCGCGGGAATCTCGGCATCCGTGCAACGCGACGAAGAGAAAATCCCGCGGTCGAACTGCTCAAACCGATAGGCGCCCGTGGCCTTGAACGTCGCCATCACTTCACGCACCCGCGCCGGGTCGCGACCCACGCTGGCGTAGATGAAGCGCTCGAAATTCGACGCCACCTGAATGTCCATCGAAGGCGCCGCGCTGGGCAGCACCGCACCCGCACGATACTCTCCGATCGAGAACATGCGGTGGAGAATATCGTTCTGGTTTGTAGCGACCTTGAAACCGGCGATCGGCACGCCCATCTGCTGGAGCCACCAACCGGCGAGCACGTTGCCGAAATTCCCCGTCGGCACCACGAACTCGACGTTGCCGCGTTCGCCCGCGGGCAACCGTAACCACGCCCAGAGGTAGTAGACGCATTGCGCGAGCACGCGCGCGATGTTCACGGAATTCACGGCCGAGAGCCGGTGGTGCTTTCGGAATATTTGGTCGCCGAAAATTTCCTTCAATGCCGTCTGCGCGTCATCGAACGAACCGTCCACGGCGAGCGCGAAGACGTTCTCCGCGCCCGTGCACGCCATCTGTCGCTCTTGTAACGGCGACACGCGGCCATCGGGGTAGAGCACAAAAATCGCGGTGCCGGGCTTGCCGAGCAGCCCGTGAATCGCCGCCGCGCCCGTGTCGCCCGAAGTCGCGCCAAGCACGTTGATCGTCTCGCGCCGCACCTCGCACTGGTGGCCGTAAAGGTTGCCGAGGAGCTGCAACGCGAAGTCTTTGAACGCGAGCGTCGGCCCGTGGAAAAGCTCGAGGGCGTAACGACTTTTTCCGAGCGACCGCAGCGGCGCGATCCCCGGATCGGCAAAGGTCGTGTAGGATTTCGCGATGAGCGCGCGCAGCGTCTCGGCCGGGATGTCGGTCGCGAAGCGCCGTAAAAACTCGAAACACAGCTCGGCATAGCCCAGCGGCTCGAACCGCGCCAAATCCGCCGCCGAAAACTGCGGCATCGTTTCCGGCAAAAACAGTCCGCCATCCGGCGCGAGCCCGGTGGCGACGGCATCCGAAAAACCAAGCGGCTCGGTCTGACCGCGAGTGGAGATGAATTTCATCGGTGTAGGGGCGTCGCTTGACGACGCCCGAGGGCGCGGCCAAGCCGCGCCCCGCGGACTCAGACCTTGTCCAGCTCGAACGCGCCGTGCACGACCCGCGCCGCTTCGTCGACCCGGTCGAGGTCGATCACGACGGAGATTTTGATCTCGGAGGTGCTGATGAGTTCGATGTTGATGCCCGCGTCGGCCAGCGACTGGAAGAGCGTCGCGGCCACCCCGCTGTGCGTCTTCATGCCGACGCCCACGACGGAGAGTTTCGCGATGTGTTCGTGCACGGCCACCTGGCCGCCGCCGATCTCGGCGAGCACGGGCTCGAGCGCCTTGACGGCCTTGCGCGTGTCGGTCTGCGGAACGGTGAACGTGAGATTGGCGACGCCGTGACGGCCGACGTTTTGCACGATCATGTCGACGAGCACCGAAGCGTCGGCGAGGGCACGGAAGACGCGGGCCGCAGAGCCGGGTTTGTCGAGGATGTTGCTGACGATAATTTTGGCTTGGTCCTTGTCGACGGCGACGCCGCGGACGACGACCTTTTCCATGTAGGCGACTTCTTTTTTCACGATGGTTCCTGGATTGTGGTTAAAGGAGGAGCGGACTTCGAACACGACGTCATACTTCGCCGCGAACTCGACCGAACGCGACTGCATGACTTTCGAACCGGACGAGGCGAGCTCGAGCATTTCGTCGTAACTAATCTCGGGAATTTTCTTCGCGTTCTTCACGTTGCGAGGGTCGGCGGTGTAGACGCCGTCCACGTCCGTGTAGATTTCGCATTTGTCGGCCTTCAGGGCCGCCGCGAGCGCGATCGCGGTGAGGTCGGAACCGCCACGGCCGAGCGTGGTCGTGCGGCCCTCGTCGTCGGCGCCTTGGAAACCGGCGACGATAATGACGCGGCCGGCCTTCAGTTCCTTTTCCATGGGCTTGGGGTTGATGCCCTGGATCTTCGCCTTGGTGTGGACCTTGTCGGTGAAAATGCCGGCCTGCTGTCCCGTGTAGCTTACGGCGTCGGCTCCGATGCCTTGGAGCGCCATCGCCACGAGGGCGATCGTCTCCTGTTCACCGATGGCCAAAAGCTGGTCGAGCTCGCGCTCGCTGGGATCGGGACACACGGCCTTGGCCCGGGCGATGAGCTCGTTGGTCACGCCGGCGCGGGCGGAGACGACGACGACGACTTCGTTGCCTTCATCGCGGGTGCCCTTGATGCGCTCGGCGACTTTCTTGATGCGTTCGACGTCACCAACGGAGGTGCCGCCATATTTTTGGACGATACGGGCCATGGTCAGGTTTAAAGAAGAGGATCAGTCGTTGAAGTCTCCGATGCGGAGGAGCACCGGTTCCTCGAGCACGCTGGCGAGTCCGCCCAGGTTCTTGAGCGTCGCCCGGATGGCGCGCTCGTCGCTCTCGTGGGTGGTCAGCACGAGCGAAGCGGCGCCCGCCCGCTCGGAGGGAGTCTGAATCACGCTGGCGATACTCACATGGTGTTTCGCCATAACCGAGGCGACGCGGGCCAGCACCCCGGGCTGATCCTTCACCGAAAGGCGCACATAGTAACGGCCGCGGATCCGCTCGGGGGGAGCAAGCCGACAATCGGTGCACAACGGCGCATCGTCGCCCATATGGTGGGCGCCCTTGCCATGGCGCAGCAGCGCGACCGCGTCGCCGATGTCGCTGATGACGGCACTGGCCGTCGCATCCTGCCCGGCGCCGCGGCCGATATAGAGGGTGGTGCCGACGACGTCGCCGGTGACGGAGACGGCGTTGAACACACCGCTTACATTGGCGAGCACGTTGCCCTCGGGCAGCAGGGTCGGTTGCACGCGCACGCTGAGTTCGTCGGTCGCATAGTCGCGGGTGATGACGGCGAGCAACTTGATGCCGTAGCCGAGGGTGGCGGCGGTCTTGAAATCGGCCGGAGTGATGCGGCTGATGCCTTCGACGATCATGCGGTCGGGCTGGACCCACATTCCGTGCGCGAGCCAGGCGAGGACCGCGGCCTTGTGCGCGGTGTCCCAGCCGTCGACGTCGAGCGACTCGTCGGCCTCGGCGTAGCCCAGGCGTTTCGCATCCGCGAGGACGGTCGCGTAGGGCGCGTCGTGTTCCTCCATTTGCGTGAGGATGTAGTTACACGTGCCGTTAAGGATGCCGTAGATCCGCGTGAAACGATTCGCGACGAGGCCCTCGCGCAGGGCCTTGATGAGCGGGATACCGCCGGCGACGCTGGCTTCGAAAAAGAAATGCCCGCCGTGCTTCCGCGCCGTGGCAAAAATCTCCGCGCCATGGGCACAAATCAGCGCCTTGTTGGCCGAGATCACGATCTTGCCGCGAGTGAGCGCCGCAAGGGTGACCTCGCGGGCGAATCCGGTGCCGCCCATCAGCTCACAGACGATGTCGATCTTCGGATCGGTCGCGATGGCGAGCGGATCCGCGGTGAGCTTGGCCGCGGGGATCTTTACGCCGCGGGCCTTCCTGAGGTCGCGGACCGACGCGCGCGCGAGCACGAGCTTGGCCCCGAGCCGCGCCTCGATCGTCGTGCGGGCCCGGGTGAGGTGTTTCCAGACGCCTTGGCCGACGGTGCCAAAACCGCAGATGCCGATCGTGTAAGTCGGGAGGGAGCTCATGGCGCGGATTTTTTGACGAAGCGGTTCTCAGTGCCGTTGAGCAGCCGGGTGATGTTCGACCGGTGCCGGATAATGACGAAAAGTGCGGCGACGCCGGCGAAGGTCACGAGCGGCAACGGTTGATTCAAAAAATAGACCGAAACCGGCAAGGCCAGCGCCGCGAAGATCGAGGCGAGCGAAACGTAGCGGCTCGAATAAAACGTCGCCGCCCAAACGGCCGCTCCGATCAACGTCGCGATCGGCATCAGCACGAGGCAACCGCCCGTCGCCGTGGCGACGCCTTTGCCGCCGCGAAATCCGGTGAAGCACGAAAAACTGTGTCCGAGCAGCGCGCCCACGAGGCCCGCCATGCCGAGGCTCACCCAGTCGGCCCCGGCGTAGGTGCGGTTGAGCAAATTGAGCACCGGCGCGTCGAGATCGACGACCGCGGTAGACCCAAGCGCGCCCAGTGCCCACGCCGCTGCGACCGCGCCCTTGAGCGCGTCGAGGGCAAACACGAGGTTGCCCGGACCGGCACCGAGCACGCGACGCACATTGGTCGCACCGGGATTCTTGCTGCCGACCTCAAAGATGTTCACGCCCTTCGCGCGCGCGACGAGTGAGCCGAAAGGCAGCGAGCCCAACAGATACCCGACAAGCGCAGTGAAGACGAGGGCGGCGAACACCGTGGAGCGAAGAACCGTGGTTTAGAGTTGAATGAACTTCGCGAGCTTGATGGCCGCGTGGGACTTCAGCTCGGCGCGGGCGGTGGCGCTCGGTTCACTGTCGAGGTTGATCACCATGAGCGCGGTCTCGCCCGCCTGCTGCCGGCTGAGAGACATGTTGGCGATATTGACCCGGTCTTTGCCGAGCAGCGTGCCGACGTAGCCGATCATCCCGGGAGCGTCGGCGTTTTCGATGATCAGGAGCTTGCCGGTGGCGGCGACTTCGACGGCGCGACCGTTCACCGCGACGATGCGCGGGGTGTTGGCCTTGGTGATCAACGTGCCCGCTGCACTGCGCACGGCCCCGTCGGCGGCGACCGCTTCGACCAACATGAGTTCGGTGTAATCGGAGTCGTCGGTGGACTTCACGACTTCGAGGCTGAGGCCGAGGCGCTCGAGCATCACGGGGGCGTTGACGACATTGACACCGTCGCCGCTGATGCGCGCGAGGTAGCCGCGCTGGATGGCCCGGGTGATGGCGTTGGCGTCGAGATCGACGATCTTGCCGTAGTAGGTGATCCGGAGTTTGGCGACGGCCGGGAGTGCGAGTTGCTGCACCAAGGTGCCGAGCTTGGCGCCGAGATCGAGGTAGGGCCCAAGGATCTTGGCGGTGGCGGCGTCGACCGAAGGAAGATTGACGGCATTGCGGACGGCGCCGTTGAGCAACACGTCGGCGATCTGCTCGGCGACCTCGATGCCGACCGCCTCTTGTGCCTCGCTCGTCGAGGCGCCGAGGTGCGGTGTCAGGGTGACGTTGGCGAGGCTGCGGAGCTCGCTGTCTTTGGCCAACGGTTCCTCTTCGAAGACGTCGAGACCGGCGGCGGCAACCTGACCGGATTTCACCGCCGCGATCAGGGCGGTTTCCTTGATGATCCCGCCGCGAGCGCAGTTGAAGATCCGCAGGCCCTTCTTCGCCTTCGCGAAGGCGGCTTCATCGATCATGTATTTGGTATCGTCGGTGAGCGGCATGTGGACCGTGATGTAGTCCGATTGGGCAAGCAGTTCGTCGAGCGTGACCGCCTCCACCTGCATGGCCTTGGCGCGGCTGGGTGCGAGGTAAGGATCGTAAGCCAAGACCCGCATGCCGAAAGCTTGGGCTCGCTTTGCGACCTCGCCACCGATCCGACCAAAACCGACGACGCCGAGAGTCTTCTTGAAAAGCTCGATGCCGGAAAAACTCTTCCGGTCCCATTGGCCCGCCTTCATGGAAGCCGCCGCCTGCGGCACCGGCCGGGCGCCACACAAGATATGGGAAAACGTCAGCTCGGCGGTCGCGATGGTGTTGCCCGAGGGCGTATTCATGACGATAACGCCGCGCTCCGTGGCCGCCTCGACATCGACATTATCCACCCCGACCCCGGCCCGACCGACCACTTTCAAAAGCGGAGCCGCGGCAAACACCGCTGCGGTGATCTTCGTCTCCGAGCGCACGGCGATCGCGTGGACGTCCTTGACCAATTCCAACACCTTTTCGGGCGAAGAACCGTAAGCCTCGATGACTTCCAAGCCCGGCTGCGCGCGCAGGTAGGCTACTCCTTTGGGTGAGATCTTATCGGCAACGAGGACTTTCATAGAGACAATGGTCTTTCGAGGGAAATCTCAGCGCCCAACCCTAGCAAGGAAAACGTTAGTGATATGACGGGATGCGGCCGGCCTTCGTGGCACGCATCTTGCGACCGCCTGATCCGAAACTCTTACTGCGTTCGCTCGTCTTTTCGCCTGCTTCACCCTGTTTATTGTGCACGTTCCCTTTTCACCGATGTTACACCGTCCCCTAAATCCCGGCGCCCAACGCCTGCTCTTTTCATTGCTCGGACTTGGCCTGCTTCTGGGACTTACGGGGTGCGCCGACAAAGCCAAGCCACCGGCCGGGCGCGGCGGCGGCGGCGCGGCTCCGGTTGTCGCCGGCAAGGTAGAGCGCCGGGTCGTCCCGCTTACTCTCGACGCGATCGGCGCGGTCGAGCCCAGCCGCACCGCCACCGTGCGCTCCCAAGTCACCGGCACGCTCATCAAGATTCACTTCACCGAGGGCCAAGTCGTG
>CALSBN010000070.1:0-20783 GCA_943373185.1 Opitutus sp. GAS368 | reverse complement strand
TCCGCAGCCCGCACTTGATCGTAGAAGCTACGTCATCAAACGTTTCCGCCTACCGTGCCCGCCCTCCGTTCCAGCCTCTATGAATGCACCGTGCTGCATCATCGTTTTTCGCCGAAGGAGCACCGCTTCGCCTACCGCATCTTCCTGTTCGCCTTCGACCTCGACGAACTCCCCGAACTTCACCGGCGCCTCCCCCTCTTTTCCCTGAATCGCCCCAACGTTTTTTCCTTCCGCGACCGCGACTTCTTCCCCACCGGCGAACCGCTCCACCACGCCTCCCCCGAGAGCGCGGGTAGCCCGCCCGCTTCGGCCGGTTCCGACAATCAAAACTCGAAAGCCCAAAATCTAAAATCGAGAATCACCGCGTTCCTCGCCACCCACACCATCGACCTCACCGGCGGCCGCGTCGTCCTCGTGACCCTTCCCCGCGTCCTCGGCTACCTCTTCAACCCCGTCTCGTTCTATTATTGCTACGACGCCGCCGGCAACTGTGTCGCCTCCCTCGCCGAGGTGACCAATACCTTCAAGGAAATGAAGCCCTACTTCCTCGGCCCCGAGACCCGCCTCGCCCCCGCCGCCTCCGACTCCGAACTCTCAGCTCTCAACTCTCAACTCCCAACCGGTGGTAACGGCACCACCGCCTTCCACCGCCGAACGCCCAAGCACTTTTACGTCTCCCCGTTCTCCGACGTCGACACCGCCTTCGACTTCACCCTCCGCACCCCGGGCGAGCGACTCTCCATCCAGATCGACGACTACATCGGCGCCGATCGCACCCTCACGAGCACCCTCGCCGGCCCCCGCCGCGAGCTGACAGGCTCACGGTTGGCGTGGTTTTCACTGAAATACCCCGCCATCACCCTCCGTATCATCGCCCTCATCCACTGGCACGCCGCCCTCCTCTGGCTCCGCCGCCTGCCTTGGTTCGCCAAGGCCGCCCGCGCGCCCGACCAGCGCGACCTCTACCGCCCCCACGCCTCCATCGCCCACTCCGCCCCGAGCCCTGCGCCCGTCGCCAAACTTTCCGTCCCCTCCGAAGCCGCATGAATCAAGACTCCGTCACCACCTCGACCGCGCCCCTCTCCGCCCGCGTCAAACCGTCGTTCTTCCGTGCCGCCGTCCTGCGCGCCTTCGGGGAAATGACCCGCGGCCATCTGCGCCTCGAGCTCGCCGACGGCACCGTCCACGACCTCGGCACGCACGCCGACGCTCTCGCCCGCCGCCTCCCACTCGGTCTCTCCGCCGCCGCCACCATTCGCATCCGCCGTGAGCGGTTTTTCAACAAATGCGCCCTCGCCGGCGACATCGGCTTCGCCGAGTCCTACATCGACGGTGACTGGGAGACCCCCGATCTCACCGCCGTCATTGCCTTCTTCGTGCTCAACGTCGACTCGGCTCCAACGCTCGCCGGCGCCACCCGCGCCAAGGACATTGCCCTCAACTCCCTCCGCTGGATCAACCGCATCGGCCACCTTCTGCGCCCCAATTCCCGCGCCACCGCCCAGCGCAATATCAGCGAACATTACGATCTCTCCAACGATTTCTTCGCGCTCTTCCTCGACCCGTCGATGATGTATTCCGCCGCGAAGTGGACGCAGCCCGGCTTCACCCTCGAAGCCGCCCAACGCGAGAAAAACGACTCCCTCTGCCGCCACCTCCGCCTCCAACCCACCGACCATGTCCTCGAGATCGGCACCGGCTGGGGCGGCTGGTCCCTCCACGCCGCGCGCACCTACGGCTGCCGCGTCACCACCGTCACCATCTCCCGCGAACAGCTCGAATACGCCCGCGCCCGCATCGCCGCCGCCGGCCTCGCCGACCGCGTGACCGTCGAGTTCCGCGACTACCGCGACCTCAACGGCCAATTCGACAAGATCGTCTCCATCGAAATGATGGAAGCCATCGGCCACCGTTACCTCCCCGAGTTCACTGCGATTCTCCACCGATGCCTCAAACCCGAAGGGCTGCTGGCTCTCCAATTCATAACCTGCCCCGACGACCGCTATGAAAAATTCCGCAGCGGCGTGGACTTCATCCAGAAGCACATTTTTCCCGGATCCCTCCTGCTCTCGCTCAACCGCGTCAACACCGAGCTCGCCCGCGCCGGCGGTTTCGTGCTCCACGCCGTAGATGATTTCGGTCCCGACTACGCCCGCACCCTCCGCGTGTGGCACGACAACTTCCGCGCCCGCCTGGAGCAGGTCCAGGCCCTCGGCTTCGACGAGCGTTTCATCCGCAAGTGGAGCTACTATCTCAGCTACTGCGAAGCCGCCTTCGCCCTGCGCAACATCTCCGTCGTCCACACCCTCCACACCCGAGCCAACAATCTCGCCCTCTGAGGTAGCCCCGCGACCTCCGGGCGCGGTTTTCCGCCCTTAATCGTTCGGCGTCAAAAATTCAGCGTTAAACGTTCTCCCCCGCTCCGCTCCCATGCTCCTCTTCCTCCGCTTTCTGTTCATCGCCATTTTCGCCGCGATGCTCTGGGTCACCTCTTGGGCCAGCGTAGGCCAGCCGCTCGGCGAATTCATCGCCGGACCCGTTATCCGCGACCGGTGGGTCGTAGCCACGCTCTTCGATGCCTACTTCGCGTTCATCGCCTTTTTCGTTTGGGTCGCGTGGAAAGAAACCACCGTCGCCCTCCGTGTCCTCTGGTTCATCGCGATCATCCTCTGGGGCAACCTCGCCATGTCGCTCTACATGCTCGTCGAGCTCTTCCGCATCTCCCGCATCGAGGAACTCGACCAGGTCTTCACCCGTCGCAACCCGCCCCGCTTCGCGCTTCCCGTGGGGCTCACCGTTATCGGCATCGCGATCTACACCCTCGGCTTCTGGTCGCTCCTAAAATGAGCGCGCCCGTCGTCTCGCCCGCCCCCGCGCCGCCGCCCGATCCCGCGGCACCCAAGCCGTCATTTTTCCGTCGCCGCATCCTCGGCCCGATCACCGCACAGCTCACCCAAGGCATCACCCCCGACCGCATCGCCTTCACGATCGGGCTCGGCGTCGCCCTTTCCCTGTTTCCGTTCCTCGGCTTCACCACGATCCTCTGCTTCGCCGTCGCGGCCGCCTTCAAACTCAACCAGCCGATCATCCAAGTGCTCAACCAGCTCATGTGGCCGATCTGGATTCCGATGGTCGCGGTCTACATCAAGATCGGCGCCGCGATTTTTGGCGCCGCCGCGATGCCCTTCGATCCCGTCGAGGTTTCCCGCCTTTTCCTCACGTCCCAGGGCGAGTTCTGGGCCAAGTTTGGCATGGTCGGTGTCCACGCGTTCACGGCCTGGATCATCAGCGTCCCGATCATCACCGCCATCCTCTACTACGCCACCCGCCCCGCCCTCCGCCGCCTCGGCAACGCCCTCGCGCGCCGCACCTGATTTATGTCCGCCCCCGTCCTCATCGCCCTCGCGCTCGCCGGTCTCTGCGCGCTTTTCGCCGCGCTCTATGTCGTCGCCCGCCGCTACGACAACTACGGCATCGTCGACATCGCCTGGTCCTACGCCTTCGGCCTGCTCGCCCTTTTCTACGCCGCCACCGCCTCCGGCTGGCCCGTGCGTCGCGCGCTCATCGCCTCGCTCGCGCTCATCTGGAGCCTGCGGCTCGGCACGCACCTCGCGATCCGCGTCATCGGCCACCACCCCGTCGAAGACGGCCGCTACCTCCAACTGCGCAAAGACTGGGCCGCCAACTTTGTCTCAAAGATGTTCTGGTTTTTCCAGATGCAGGCCGCGTCCGTCGTTCTGCTCGGCGCCGCCTTCATCGTCGCCGCCGTCAACCCCGCCCCGTCCCTCCACCCGCTTGAAATCGCCGGCGCCGCCCTTTGGCTCATCGCCATCAGCGGCGAAGCCTTGGCCGACGCCCAACTCGCCGCCTTCAAAAAGAACCCCGCCAACAGAGGCCAGGTCTGCGCCGTCGGCCTCTGGCACTACAGCCGGCATCCCAACTACTTTTTCGAATGGCTTATCTGGGTGGGGTTCTTCGTCTTCGCCCTCGGCTCGCCGTGGGGCTGGATCGCGATTCTCGGCCCCGCGAGTATTCTCTATCTCCTGCTCCGCGTGACCGGCATCCCCATGACCGAGGAGCAATCCATCCGCAGCCGCGGCGACGCCTACCGCCGTTACCAACAAACCACGAGCGCCTTCATGCCGTGGTTCCCGAAGAAACTCCCGCCCTCCTAAAGCCTCTTTCTCTTTCCTCTTTATCGTTCTCTTTCCTCTTTATCGTTCTCTTTCGTCTTTATCGTTCTCTTTCGTCAGAGTCCGTTGTCTGTCGGGTTGGGAGAAAGATTGAGAGAAAGACGAAAGAGAAAGATTTCATCGCCCGCCGCCCTCCATGATCGATTCCCTGCTCGAGAAAAACGTTCTTCCCGACTGGCTTGTGCGCATCGGCATCCGCCGCCTGCTCGCCCAGCGCATCCGGGAGGACTCCGCCGTTTATAACCGCGAAGCCTACGTCGCCGACCTCAAGACCCGCCCGCTCGCCGAGCAGACCGCCGCCGCCAACGAGCAGCACTACGAAGTCCCCACCCGCTTCTACCAACTCTGCCTCGGCAAAAAACTAAAATACTCCGGCTGCCTCTATCCCACCGGCAAAGAAACCCTCGACGAAGCCGAGGACGCCATGCTCGCCCTCTACGCCGAGCGCGCCCAACTCGTCGACGGCCAGACCATCCTCGAACTCGGCTGCGGCTGGGGCTCCCTCTGCCTCTACAACGCCAAAAAATTTCCCCGCTCAAGGATCACCGCGATTTCCAACTCCCGCACCCAGAAAGAGCACATCGACGCCGAGGCGAAGAAACGCGGCCTCACCAACCTCACGATCGTCACCGCCGATATCAACGTCTTCGACACCGCGCCCGCGCAGTTCGATCGCGTCGTCTCCGTCGAGATGTTCGAGCACCTCAAAAATTACCAACGCCTCTTCGCCAACATCGCCCGCTGGCTCAAACCCGGCGGCCTGCTCTTTACGCACATCTTTACCCACCACCGCCTCAGCTACCACTTCGTCGCCCGCGACGCCTCCGATTGGATGAGCCGCCATTTTTTCACCGGCGGACAAATGCCCGCCCACGACCTCATGTTGCAGTTCCAAGACGACCTCAAAGCCGTCTCCGACTGGAAAGTTAACGGCCGCCATTACCAACAGACCGCCGAGCACTGGCTCCAAAACATGGACGCCCACCGCGCCGAGATTTTCCCGATCTTCGTCCGAACCTACGGCGCCGAAAACGCCACGAAATGGTGGGCCTACTGGCGCGTCTTCTACATGAGCTGCGCCGAACTCTGGGGCTACCGCGCCGGCGAAGAATGGCTCGTGAGCCATTATCTTTTCAGGAAACCTTAAACCATGCGCCTCGGCCGCCTCTTCCTGTTTTTTCTCGCCGGCGCCGCCTCCGCCCTCGCGGCCGACGTTTCGGCCCTCCTCGCCGACGCCCGCGCCGCCGAGGCCAAGCTCGATTCCCGCCGCGCCCTCGAGCTCTACCTCGCCGCCGACAAGGCGAAACCCAACGACGACGCCATCCTGCAAAAAATCGCCCGCCAGTATTCCGATCTCATCACCGAGCTGACCACCAACGAAGAACGCCGCCGCTACGCCCAGACCGCCCTCGAATACTCGCAACGCGCCGTCACCCTCGCCCCCGACAAAGCCGAGAACGTTCTCTCCCTCGCCATCTGCCACGGCAAACTCGGCGTCTACAGTGACACGAAAACCAAAATCAAATACTCGCGCCTCGTGAAGGAAGAGGCCGAGCGCGCCCTCGCCCTCGACCCCAACTACGCCTGGGCCCACCACGTCATCGGCCGTTGGCACTACGAGGTCGCCACCCTGGGCGCCGCCACCCGCTTTTTCGTTCGCCTGATTTACGGCGGACTGCCCGCGGCAACCACCGCCGAGGCCGTCCATCATCTCCGCCGCGCCGTCGCCCTCGAGCCCGGCGAACTCAACCACCACCTCGAACTCGGCTTCGCCCTCGCCGCCGACGGCGACAAAGCCCGCGCCCGTGCCGAATTCGAAAAAGGCCTCGCGATGCCCGACCGCGGCAAACACGACGCCGAAGCCAAGTCCCGCGCCCGCACCGCCCTCGCCGCGCTCTGAGTCCACGGGACCCTCCGCTCCGAAATGTAGGCGGGGTGACCCTACCCCGCATCGACGCCTCTCGCCTCACCGCCCGCCCGCCGCAAATTTCCGCAGATACTTCAGCCCGACTTCCAACTCATGCGGCAACGGCGCGGTGATCGTCAGCGGCTCTTTCGTCGTCGGATGCTTCACCGTCAACGCGCTCGCATGCAGCGCCAGCCGTGAGATCAACGGCTTCTCGTCTGCGCGCCCTTTGTAGCCCCGCTTCAAGCCCGAGAGCAGGAGCTGCACCTCGGGATCGCCGTAAAATACATCGTTCAGAATCGGCGCGCCCGCCGCCGCCAGGTGCACGCGGATCTGGTGCGTCCGCCCCGTGAGCGGCCGGCACTCGACCCACGCGAAGCGCCCGAAATTCTCCAGCACGCGAAACTCCGTCACACTCGCCTTGCCCCCGCGCCCCTTGAAAATCCGCATTCGCCCCGGCTGCCGCTCATCCTCGCCGAGCGCTTGATCCATCGTGAACTCCGGCGGCAGCGCCCCGTCCGGACCGCGCACCGCCTTCACAACTTTCATCGCCCGCTCCGGCGGCAGCACCACCACGAGGGCGAGATAGACCTTGCCGACCGTCTTCGACTGAAATTGCCCGCTCAGATAATCCAACGCCACCTTCGACTTCGAACACAGCACCACGCCGCTCGTGTCCGCATCGAGCCGGTGCACGTTGGCCACGCCGTGACCGAATTTGTCGTGCACAAGGCCCATCATGTTCTCCCGTTTTTTGTCCCAACGATCGGGCGCGATCAGCATCCCGCTCGGTTTGTCGAACGCGATGAACGTCTCGTCTTCCTGCAAAATCGGCGGCAACGGCATGAACGCTTAATGGGAGCGCCCGAGCGCCGACCCGCAATCTGAAACCTTCACCTGGCTCCCGCTCCGATCCCGCCACACGTCCGTTACACGAGCGTCTCGAACGCGTAACGTTTCGGTGACGACGCCGCTTTGATTTTGCCGCGCCCGTGGCCCCGAGCCGTCGTAGCCTGATGCCCGCGCTCACGCTTTCCCCCGCCCTTTCGGTCTTCGCCGCCTTCACGCGGTTTACCCCGCCCCAACCCCTCCACACGTTCCTCCGCACCGCCGGCTATAAGCTCCGTCCGCCGCGCCCGCTGCCTCACCTGTCCCCGAATACGCGAGCCCGCGATGCGGTCCTCGCCTCCGGTGCCGCCGGCCCTCACCAGCTCGCCACCCTTCTCACCGAGAAACGCCCCGGCCCCGTGCCCACGATCGTGCTCGGCGGCTTCGTGCCCGACGCGACCGAGCAGGTTTTTCTGCTGCGCGGCTTCCTCCTGAAGCAGGGCTCGGTTTATTATCTCAACTACCCGCGCGCCGGCTTTTCCCTCGATCTCATCTGTGCGCAACTCGACGACCTCGTAGCAGAGCTCAACCGCCAGGGCCAACGTCCCGCGCTTTTCGGCGTCAGCTTCGGCGCGGGCCTCATCATCGAGTGGCTGCGCCGCTCCCGTCTCGCCGGCTGCTCCCTTGAAATCGCCGGCACAATCCTCGTCAGCCCCGTCGCCTGTGCCGCCGATATAGTCGCGCCCGACGAACCCAAGCCCTCGACGCTCATCGGCCGCGCCCTAAAGCCGTTCCTCGACGCGGGCGGCTCCGTTAACCCGGGGGTCATCGAGAAGGCCCGCGTCATCTTCACCAAAATGTTCGAAGCCGGCGCGCAGAACCAAGCCTCGCTTCGCGCTCTCATGTCGGTCGCCGAGCTGCGTCACCTCCACTCGCACGTGATCTCCGCCATCCAGTCCATCGACTTCACCGGCGCCTGCGAACGGCTCTCGGCTCTCCGTGAATTGCCCGCTCTCTCCGCGTGGGACGATGGTCCGCGTCCGTTGAGCAACGCCCCGTCGCTGGTGCTCTACGCCGAGAAAGAAACCGCCGTCCTGCACGAGCGTTCGCCCACGCGCGCCGCGCTCGCCACCACGCTGTCCGCGTTTTTCCCGGCCGGCACGTTGCACGTGGTGGGCGGCGGCACGAGCCCGGTCCAACACGCCTCGCTGATTTTCCACTACTTCCAATTTCTGCCGCCCATCACCGCCTTCTATCGTGGGCTAAAATCGGGTAAGTTTCGGCTGGCTGCGTGAATACGCTTGCCGCTCCGCGCTCGGCGGCCCTGCCTCGGCCTGTCCGAGTTCCCGAAATCATGCCCGTCTGGCCCAAGAGTCTCATCACCATCGGCACCGGCCTGCTCACGGCCCGCACCGCCTCACGCCTGCGTCGTAAAAAGACCGCCGTCGGCGACCAGGAAGCCACCCTCGCCCGGCTCACCTCCCAGTTCGCCCAGACCCGTTTCTGGCCCAACGCCGGCGTCGGCGAGAAACTTGGCCCCGACGCTTTCCGAACCGCCACGCCGCTGAGGACTTACGAGAACTTCGCCCCGGCCATCGAAAAAATGAAGCAGGGCGAGGCCGATGTGCTCTGGCCCGACACCTGCGCGTTCTACGCCGTCTCCTCGGGCACCACCGTCGGGCGCACCAAGTTTCTCCCTGTCACCGAGGGCATGCTCGCCCACTTCCGCAAGGCCGGGCTCGATTCCCTCCTTTACTATACGGCCCGGGTCGGCGACGCGGGCGTCTTCCGCGGTCGCCATCTGTTCCTCGGCGGCGCGACCAAACTCACCGCCATCCCCGAGTCCAAACCGTTCCAAGCCTACGCCGGCGATCTCAGCGGAATCACCGCGCTCAATCTGCCGCCTTGGGTTGAGAAACACCTCTACGAACCCGGCGCCGCCATCGCCCAGATGGCCGATTGGCCCGCCAAAATCGCCGCCATCACCGCCCGCACTTCGTCGCTCAATATCTCTCTCCTCGCCGGCATCCCGAGTTGGGTCCTCATCCTCGCCGAAGCGCTGCGCGCCCACTCGGTCAAAGGCAAGGCCCGAGCCCTCAATCTTCAGGGCATCTGGCCCAATTTGGAGTGCTTCGTCCACGGCGGCGTTCCCATCGGACCGTTTGACGAAGAGCTGCGCGCGGCCCTCGGCCCCGGCGTGAATTTCCACGAGGTTTATCCGGCTTCCGAGGCCTTCATCGCCACTCAGGATTCGGAAGCCATCGCGGGTCTGCGCCTGATGACAGACGCCGGAATTTACTACGAATTCCTGCCGATGACCGATTTCGACGCCAACAACCTCGCGAACATCGGCCACAAGGCCGTGCCCCTCGCCGGCGTCAAAGTCGGAGTCGATTACGCGCTCTTGCTCACCACGCCGGCCGGTCTGGGGCGTTACGTGATCGGCGATATCGTGCGCTTCACGTCGATCGAACCGCCCCGGCTCGTCTACGTCGGCCGCACGCAGCTCCAACTCAGCGCGTTCGGCGAGCACGTCATCGAAAAGGAGCTCACCGACGCTCTGACCACCGTCTGCCGCCGCCATCAGTGGAACATCGTCAACTTCCACGTCGCCCCTCTCTTCGTGAACTCCACCACCGGCCAAACTCGCGGCCGCCACGAATGGTGGATCGAGCTAAAGCCCGGCACCACCTCCACTCCCGTCGGCCCGCAACTCGCCGCCGAACTCGACGTCGAACTCCAACGCCTCAACGAAGATTATGAGGCCAAGCGTCTCGGCGGCGGTCTCGAGGCTCCGTTCGTGCGTCTCGTGATGCCGGGCGTCTTCGAACACTGGCTGCGCCACCAAGGCAAATGGGGCGGCCAAAACAAGACCCCCCGTTGCCGCAGCGACCGTCTCATCGCGGACGCCCTCGCCAAGATCACCCACTTCGCCCGCGATTGAGCGGCGCCAAAAGCGGGCCTTAGCTGCAGTGGTGGCACGGGCATCTTGCCCGTGGGTTCGAATCCCACGCCGCTGCGAGCGCTGTCAGTCGCCCGCTCATTTTGCATCGTTGTTGCTCGCCCTTGGTCGATGCCTAGGTCGCGGAACCAGCGAGCGCGTTGCGGACCACAGTCCGGCCCTGCTACAGGCAAACGCATCGGGCGATAGGTATCGCCCCGCGCCTCCGGCCCTCTGTCCGCAGAGATTTCAGATTCACTCCAAATTTTTTTGAAAACTTAAAACCCCACGATTTGTTGGCATGGGCACTGCTCTTAGAAAATACGCACCCAATCAGGGTTTTGGGGTAGCGTTGGACCGGTGAAAGCCGGAACAGAAAATAGTGGGCCCGGCGTTAAGGGGTTATCGCCGGGCCCTTCTTTTTGCCCAATCGCTCGCTTCGCGCCAAACCGCTTCCGCCCTATCCGCACCGTTCCGCACGCTCCCAACTCCACCCACCCACCTCGCCGGTTATCCCGGCGACGCTCAAGATTTAGACTTTCTGCGCGTAGCCGCGAGCGTGAGCGAGTAGGCGAACCACCACTCGCTCATGCTCACGGCTACGGATTCAAGGAAAGTCCAAAACCCAACAGGCGGCGGCGCTACTTCTTCAAATAGACCAGCAACCGCTTCTCGTAGCTCTCAACCGCTTCCGCTCCCAGCTTGCGGTCTCGAATCATCCCGGCCCGGTCGATGATAAACGTCGTGGGAATCGCCTCGACCCCGCCAAACACCGCCGGCGTGTCCTCATCCGCCATCACGATCGGATAATTTATCCCCATTTTGGCCATAAACGGCTTCACCACCGACGGCCCTTTTTGGTCCAGCGAGATTCCGACAATCACGAGTCCGTCTTTGCCGTATTTTTTCTGCAGCTCGATGTAGCCGGGGATTTCGTCGCGGCAAGGCGGGCACCAAGTCGCCCAAAAATCAATCACCACGACCTTGCCCTTAAAATCGGCCGACGAGACGACCTTGCCGTCCACGTCCTTCAGCTTCCACGCCGGCGCAGGCGTCGGAGGGACCGTCTCGGCTCCGGCCGATAGTGCGGCCACCAGAGCAAATGAAACCAACAGGGCGGTGCGGAGCGTTTTCATCATGGGAAAAGAGTTAGGGGTGAGAGCCCATGCGGCAATTTTTCTTCCCGCATTTTTGCGCGAAAACCAACCGGTTTCGCCACTCCGTCAGCTCTCCCCGACGACCCGCTCCAGCCCGAGGCATTTGTTCCGTTCGTCGCAGCTCAGCACGAAATGGCCGTGAATCCCCTCCGGACTCATGAACTTCTGCAAGAGCGACGCCGGAAACTGCACATTCTGCCCCGTCGAACAGCGCACCACGATCTGGCGCACCGCCCCACGGTAGTAATCGAGGCAGCGTTCTGCCGATAGATGGAGTTGAAACTCGTAGCGGTGCATCGCGTTGGTTTCAGTTCGCCCGCCGGCCGCCTCGATTCCCGTCTTCTCCGGTTTCAGGAGTCCCGCATCTCGGGCAGATCCAGCCCGAGGACGTCGATAAACTTCTTCATTGCCGGCGTCAGCACCCGTCCCTTGCGGTGCAAGATGGCCAGCGGCCGGGTGAAGGTTTTCCCCTTAAAATGCAGCATGATCAGGCTCCCTTGCTTCACTTCCTGCGCCACCGTCGCCTGCGGCACGATCGCGATGCCGTGCTCGATCTCCACCGCGCGCTTCACCGTCTCGATGTTGTCGAACTCCATCACCGGCTCGATCTCCAGCTTATGGTCGCGGAAAATCTGATCCACCGCCTTCCGTGTCGGAATGTCGGGATCAAAGCCGATAAACCGCTGCGCCGCCAATTCCTTCACCTCGATCTCCGTGCGCTTCGCCAAGGGATGCCCGGGAGACGTGATCAGGACCAAATGATCGTTGCGGAAAGGCAGCACTTCGATCTGACGCTGCTTGAGCGGAAACGCCACGAGTCCGAAGTCCACGGCGTTGTGCAAAATGTCTTCGTAGACGAGGTTCGACCGGCGGTATTCCACGCGCACATTGACCGAAGGGAAATCGTGCAGGAATTTTTTTATAAACGGGGGCAACTCGTGCAGCCCGATCGAATAAATGGTCGAAATCCGAATCGTGCCGCTGATCACCTTTTTCATCTCCTGCAACTCGCACTGCAGCTTCTCATAGGTGTGCAACATCTCCTTCGCCGACTCATAGACGCGGTAGCCTTCCCGCGTGAGTTGAAATTGTTTCTGACTGCGGTCGACGAGCAGCGTCTTGAAATGCCGCTCCATCGCCCGAGCTTGCTGGCTCACCGCCGACTGCGTGATGCCGTTCAGCTTGGCCGCCTTGGAGAAACTTTTGGTTTCGACCAGATCGGCGAAGATTTTGAGGTTTTCAATTTGCATAAGCTGCGAGGGTTTCAGCCCAAAAGAGCAACGGCTTAAGCATTGTCGCAAACCTCTTATTGAGGTTTCCAATCAGCTGCCACCGATTCCATGTTTCCCACCTACGAAGAATTTGTCATCCGCGCCGACGCCGTCCGCGCCCAAATCGCCGCCGCCTGTGCCGACGCCGTCCGCGATCCCACCACCGTGGAGTTGCTCGCCGTCACCAAGACCCACCCCGTCGCCGCCGCCGACTACGCCGCCCGTTACGGCCTGCGCGCCGTCGGAGAAAACCGCGTCCAGGAAGCCGGCGAAAAACGCCCGCTCTGCGCCGCCCCCGCCCTCGCTTGGGAACTCATCGGCCACCTCCAGTCCAACAAGTCCAAATTGGCCGCCACCCACTTCGACCGCATCCAAAGCGTCGACAGCGAAAAACTTCTCAACCACCTCGACCGAGCCGCCGCCGAGCTGGGTAGAGTTCTTCCTGTCCTCTTCCAAGTAAACGCCGGCAACGACCCCGCCAAATTCGGCGCCGATCTCGCCGACGCTCCCCGCCTGGTCGAGTTCGCCCTCACCAAAAAGAACCTGCGTCTCGACGGCCTCATGACCATCGCGCCCCTCGGCACCACCCCTGCCGAAACCGCCGAGCATGCCGTCCGCACGTTCACGAATCTCCGCCAACTCCGCGACGACCTCGCCGCCCGACTCGGCATCCCGCTCCGCGAACTGTCGATGGGCATGAGCAGCGACCTCGCCCCCGCTATCGCCGCCGGCAGCACGATGGTCCGCGTCGGCTCCGCCCTCTACGGCGCGCGGTAAACAGTAGGGCGAGGTCTCCGACCCGCCCTCCACGCCACGTCCGCGCCACGCCCACGCCACGTCCCAAGTCCCCGCCCGCACGCGACCGCGCCGCCTTCCGCATTGCCTCCCGCGAAAATTCCTTCTCGCCTTTCCCCCGTGGAAACCACCGCGCCGAGCTCCGCCCAACTCTCCGCGCTGCTGCGTCTGCTCGACGACCCCAGCCCGTCCGTGCGCCGCGCCCTCCTCGCCCGGTTCACGGCCCTCGGTCCTGAAACCGCGCCGTTTCTTCGCGAGCTCAGTCACGGCCCCGACCGCGCCCTCGCCGCTCATGCCGCGTGGTTTCTCAACGAGCTGAAGTTTTCCGACCCCGTCGCCGAGTTCCGCACCTTCATCGGTTCACTCCACTACGAGCTGGAAACCGGTGCCCTCCTGCTCGCCCGCACCGTCAATCCCGCCCTCGACGTGGGCCGTTGCTGCGAGCAGCTCGATGCCATCGCCGCCCGCTGCACCGAGCTCATCGCCGAACCCGCCAGCTCCCGGGAGAAATGCCGCATCATCAACCGCGTGATGTTCCACGAATGGGGGTTTCGCGGCAACGTCGAGCACTACACCGATCCGCAAAACAGCTTCCTCAACAGCGTCCTCACGCGTCGCATCGGCCTGCCCATTTCTCTCAGCCTCGTCTACCTGCTGGTCGCCGAACGCCTCGGCCTTGCCCTGGAGCCCGTCGGCCTGCCCGGCCATTTCCTCGTCGGCTGCTTCGACGATGAGATTCCGTTCTACGTCGATCCGTTTGACCGCGGGCTCTTTCGCGACCCCGACGAGGTCATCGCGTTCCTGATCGCCCAAGGCACCTCGCCCCAGCCCGCCGATCTCATGCCCACCGCCATCCACGAGGTCCTCTGCCGCTGCTGCCGCAACCTCGTGCACCACTACACCGTTTCCGGCGAACCCGCCCACGCCCGCCTTTTCGCCAGCTTCATCACCGACTTCGAGACCACCCACACCCGCGAGTCCGAGTAGGTCCGGATACGCGGAGCCCGGTGTCCCGTCGGGCCTACCCTCGCGCCGCATTTGCGCCACGGCCGGTCGCCGGTATCGTCGCCACCGATGTCCACCCGGAAATGCCCTTTTCACGCACCCTCGAATCCGACGATCCCCGTCTCGTCGGCCCCCATTCCAACCGAGGACACCGAGGATTTCCTGAGAGATGCTTCCGCTTTCGGCATGTTGGCCGCACCCCTGGTTGAGCGCGCCGCCATCTACCGCGCCGCCCTCGCCGCCGGCCAACCCGCCCCGTTCACCACCGATGAGCTCACCCACGCCGGCCGCATGGCTTGGCGCAACAACGCCCGCTGCATCGGGCGGCTCTCCTGGCGCGGTCTAACTGTGCGCGACCGGCGGCACCTCGCCGGGGCCGAGGCCATATTGTCCGAGCTTTGCGCGCACGTAGTCGAGGCCACCAATTCCGGTTCGATCCGTCCGACGATGACCGTATTTGCACCCTCCACCGGCCACCTGCCCGGTCCGCGCATCGAAAATCGCCAGCTCGCGGGCTACGCGGGCTATCGCGACGGTGCCCAGATTCTCGGTGACCCCATAAACGTCTCCTTTACCGAACGCGCCTTGGCTATGGGCTGGAACCCGCCCGCCAACAAAACCCCCTTTGATCTCCTCCCTTGGATCATAACCGGCACCGGCGAAAAACCCCGCCTCTTCCCCCTGCCACCCGGACTCATCCGCGAGGTTCACCTCACCCACCCCACGCTGGAATGGTTCGGCGAGCTCGGCCTCCGCTGGTATGCATTGCCAACCATTTCCGATCACCGGTTGATCGCCGCCTCGACCGAGTTCCCGGCCGCGCCGTTCAGCGGTTGGTATATGGGCACCGAGATCGGCGCCCGCGATTTGGGTGACGAAGCCCGCTACCATCGGCTCCCTGCCATCGCTCACCGTCTCGGACTCGACCTGTCGTTCCCTCAATCCCTGTGGCGCGACCGCGCCCTGTTGGAACTCAACATCGCGGTCCTCCACTCCTACGCAGCCGCCGGCGTGACCCTCGTGGACCACCACACTGCAAGCGCTCAGTTCATGCGCTTCGCCACCCAAGAAGAAAGCGCCGGCCGTCCACTCTCCGCGCAAAGGGATTGGATTGTTCCGCCCATGTCGGGCTCCACCACCCCGGTATTTCACCTGCCCATGACCGACCGCCATCTGCTGCCCAATTTCTTTCCCCCGGCGAGCCCGTCCTGATCGGCGGTCGGCGTTTCTTGCTTTCGCCTTCGGGTCCAAACCTCACGCTTCCCACATGGTGTCCCCCGATCCGACATATAGCCTCGCCGACCTCGATACTTGGAACTTCCACGGCACCGCCCTCGCCGTGCTCGGCCACCCGATCAAGCACTCGATCAGCCCGGCGATGCACAATGCCGCCCTCGCCTCGCTCGCCGTCGCAATACCCCGCTTCGCCGACTGGCGCTACTTCCGCTTCGAAGTCCACCCCGACGACCTCCCACGCGCCCTCGATCTCTTCCACGCGAAAAATTTCCACGGTCTCAACCTCACGGTCCCGCACAAGGTTCTCGCCTTTGACCGCGTGGCCGCGATCGACCCCGCCGCCCGCCCGATCGGTGCCGTCAACACCCTCCTGCACACGCCCGCCGGCTGGCGCGGACACAACACCGATGGCTACGGCCTCGCCGCGGCCATCCGCGAAACCCTCGGCCTCGAACTTACCGGCGCCCACGTGGTCCTCCTCGGCGCCGGCGGCGCCGCCCGCGGGGCCGCCGTCGAGTGCCTCCAGCGCCGCTGCGCCTCGCTCTGGATCGCCAACCGCACCGAGGCCAACCTCACCACGATGCTGGCCGAGCTTGCTCCGCTCGCGGCCGACATTCCGCTCTGCGGCTTCACTCCGGCCGCGCCGCCGGCCGATCTGCCTTCAGGCACCCTCCTTATCAACGCCACCAGCGCCGGCCTTCGCCCCACCGACGATCTGCCCGTCGATCTCACCTCGCTGCCCAATGTCGCCGCCGTCTTCGACATGATCTACAACCCGCCGCAGACCGCCCTCCTCGCCCGCGCTGCCGCCTTCGGCCTGCCCCACGCCAACGGGCTCGCGATGCTCGTCCATCAGGGTGCCAAAGCCCTCGAAATCTGGACCGGCGTCCCCGCCACCACCACCGCTCCCGTGATGGCCACCGCCGCCCGCGCCGCCCTCGGCCTCCCTTAACTTCGCACCGGCCCGATCACCCGCAGGCAACTTGACCGCACGCGCACGGAGATCTCCGCCGCCGTTTGCACCAGCTCCCCGTCGACGTGGATCGGCCCCGCCGCCGCCCGCGTGACCACAAAACGCTGACCCGTCCAACGTCCCACGCCGGCCCCGCCGTTCAGCGAGCCCGCAAAGAGCCGCCCCACCAACGGCAGCCCCGAAACCCAGCCCACCGGCGGAATCACCACGAGATCCAACCGCCCGTCATCCGCCCGCGCGCCGGGTGCGATGCGCGCGTTGTTCCCGAGCTGGTCCGAATTTGCAACGGTCACGAACAGCGCGGGCCTTACTTCGACTTCGCCCGCTCCGGTTCGCAAGCCGTAGGCCTCGCACCGGTAACTCGAAAACGCCCGCGTCGCCGCGACGAAATACGCCGCAAACCCACGCCGCGCCAACCGCTCGAAACTCGTCAGCACCGCCGTGTCAAAACCCGTGCCCATCGCACAAAAAAACAGCCGGCCGTTCGCCTCGCCCGCGTCGATCCGGCGGACTTGCCCGCCCGACAACACCGCCAACGCGGACGCCGGCCGGAGCGAAATTCCCAGATGCCGCGCCAGCCCGTTGCCGGAGCCGCACGGCACGATGCCCAGCGCCGCCGGCGAATCGACCAAGGCACATGCGACTTCGTTCACCGTGCCGTCACCGCCCACCGCCACCACCACCTCGGCCCCGGCCGCCACCGCCGCCGCCGCCAGCTCCGTCCCGTGCCCCCGTCGCTTGGTCGGGCACACCGAACCCGTGACCCCGCTTGTAGTCAAAAAATCCTCGATCAACTTACGCAACCTGGACCGGTCCCGCGCCGGGCCCGCCTGAGGATTGTAAACGAAACAGATGTTCAAAAACGAAAAGAGGTTTGCCCGACCGATTCGCCCATGAAGCGCGAAAGCCCCGGAGCGTCCAGCTTTGGCTTTTGCAGAGTTGCGATGCCCGCGATCCCTTGCGAAGATTGCGCCATGAAACGCCGAATGCTTCCCGTATTTTCTCTGCTGGCTTTCGTCGCCGCATTTACCGGCTGCACCACCGTCCCCGAAAGCGGGCGCTCTCAAATTCTGCTGATCTCGCCCGCCGAGGAAGCCCAGTCCGGCGCGGCCGCATTTCTCCAGATCAAGGGCAAGGAAAAGGTCACCGCCGAGCCGGCCGTCAACGCCCGCATCAACCGCATCGGCCGGCGCATCGCCGCCGTGGTCGGCCGAGATCTGCCCAACGCCAACTGGGAATTCGTCGTCTTCGACTCACCCCAGCTCAACGCCTTCGCCCTGCCCGGCGGCAAGGTCGGTTTCTACACCGGCCTGATCAACCTCGCCGGCAGCGACGACGAAATCGCCGCCGTCATGGGCCACGAGATCGCCCACGTCACCAGCCGGCACGGTGCCGAGCGCCAATCCCAAGCCATGCTCGTCGGCCTCGGCGGCGCGCTGCTCAATGCCGGCACCCAAGAGAACAAAAACCGCGATAGCTTTCTCCTCGCCTATGGCGCCGGCACCACTCTGGGCACTCTGGCCTACTCTCGCGAACACGAGACCGAGGCCGATGTGATCGGCCTGCGTTTCGCCGCCCGCGCCGGCTACGATCCCCGAGCGGCGATTTCATTCTGGCAAAAAATGGCCGCAAAAAATTCCGGGGGCGGCCAACCCAAGTGGCTCTCGACCCACCCGCCCTCCGGCGAACGCATCGCCCGCCTTCAACAACTCGCACCCACCCTTGTGCCGCTTTACGAGCAGGCCAAAGCCGGACAGGCGCCGTGAAATCCCCGGCTTGAAAGTAGCGCAGGGTCTCCGACCCGCCCTCAAAGTCGCCGCTCCTCCTTTAGGCTTTTGCCCCTTCCGCCCCCGGCACGAACCCCACTTTGACCGCCGCCCGTTCAAAGTCGCTGGCGACCAAGAGCGGCTCCGGCTTCATCGAGCCGAGCGCCGCCACCCAGCGGTCGGGGATGATTTCCAGCCGCGTCGCCCATTGCGTCGCGATGTCGTTGTAGTAGGCCCGCGCCAACGCCACCCGCTGCTCAGTCTCAACGAGCTGACGTTGCAAAGCTGCAAAACTCTCCTGCGCCTTCAGCTCCGGATACGCCTCGGCCACCGCCCGGATTGAAACCGCCAACCCCGTAAAATCCGGACCCGCCACGCCGATCGGCGTCGCCATGGCCTGTGCCCGCAAGGCCGCCAACGCCGGCTGCACCTGCGCCTCATGATCCTTCACGCCCGCGACCACGGCCACGAGCCGCGGAATCAGATCGTGCCGTCGCTTGAGCTGCACTTCGATCAGCGAACTCGCCTGCCGCACCCGCTGCCGCAGCGCAATCAGCCGGTTGTAAACGATCCACACCCATGCCGTCAGCCCCGCCGCCAAATACACCACTGGCGGCACCACCCCGAGTCCGATCATCTCCGCCGGATACGGCGTTGTCTGCTCGGCCAACATCACGATCAGCGGAATCGAAGCAAGCAACAGACCGAGCCCGCCCCAGAGCCAGCTACCGCGGCCGAGCGAGGCGCTGATCTTTTCCTCGGTGCGCGTGGAAATCAAAAAATACTCCGCCTCTTTGCTGGCCGCGATTTCCGGCGCCACCACGTCGGCCCGCTCCCGCGCACGCCCGGCGACAAACAGCGGCGCGTGTTGCCGAATTCCTGCCTCGAAGAAACGACGTTTATGATCGGAGTCGGGCACGCTCCGGGCCGGACCTTTCCCATAGTAAAGCGCGTCGCCTCGTCCGACCTTCTGATCAAAAAACTCCTGAGACTCAAACTTCGCCCCGGCGGGCCGCACCAACAGCACACCGGTATCATCGCGCAGGTAAAACGGTATCGTTTCGCCGCCGCTCGCCACGGTTTCCCAACCGCTTTCCCGCTTCTGGCGCGTCCGCTCATTCCCCTTGCTGTCGGTGTAGGTCTCGGTGACCCAGCGCGACCACTGCTCATCGACCGTCCATGCATAATGGACGCATGCCGCGCCCGCCAGGTAGCTCGTCAACGGCTGGACCACCTCGGCCGTGCCTTTGACTTCAACGTCGCCTATAAAAACGCCCTGCGTCTTCGAGGTGGGCGTATCGCTCATGATGCGCCGACGACGCATCTGTCGCGCCCAACCCCAAAGACAACCGCCGCAGACCAGGGCCAGCGCGATCGACGAGATGATGAGCTCTTTCTCCACCGCGCCAGCCCACCGAATCATCCGCGAGGGTGCCAGCTCCGAACGCAGGCCCCCGAGCCGTTAACCAGGCCCTCAAGTTTTGGATCCGCCGTTCTGGAGCCGCGACGCCCTCGTCGCTTTTCGCGTCCCGTCCGAAGGCGCGGCGATCTTTGCCGCGCCGAAAAACTCCGTGCGGTTACTTCGCCGCAAACTCCGGCGCCAACTCCAAGCCGAAATAGTTCCGTGCGTTGGCGAAGCAGATGTTCTTCACCATTTCGCCGACGAGGCCCAGGTCGTTGGGAATCTCTCCGCGGGTGATGTCGCCGCCGAGCAGGTTGCACAGCGTGCGGCGGAAATACTCGTGGCGCGGATAACTCAGGAAGCTGCGTGAATCCGTAAGCATGCCGACGAAGCGCGAGAGCAGGCCGAGGTTCGAGAGCGAGTTGAGCTGCCACTCCATCGCCTCTTTCTGGTCGAGGAACCACCAGCCGCTGCCGAATTGGATCTTCCCCGGAATCGTGCCGTCCTGGAAATTGCCGACCATCGCCGCGAAGACGTAGTTGTCCGCGGGATTCAAGTTGTAGATGACCATGCGCGGGAGCTGGTCGGTGGCATCGAGCGCATTCAGGTAACGCGAAAGCGCGACCGCCTGCGGGAAATCACCGATCGAATCAAAACCCGTGTCCGGCCCGAGCTTGCCGAGCAGGCGCGCGTTGTTGTTCCGCAGCGCGCCGAGGTGCAGTTGTTTCGTCCAGCCGCGCGTGGCGTCCCAGCGGCCGAGTTCGAGCATCAGATACGAGCCGTAACGCGCGATTTCTTCCGCCGAGGGCACGCGGCCCGCCCGCGCCGCATCGAACACCGCCTGCGCCTGCGCGTGCGTGCAGGGCTCGGCCAACGCCGACTCCAGCCCGTGGTCCGAGACGCGGCCACCGATGGCATGGAAGTCATCGTGACGTTTTTTCAGCGCCCCGAGAAAATCATCAAAGGTCCGGATGCCGTTCGCCGCAAACGAACCGCCGGCCGCCCCGGCGAGTTTCTCCATGTAGGCGTTGAACACCGCCGGCGCACCCACGGCGAAGGCTTTGTCGGGACGGAAGGTCGGGTAAACCCGGGTCTTTAAACCGCTCGCGCGGATCTTCTGGTGTAGCTCGAGGGAGTCGGCCGGATCGTCGGTCGTGCAGACCACGGCGACCTTGGAGTTCGTCAGAAAGTCGTGCACGCGCATCGTGGCCAACTGCGGATTGGCCCGCTCCCAAATCGAGTCGGCGCTTTGGGGGTTGATGATGTCGGTGACGCCAAAATAGCGCGCCAGCTCCAAGTGCGACCAATGG
>CALSBN010000069.1:0-20871 GCA_943373185.1 Opitutus sp. GAS368 | reverse complement strand
TCGTAGGCTTTGTTGACGTGCCAGCGGGAGTTGATGCGGAGTCCGCTCGCGGGCAGCGGCACGAAGCGGATGCCCTTCTTTTTGTAGTGCGCGATCCAGTGGTCGAGCGTCTGGTTCTCGCACCAGTCACCCGCGAGATAAAGGCAGGTCACATCGTGGCCCGCATCGGCGAGCGCGCAGGCGAGCGAGGTGAAAGCCGTGCCGACACCGCCGTTTTTCACCGGGCCAACGAAGTCAAAACTCGCCACGCACAGCCGCAGTTTGCGCTGCGGAGCCATGTCGTGGGCGAGAGGCAGGGCTGGGAACGATACCGCCGAGGCGGGAGAAGTGGAAACGCTCATTGAAGGGAGGGAGGGCACAGGTTATTTACGCAGCACGACGCCCGTCTGAAAGGACTCTGCGCCCGGCACGATCTCGGCCACAGTGAAGTATTGGCCCCAAGTGCGACGGATATAGTCGGAGTGGAAGAAGGTGTAGGTGTGCTCCCAACGACTGCCTTGGATGTCGATGCATTCGCCGGGCATTTCATCGATGCCGCGCAGCTCCTGCGGCATCCAGCCGGGCATGTTCTCTTTTTGAAAACGCGTCCACGTATGCTCGTTGTGCACAGTGAGAATCGCACAGCCGCCGGGCGCCAGCACGCGGCTGATCTCGAGTAGCCAGAGATCACGGAGCGCGACGATGTGCGTGAGCACCGACAGGGCGTAGATGAATTTGAATTTGCCGTCGGGGAACGGCAGGTGCGGCAGGCTTGAGCAGTTGAAAAACTTGAACGGCTTGAGGTGAGTCTTGGCCCAGTTGATCGACGGCGCATGGACGTCGCCGCCCCACACTTCGCAACCGCGCGCGGCTTCCGGTGTGAAATTGCGCACGACGCGGCCGGCCGCGCAGCCCCAGTCGAACATCGCGTCTCCGGCAGATAGTGTGACGTCGTGGCGGGTGAGAATGTTCTGCAGGCTCCTATAAGATTTCTTCCCCAGCTCGAGATACCGCACAGGCTCGCCGCCAGCATAGCCCATCGAGAGTTCGGGCGGTGGCACGGGCAGACCATCGGCACTTGGCGGCAGCGCGGCGGGACGCGGCTGGATGACCACCTGCTTGGGCTCAAGGCCGACCACAAACTGCTGCAAAACGTGCTCGGGGCCGAGTCTCTCCCACATTTTCGTTCGGGTTCCGAAATCGGAGAGCAGGCCGTTCAAGCCGCTCTTGGCCTGCGCCTGCGCGGCCTCCGAGGTCTGAATCTGGCGCAAGATCTCGCGGGCATCGGCATCGTCCGGCTGCACCGCGAGAATCCGCCCGCACCAGTCTTTGGCCTCGCCGATCCGGCGGGTATCGGCAGCGACGCGGGCGAGAACTTTGAGTGCAATGAGATCGTTGGGCGCAAGTTCGAGCGTGTAGCGGGCCGCCTCGGCGGCGGGCTCGGGGTTGCCGCTCAACTGGAGCGAGAGCGCGAAACAGGCGTGGGCGGCGGGATCGAGCGGCGAGAGCGTCACACTTTTTGCGTAGGCCAAGGCGGCGGCGCCGGGATCGTTGAGATTGAGATGGCAGTGGCCGAGCAACTGATGCCACTCCGCGCGGTCGGGCTCGTTGCGGATAGCATCGTCGAGCGCGGTGCGCGTCGTCGCCCAGTCGCCGCTTTGCAGGAGTTGGTAGATTTCGGACTGGTTGGTTTTCGGGGCAAGGGTGGCGGTGCTCATGTGGTGATGACGGTTACGGTTTCGGTGGAGTGAAGAAAAGACGGGGCGCGCCAAAAACGGCGCGACCAAATGGGAGCGTTATACCGGCACCGCAAGGGACGGCGACGTCGGGGCAGACTTCGATGGGAGCGCTTCCAACCAGCAAAATCGAGGCTCGCGCCAAATCGCCCAGCGAAAATCGTTGGAGCCGATCCCTCGCGTCTCGAGCGTAATTCGGTGGTGGCCCGCAGAACTGTCGGGCAGGTCAAACTCGATTTCGTGCCAGCGGCGATCCCCCGGACAACGCAAGGGATCGAGCGCGACTGCAAACGCGATTCTTCCGTTCACCCGCACCGAAAACTCGCACGCACCTGACCCGACATTCTCCCATACATCCGGGTGGAGCGCCACTGCGGTCGAAAAGCGACCGCCGGAAACGGCCGCCAGTTTAAACTCAAGCGCGACCGGCGGGGACAACAGCAGCGCGGAGCACGTCTGCCCGGCCAGAGTAACATCCCATACCGCAATTTGCTCCGCCCTCGCCGGTCCGCGCTCGGCATCCGCAAGCTTCGTGATGAGCCGAACTCCGCGTTCCTCGAAACCCGACGCCACCGGCTTCGCCTGATTTTTGCCCGATCCCAAACTCTCAAGCTTCGCGACGTAGCGGCGCAGATGGCCAACCTCTACTTGGAGCGCGCGCAAATCCCTTTCCGCAAACTGAGCATCTCCGGGAAATAGCGAAGCCAGTTGAAATCGCGGCTCAGCTTCGCTGCGGCATTCCCGAACCGGCTGCATCATCTGAGTCGGAAAAACGCACGCCTGACCCGCCCGCCGCGATGTTTCAGCATGAGCGATCATTGCTTCGGCGAGTTCAACCATGCGGGGCGCAGCGGGAGACCCGCACACGAGAGCATCGTGTAGCGTGGTGTCTTGAAACAGCATTCGCGCGGGAGGAGGATTCACGAGTTCCTCCAATGTGGGCAAAATGTGTTCTGCGGCGCTGATGCGCCATGCCGGCTGCACGTAGGCCGGCACATTGCAATAATCCAAGCTCGCGACCGGCAAGCCGAGCAGCATCGCCTCCAACATTGTCGTTGATGGTGTTGTCACCACGGCGTCCACAGCTTGGAGAACTTCTCCAAGGTCGCGCCCGGCGAATTTATTCCCCGTCGTCTCGACGCCGATCTCACGCTCAAGCCCTTTTGTAACGCGCCACAGCACTTCGATCGGGCGGCCTTCGGAGTCGCACATCTCCGCCAAGGCGTTCTTTAAATCCAACAGACTTTGGCGAACCCGCTCGTGCTGGTGTTCGGTGAAGTAAGGCGTCATCGCGGTCAGGACGAGCAGACGCGCCGGCACTCCCACAGGACGTTCGCGGCGTTTCAGCGCCGCATAGCGATCGAACCGCGGCGAACCGATCAGCTCGCAGGTGCCGGCGTTACCCCATGATTCAAGGATGCGCACCTGCGACGCTCCCAGGCAGGCGATTTTGTGGCCGAGCACCGGTTGGAAGATGGCGCCGGCCGCGAGCTGGGGATGCTCCCAAGTGTTGCGATACTCCAAAATTCCGTCGGCCAAAATCAGCGTGGGTATATTCTTCTCCACCGCGCGGCGCAGAAGCGTCACATTGGGTTCGTGGTAGCAATCGGAAGCGACCACCAGCGCCGTGTTGGCTGGAAATTCATACGACGAATCTATCCGCCCCGCCGCCTGAACCGGCCGTGTGACGCCTCCGAGCCAACTCGAAAAGAGGGGGTGTTTGGTATCGTGCGCCAGCACCAAAATTGTATCCGGAGCGTTCACGGCAACCTGCGGTTTCTCAGCCGCGACTAACCACCACTCGGCATCATGCATCTGCTCGACAACCGGGGGGGGCACCAACTCCAACGCTCGGGGTGCCCGGTTCAACTTCATGCCGCCGCCCGCAGTTTGGCGGTAGATGTGTTCGACCGGAAAGAACTTCGAGCAAAGCGCCGCGAGTTTCTCGAAATCGAAGACATGAAAATGCCATGGATTCGGATCCTTCCCCGTCTCGTCCACCCACATATTCGGGACCGAACAGACAAACCGCCCGCCCGGCTTTAGCACCCGCCGAACCTCGGCCAAAAACAGCTCCGGCTCGCGGAGATGCTCAACCGTTTCAAATGAAACGACCAAATCAACCGATTCATCGGCAAACGGCGTGAGGACACAGACGTCTCCGGTCCGAAACTCCAAGTTGGGATAAGTGGGCTGAAAACAGCTGCGGCCGTAAGCTGCCGCATAGTTACTGTTGTCGATGCCCACGACGCGCACCTGCGGATGGGTGCAGGCGAGAGTCGCGCTGCCATAACCAAGACCGCATGCGGCATCCAGCACGAGACCCGCTTCGGGCAGATAGCGACGGGCCATGACGTAGCGAGCAATGTGTGCATCCGAGCGACGCCCCGATTCCCTCGCCATGTCCATATGCAGGCTCCGCTCGGCCTTTAAAGCCGAGAGCGGATACCGCTCCAATCCGGTCGATGGGATCTTCTCCAACACGAGCGTTATCCCACCGCTCTCGTCCTCCAAGGTTTCAAAAGGTAAAACCTCCAGCATCCGCGGATGCTTCCGAAAACCGGCAGCGAAAAAACGATCTTCCCACCAAGCTCGGTCCCGGCCAGATGTCGCCGGCATGACGAACCAAAGCGTGCATTCTGTGACCCGCCTCAACTCGCAGATCCAAGCCAACACCCGACGTTCATCCAGTCCGCCGAATGAACCCAGATTGAACACCGTTTGCACCTCGTCGTCCTGCAGAGGAAGGCTCGGTAGCTCGTGGTCCTTTCGCTCCAGCGGTCGAAGAACCTCCGGCCGCCCGTCCAAGTTCCGCACCAACGTGACGTCGCCGTCCTCGCTCCACTCAATTTGGAGTAAACTCCTGGTGCCGAAGAAAGCCGCAAGATGACCCACGAATTGAGTCATTTCATTCAAACTCCCGGTTTCGTTTGAATCCGTTACAGTGCGCGGGGAATCAACATTCATTTTTGAGTCAATTGACGGTTGAACTGGTGGCCGAAAAAACCTCCTCGCCTCCAAATAGCTGACCGACCAAATCCAGCGTCTGCGCGACCATGCGGTCTTCGCGGAACATCGCCTCGGCGCGGCTGCGGGCGGCGGCGCCGAGTTGCGCGCGGAGCGCGGCGTCGCCGGCCCATTGCGTGAGGGTCGCGGCCAGCTCCGTCACGAGGCGCGTGCGGGCGGTCTGGCCGTTGGGCAAAAGTTTTCCGGTGTCGCCCAATTCCTCGGGGATGCCGCTGATCGCCGTCGCGGCCACGGGCAGGCCTTTCGCCATCGCCTCCATGATCGCGAGCGGCATGCCTTCGACGTCCGACGGCAAAACGAAAACATCCGCCGCGTCATACCAGTCGGCCACGTCCCAGCGGTGGCCGAGCAGGTGAACGCGGTCATTGAGGCGGCGTTTTGCGACTTCGCTCTCCAGCGCCGCGCGTTGGTCGCCATCGCCGGCCCAGACAAAATGCAGATTCGACGCCGCGCCGTCTTTCGGCAGGCGCGCGATCGCGTCGAGCTGGTAACCATAACCTTTGATCCCCGTCAGCCGGGCCGCCGTGAGGCACACCACGGCCTCCGCCGGCAGCTTGAGTTCCGCCCGCAGCCGCGCTCGCACGGCGGGATCGCGAGGCGCAAAATATTTCTCCGGCCGGCCGTAATGAACGACCACGCCTTTGCCGTCACCCAAGCCGAAGTGACGGCGGAGCAGGATCAAGTTGTCCTGCGAGACGGCGACGACCTTCCGTGCGGCGGCATAGTGCCGGGCGAGCATCGGCAACTGCGCGGCAAAATTTCGCGCCAGATACGCGCCGACAAATCCAACCACGACGACGAACGGAATCCCCGTCTTCAACGCCGCTTCCCGCGCCGCAAGATTGGAGACGGGACAGCAGTCGCTGAAGATCACCAGATCGGGACGGTCTTCCGAAAAAATTCTCTTGGCCGGCGTCGCATCGGTGACCGTGCGGGCAAACTCACGCCCGGTGTGGTAGTCGAGCCAGTGATGCGTCACCCCGAGCCGGCGTTGCTCCGCGATCAGCGGATTGTCGCAGCGCGACTGCACGCATGAAACCCGGTAGCCGGCCTGCACCAGGCCGAGCAAAACGGTATGATTATATTGGGCGACCCCGCCCGATTCCGGGTCGTCGGTGTAAAGCAGCACATGACGCGGGCGCGCCACCGCTTCGGAAACCGGTTCCTCCGGCGGCGCGTAGCAGAGCACTCCCACCTCGCGGCTCGCCAGCGCGAAACCCGACGGACCAAACGCCGCCTCGAGTCCGGGAAAATCGGCGGACGTCGCATCCCAACACCAGAGCATCGACGCGTTCGTCACCACTCCGGCCACGGCCTGCTCATGACTGAAAACCGCCAAGTCCGACTCACCGCTTTCCGCATCCGGCACGAGTTCCACCCTCGGCAACGTCGAAAACATCTCACGCAAGTCGGCCGGCTCCGTCGGGAGCTGCACCCGCACGCGCTCTTCGCCGCGGTGGATTTCCTGCACGCCTTCGTAAACCATCGCCGCTTGGCGAACCCGTTGGGCATCGCCGCCAAACCACACCCGCCCGCGTGTGACCGGGGAAAGGTCGAACTCCGGCGCGGCCACTCCGTCAAACGCCAGCGCCTGAAACAAACTGCGCCGACGCGCCGCATTGAAATGTTCATCAAACCAACTCGCCCCGGCCGCGCCGATCGACCGGGTCGCGGTCGGTTGCGCCAATGCCTGCACCGCTCGCTCCACGAGTTCTTCGGGAGAATCGTAGCTCAGGCAATCGCGACCTTCCGAAAGAAGTTCGTTCAAACCGGACGCCGGAGCAAGGCGGTCGGTCAGCAGCGCAGCTCCCGAAGCCAGAATCTCAAACACCCGGAGGTTCAGGTCGCCGTTCAGGCTGGCGTTGAATCCCAGCAACGAGGAACCGTAAAAAATCAGCCCGGGATCTTGCGTCAGCGCCCGTGCGACGAAGGGCAGTTTCTCAGCTTCCAACGCCGCAATGAGCCGGCTCCGTCGAGGATGGTGCCGCCCGGCTTGACCGACAAATGCGAGCCGACTCGCGCGCGCCCCGGCAGCGCGCGCCTCCCTCACCATAGTATCGTCGTGAGGCAGCGTCAGACCGGGAAACCAGAAAAGATTGCGAACGCCCGCCGCATGGAAAAACGCCGCGTGGTGCCGATCATAGAGCAGCACGCAGCGGTCGTAGGCCTCGCCCCCGATGTAGTTCAACGTGCCGACCAACGGCGAACTCAAGTGATGCGTATCGGCGATCAGAAGAATCTTCGGGCAACGGAACGCGGCCAGATTGACCGGCACATTTCTCCAACTGGCGTCGACCAAGCACACGACGAGATCGGGCTCCTGCGCCGCGGGCAGTCGCCGGGCGATCGCCGCCAGATCATAACGCCCGACCGGGGTTGTCAGCGATGCGACGCGACCGTCCGCCCCGGTCGCATCCGGCCAATCCGGCCCGCAATTCACCTGCGCGTCGCCCAACTGCGGCGGGCGCATGTAGCGGGCAGGGCTGCCGGTGGCGAAGAGCACGTTCATCGTGCGCAGTAGTTTGCAAGATTTGCGCCGCGAAGCCCCACCTCCGTGCAAACCACTGGAAATCAACGTGATTTAGACAAATAAAGTTACCCGCGTTCGAGATCCGACCGCGGCGGCGAACTTGCCGCCGTCATGCGGGCAAAAGTTGCCGACCGGCGCCTCGCGCCAAAAAAAGAGGCGCCCTCAGGGGCGCCTCAAAATTCAAAACGCGGTTTGCCGCGATCGCTGGATTTTAACTCACCGCCGACCTTAGCGCCTCAAACTTTTCCACCGCTGCATGCTCGGCAGCGTCGAACTGTTTCCAACTGATCCCGGACGCCGCAAGCCGCTCCGGGGTAACACTCCAATAGCCTTGCTCTCCAGGCACGCCGTGGCCGCGGCGTTCCGCTGCACCCGCCGCCAAGTTGAGCAGTTGGGCGAGCGCGAAATCGTTGGGCTCTTCGATATAGTGATCACGAATGGCGACAACCGTATCGGTCGGAAAGCGCCACTCGCCCAAAATCGTCGCGGCAGCCTCAAGGTTGGTCATGCCCATCTGGGACAACTCCCATTCGGCAATTCCTTCCGGGCCGCCCGGGTCGAACGAGAGGCCGCTCCCCTTTCCGATGCGGTCGATGGCAATTTTACCGACCGAGCGGAGCAGCCCCGCCGTATATGCTTCGCGTTCGTCCAAGCCGGCCGTCGGCGCGGTGATTTCCATCATCAGCGCGGTGAACAGCGCATTCTCCCGCAACTGCACGCCGGTGATTCCATAAAGCGGCAGGTGCTGGTCGGCGAGTTGGGCCACGGCCGCAAAACCCGTTAGCCGGTAAACTTCGGTGTAACCTACCCGGGCCAACGCTTCTTCGAGCGAGGCGAAAGGCAGACCGGTATTGTAGATGGCGCTGTTGCTGATCCGGATGATCCGCGCCGTGAGGGCGGCGTCTCTTTTCAGCAGCAACGTGACGTCCCGTAAATCGGAGTTGATATCAAGCAAGAGCCGGCCGAGCTGGGCCAATATTTGTGGTGCCGCCGGCAGGGTCTTAACGACGTGGAGCAAGGCTTCGCGAGAAATGGGTGTAGCGATCATGCGTAGAAATTATCGGCAGCGGTTTTCGAAAGATTAGGGAAAAGCCTTACGCGGGAGAAAAAACTTCATTTTCTTGGCGCACGCACCAGCCGACCCAGCACTCCCGCAGCGCAGTTCCAAAGCGCTCCGCTTGGCCGCGATGGTCGAGCAACGGACCGCGCTGAAGATCCGCCCGCAATCCCGCTCGAACCTCCGCAAGGTGCGCCGGGTTACCCGCCAGCCGGACCACGGTCGCGATGTAATCCGTCTCCGTCTCCGCCGCCCAGTCGGGATGACCGGCCGCCGTCAAAAGACTCAGCCCCACGCGCGATTGATGCCGGTCACCGACCAATGAAACCACCGGAACACCCATCCAAAGCGCCTCACACGTGGTCGTCGTGCCATGATACGGAAAAGGATCGAGCGCGATGTCCACGTGGTGGTAACACGCCAAATGCTCCGGCAGGCCCCGGGTTCGCCCGATCAGTTCCACCCGCCCGGCCCCGACACCTGCGGCGGCGAATCGCGCGAGTAGCCGGGCGCGCGCGTCCTCTTGGTCGAGTCCTTTGCCTTTGAGCCGCAACGTCGCGTTCGGGATCGCTCCAAGCAACCTTGCCCACAGCCGCACCGTCGCGTCACTCAACTTCCCCGGGTTGTTGAAACAGCCCAATGTCACCGCTCCTCGCGCCATGCACGGTGGCGCCCCGACCGCCGGCGCGCTCGCCGGCGGCGAGTAGGTCCACGCGGTCGGCGCAAAACGCACCAGGGTTTCCGTCGCCCAAGCGTCCGCGTCGCCCACCGGATCGGCCATTTCATCGGTGAAGCGGTGGTCCATCGCCGGCACGCCGGTGGTGTTGGGATAGCCCAGATAAGTGATCTGCACGGGAGCCAGTCTGCGCGCAAACAGCGGCAACCGGTTGGTCAGCCCGGTGTGTCCGGCCAAGTCGATCAGCACGTCCGGCGCGTCCGCCAGAATCTCGGCTTCAACCGCACTCGCCGGCCGGCCGACAAAATTGCGCCAACTGTCCGCAAGTGCGCGCAGCCGGGCGGTGGTCGAGTCCTCGCGGAAATGATCGTGATAGAGATACAGCTCAAACTGCGTGCGATCCAGATGCCGTAGAATCGGCTCGATGAAGAACGCGCACGAGTGTTCGCGGAAATCGGGCGAGAGGATCGCGATGCGCAGGCGACGGCCGGGTTCGGGCGCGTTCCGCCACGTCCGTGCGACTTCTCCGCCGACGCTGCGGCCGTAGGAGCCGTGCTCGGCAAAAAGCCGCTCCCGCGAGACACCTTCCAGCGAGTGCAGGGCGAACAACCGGTGGCTCCTGGCCTCGCAGTTGCCGGGTTCGAGCGCGAGCCCGGCTTCGATGCTGGCCACGCCTTCGGCGACGCGGTGTTGCTCGATCATCGCCTGGCCAAGTCCAAACCGGGCGAGCGCGAACCGCGGATCGGCCGCGATGGCCCGTTCATGGCAGGCCAAAGCTTGGGCCGCCTGGCCCGCGAGGCTGAGCGTCAGACCATAGTTATACCAACCGCGCGCGTAGCCCGGGTTGAGCGCGCCGACGCGCTCGTGACAGGCGATCGCCTCCAAGAGCCGGTCCTGCAACTTGAGACCGTAGGCCAGATTCTCCCAGCCTTCGGCGTAGTTTGGATCGATCTCCACGGCCCGACGCAGCCAAACCTCGGACTCGGCGTGGCGCATGGCCGAAACCAGCGCCAGACCGCAATGCATCGCACAAGCCGCGTGCCGCGGATTCAACCCGTGCGCTTTGGTCAGCAGCCGAATCGCGTCGTCCAACCGGTGCTGCTGGTAGGCGACGAGCCCGGATAAATTCAACACATCAAAATGCCGGGGTGCCGCCGTCTCGAGCCGGCGATACAGCGCAGCGGCCTCCTTCAGCCGGTTCGCACGATGATGCGTCACGGCTTGTTGCAGAAGAGTCTGGAATTGGACCGGCGACACAATGGCGTGCGCTGAATATCGGCGCGCCCCTTCTGCGGCTTGAGCGAAATCAACCTAAAGAGTTGCCCGGTCCGGGCCGATCTCTCCACGACCGGCCACGCCACAGATCAATGCAATCTTCCATGCTCAACGCTTCCCAGTCTACTTTCGCCGTCCGTCGCTACAGCGACGAAGAAATCAACGCCCGGGTCGAAGCCTGCCCAAAACTCGCCTCGCTCCAAAGCATCAACCGCGCCTTGAGCGAACTTGTGAGCTCCGAGCAAAGCGTGAACTCGCAGATCGCCGAGATCATCCGTCGCGATCCGTCGCTCTCGACCCGGCTGTTGCGCATGGTGAATTCCGTCTACTTCGGTCTTTCGGCGCGGGTAAACAACATCGAGGAAGCCGTGTTCTTCCTCGGCCTGCGCCAAATCCGAGAACTTTCCATGGCCACTCCGGTGATCGAGGAAATGGAACAGCTTCACCATGGCTCCTCTGAAAACCTCCCTTGGAAGGAGCTCTGGAGCCACAGCATCGGCACCGCCATCATCACCCGCGAGATTATCGCGACCACCCCCCTGCACATCGACGACGACACCGATTACCTTGCCGGGCTGCTCCACAATGTGGGCAAGGTCGTCATGGCCTATGCCTTCCCGGACGAGTTGCGCACCGTGATGGCGACACCGGCGACCGAAACCCAGGACACCTGTCAGCTTGAACGTGAGCTCATCGGCTGGGATCACGCCAAGATCGGCGCCAAATTTCTGGCCCGGCATAAAGTCTCGGAAGAAATCATCACCGCGGTCCAATATCATCACGAACCCGACCGCGCGCCCCGGCACCGATTGTTCGCCGCCGCGGTTCAGGTTGCCGACAAACTTGTCCGCCACGCCGGGGTCAGCTGTCGTTTTGAGAACGAGGCGCCCGTGAAACCCGACGCATGGCTCAAACTCGACGGGTGGCGCATCCTCTTCGGTTCGGACGGTCCCGAGAGCCGTCTTGCCCGCGCCTCCATCGCCAACAGCTTGGAGCGCCTGCCCACGATGTTGCAGGGGCTCGTCAACTGAGCGAAGCCCCGGTCACCGCCACCGTGACCCAACTTTGCCCGGTTTCCCCTCGACAGACCGGCCTTCATGCCTCGGCCCGGGCTGCCTTTCCGGCTCCTGAGTCAAGGGGCTCAAGTTAAACCCAATCGGGTCGATAGCCTTTCCAATGTCCGCCGTGCTCAGCGAAAACTCACTCGCCTCCGCTCCTCCCACCGCAACCGTCGCGCTCGGGCCATGGGCCAACAGCGCCGATTGCGCCTATGCTCGCGACAGGGCCGGTCACATCCTCGCGGCCAACCAATCTTTTTGCCGCAAATTCGGCCGCGGTGCGGCGCAAATGATCGGCACGCCGGTCGTCGAATTCCTCAGCCCCGAGGACGTCACCGCCTTCACCGCCGGCCTCGGCCATGCCCGGCCCAACACCGAGCAACGCTGGTTCACCGCCCAGGGCATTCGGTGGTTCGCGTGGGAAGAGTCCGCCGTCATCGACCCCGACGGAAACCTGATCGCCATCCGCGCCGTGGGCCGCGACATGACGCGGCAGCGCCTCGCCGAGGAACAATTTTACCGGCTCTCCCGCGCCGTCGAACAGTCCCCGGTCGCCATGGTCATCACCGATCCCGAGGGCCGGGCCCAATACGTAAATTCGAAATTCACCGAGATGAGCGGGCGCACGCTCGAAGATTATCTCGACCCCCGCACCCAGGTTCTTCGCGACGGCCATCCGTCGGACGCAGCTTTCGAAGAGTTCTGGCAAACGCTTCGCAAGACCGGTGAATGGCGCGGTGAAATCGGAACCCAACGCCGCGACGGAGACACCGATTGGAAATCGGTGAAGGCCACGTGCCTTCGCAGCCCATCCGGCGAGATCACCAATTTTCTCTGCCTCCGGGAAGACATTACCGAGCGCAAGAAACTGGAGCACGAGCTCCGCCAGTCGCACAAAATGGAAAGCCTCGGCACCCTTGCCGGCGGCATTGCCCACGACTTCAACAACCTGCTCGCGATCATCAACGGCTACGCCGAATTCTGCCAGCAGGGTTCCGCCTCTCCCGAGGTCCTGCAAAAGAGCCTGCGCGAGATTCATCGTGCCGCCCAACGCGCCAGCGGCTTGGTCCGCCAGATTCTCACCTTCAGCCGAAAAGCCGACGTGCGATTCAACGCGGTCGATCTCAACCAACTCGTCCGCGAGTTGGTCGCGCTCCTCTCGGAGACATTTCCCCGCACGGTCACCTTCAATCTCTCGTTGCGCGACGGTCTTCCGCCCCTGCTGGCCGACCAGAGCCAACTGCAGCAAATCATCCTCAATCTTTGTGTAAATGCCCGCGATGCCATGACGGGGGGCGGCGTCATCACCCTGCGCACTTTTCCGCAGTCCGGTGCCTCGCTGAATCTGCCCGGCGCTGATGTCACCCGGGACTATGCCTGCCTTCAGGCCAACGATACGGGCACCGGCATGCCGCCGGAAGTCCGCGCCCGCATCTTCGAGCCTTTTTTCACGACCAAACCCGGCAACCAAGGCACCGGACTCGGCCTTGCCGTAGTCTATGGCATCATCGTTGCCCATCAGGGTTGCATCTCGGTGGACAGCACCGTCGGGGTAGGCAGCACCTTCAATGTTTACCTGCCTTTGGCCGCCGAGACTCCCGTTTTGGCCGCCCCTCTCGTCCGCGGAGAATTTCCCGGCGGGCATGAATCTCTCTTGATTGTGGACGACGAGGCCGCGCTCCGCACCCTGCTCTGCACTGCCCTCGGCGGCAAAGGCTACCAAACCACCGCGGCGGCCTCCGGCTTGGAGGCCATCGAGCTCGTCAGCAACCCGTCCCTCGTGTTCGACGCCGTGCTGCTGGACCTCAATATGCCCGGAGCCACCGGAAGTGAGGTTCTCAAGGTGATCCACATGTGCCGCCCCAATCTTCCCGTTCTCATCATCAGCGGGCACATCACTCCGGAGGCCCGCGCCGAATTCAAAAAACTTGGCCAAGAGGACTTTATCCAAAAGCCCTACACCCTTGACGATATCGGCCGCCGGATTCGCGCCCGCCTTGAGAAACCCGCCGCGACGGCCTGAAAAGACCTCCAAAAGCACCCAACGTTGTAGGCGCCTTCGGGCGCCTTTTTCTTTTGGCCCGGACCGGCGTCCCCGAAGAAAGCACTCAAGTTTTCGACGGTGCGCGCCGATAACCCCCCGGGCATAATCGGGAAATCCTCACCATGGACCTCCTCATACGAAGAAATGAATCAACAAAAACCACCGCATCTGGCGGTGGACACATGCCGGGCGCTGCAATTTGCCGCGCTTCTACTTCTCCCGGCTTACGCGCCGACCCATTCCAAGGCCACTGGGCCACGTGGATCGTCGGAGTCCACCCCTTATCTGGTCGCCCTAGGCGCCGCGCCTCTTCGTTTCCGCGAAGAAGCTCCGCCACCGAACTTCACCAAACGACCGCCGGCAGGAGCCTCGCCCTTGCCGTCCGACGAAGTCTCCGCCGCCGTCCCACCTCTCACGGGGTTGAATTCGGCCGCCGCTGCCTCGGTTCGTCCCGATGTAATCTTGCCCGCCTCGCCGCCTGCTTCCGAGCGCAACGACGGCACCGCGCCGTTCCGGGTCAACAATCCGCCACCGCCACCTCCGGCGATCATTCCCGATGATACTCGTCCGGCCGTGCGTCCGGAGGACTTCCTGCCGTTTTTCCAACTCCCGGGTTCTGGCCCTGGATCTTCCGGCGTCCGCGTAATCGTGCCCGTTCCCATGAACGCGCCCAACGCCGCCATTCCGCTACCGGTCAGCTCCGCTACCTACAATCAGACCCCGTGATGATCTGCGTTTCTCCATCGCGCCGCTCGCCCCGCTTCGCCTCGCTCGTGCTCGCCCTGATGGCTGCACCCGCCCTGCGCGCCGATCCCGAGCCGCCGGCGGAGACGGCGAATCCGCCAACGGCTTCCGCCGTTGCTGCGGCCCCGGAAGCCACAGAGTCGAAACCCGTCGCTCCCATCCCCGCCGAATCCCCCGCAGTCAAAGCCGAGGCGATCAAAACGGAGCTTCCAAAATCAGAGGCACCAAAAGCAGAGCCGCCCAAATCCCTCAACGGCCCCCTCCCGGGCGCCGAGATCGAGAGCATGCTCAAACTCGGAGCCAGCCTCACCGACCGCGGGGATTACGACGCCGCCACCATCGCCTACCATCAGGTGCTCCGTGGCCGCGGCGTCCCGGACAATGATCTGAAGAGCGCCTTGCTCGGCCTCGCCCGCATGCATCGCCGGCAAGGCGCACTCACCAAAGCGGCCGCTCTCTACGAGAAATTTCTAAAAGAGTATCCCGAAGACGCCCGCACGCCCGACGCGTTGCTCGATCTCGGCCGCACGCTCCGTGGTCTCGGGACCTACGGCTTGGCGATCACCCGCTTTTACAGCGTCATCAACTCCACCTTGAAACTCTCCGGCGGGGGTTTCGACCACTACCAGTTGCTCGCCAAAACCGCCCAGTTCGAAATCGCCGAAACCCACTTCCAGTCGGGCAATTTTCCCGAAGCCGTTAAGTTCTTCACCCGCCTGCGGCTGCTCGACCTCGCGCCCGCCGATCATGCCCGCGCTCACTTCAAGTCGGCCTACGCCCAACATCTACAAGGGCTCAACGAGCCCGCGGTCACCAATCTGCGCGCCTTTCTGGATCAGTGGCCGAAAGACGAAAACGTCCCCGAAGCACGCTACCTCCTCGCGATTTCATTGCGTGAACTCGGCCGCAGCCAGGAGGCCTTCACCGTCACCCTGGAACTGCTGCGCACCGCCCAATCTGCGATGACCGACGATCCCAAGCGCTGGTCCTACTGGCAACGCCGCACCGGCAACCAGCTCGCCAACGATTTCTTCGCCACCGGCAATATTCTCAACGCCCACGCCATCTACTCCGGCCTCGCCGAGCTGTCGCCCGACCCCGCATGGCGTCTGCCGATTCGCTACCAGGTCGCGCTCTGTCTCGAGCGCCTCGGCCAATCCGACCGCGCCGCCGAGACCTACCGCGCCATCGTTGAGGCCGGGAAAGCCGCCACCAGCACCGAACTGAACGAGCTCGCCCGCATGGCCACGTGGCGACTTGAACACATCGACTGGAACAGCCAAACCAATCGGGAAGTCGCAGGCCTCTTCGACACGACGACCGGCCGGGCTTCGTTCCAAGGCAGTGCCACTCCGCCAAAGACGGCGGATGTCTCCCTGCCGAATCCCTCTTCAATTCCATGACCCAATCGGAAACCCTCCAGAACCATCAGCAGCTCTGCGACGACCTTCACCAGTGCGCGCTGGAGGAGAACCGCTTTCTTCGTCTCCACCAGTGCGCCCCGGATACGGCCCTGCTCGACCGCAAGCGCGCCCTGCTCACCCGCCTCGACGAATCGCTCTCGGCTTTGCGCACCGTCCCCGCGGCCTCGGCCCGGGACACCGCCACCCAGGAACGCCTCGAGCGCTCCCGCGCGCGCATTCTCCAGATTCTTCAGCTCGACCGGGAGAACGAGCAATTGCTCCTGCGTTGCAGCCTTGCCGGCCCCCGTTCCACGACCGCGCCCGCCGCCCCGTCGGCCGTGCTCCTGCAAAAGATCTACGCCCGCTGCACGGCGTAAACCCCACCAAGAGGCAGGGGCGACTCTCCGAGTCGTCCGCCCTCCACCGCAAACTCCCGCGCCAAAACGATCTGTGCCCACGCACCGCACTTCGGGCGATCCCTGCGGGAGATAGAACGCCGTTGCCCTCAGCCGGGAGAATCTAGAAGACCGCCCGCCAATCACGCCAATCGGCGCGAATTTCAGAGGAAAAACACTTCTTTTGACGCGGTCGCCCACACCTCACCATTCAGTGAGAAAAATCCGGACTTGGTTTTCATTCGCGGTGATCCGCGTGGATTCGCGGGCAACTTCATGGTTCCGGCTCAGCTCGCAGCTTTACTCCCTCATCTCTCCTCCGCCTGCGCCCGGCGCACCAGCCCGCGCAATCGCCAACGTTGCCAGCCGCTCACGATGTATCCCGCGCACTTTGGACTCCCGCATCGGCACGGATGCAGCCGCCACTCCTTGAGCGCGAAACCGTAGTCGAAGGTCAGTTCCTCGCCCGCCGGAATCTCCCGCCGGGCAATGATCCAAATCCGCCCGCGGATCGTCTCCGCCCGGCAATTCGGCGCGCACGAATGGTTGATCAACCGCGCGACATTGCGCCGAGTCCGGCCGTCCAAATCGTGCCGCGCATTCAGTTCAAAAATATAGACACAGTCATCCCCGCCGCGCCGCCCCCGCGCCAATCTGAGTTTCTCCCGCCGATCCGCTTCGGCCTTCGTGATGCGTTCACCCGTGTATTCGACCACGCGCGTGCCGGCGGGAATCAACACCCGCGCCCTCACGCCCCGGCCGTGAATTGATGACGCCCCGTGACTGATCCAGCGGGACGCCGTCGCACGCCTGCGAATTTTCTTGGACGCCACGGTTTTCAAAAACGCCACGCCACGATCCGGCTTTGCTTTTGCCCCTGCGCCATCGGCGCCACGCGCCGCTCCGTCACCCGGGCCTGCGCCAACGCCCGCTCGATCATCGGCAAATGTTCGCCTTTCGAAAGCAGCGTCGTGAACCACCCGCACAAGCCCGGATTCCCCACGCTCTCGGCGATCATCCGGCGGATAAACTCAACTTCGCCACCCGGGCACCAGAGCTCGGTGTTTCTACCGCCGAAGTTCAAAACGACCGCCGTCTCCCGCCCTCCGTTGAGATTGCGCACCTTGCGCCTCGCGCCGGCCATCGCGGCTTCCGCCGAGGCGTGAAACGGCGGATTGCAGATCGACGCGGCAAACTTTTCCCCCGTCTCCACCACGCCCCGAAACGCCGCCAACGACGAACGTTGCCGCCGAAACTCCACCCGTCCCGCCAACGCCGCATTGCCCGCCACGATCTTCTTGGCATGTTCCAACGCGACCGGGTCGGTCTCGGTCCCCACAAAACTCCAGCCATAGTCATGACCGCCGATGATCGGGTAAACGCAGTTCGCTCCTATCCCGACATCAAGAATCCTGACCTCCCGTCCCCGCGGGATCTTCGCCTCAACTCCGTCGCTCAACAAATCCGCCAGGTGATGCACATAGTCCGCCCGCCCCGGTATCGGCGGACACAGATACCCCGCCGGCACGTCCCAAGCCTCGATTCCGTAGTCCGCCTTGAGCAGCGCCTGGTTGAGCGCCTTGACCGCCGCCGGATCGGCGAAATCGATCGAAACCGAGCCGTGCGAATTCAACGCCACGAAGTGCGCCAGCGCGGGTGAGGCGTCTGCCAAGCGCGCGAAGTCATAACCGGTCCGATGACGGTTGCGCGGATGCAGGCCCGCTTTGATCGGAGGTGTGGGCTTCATACGGATGCCGGATAGGAAACAGAACCACCGACCTTGGAAACCTGATTCTCACGCCCGCACTCGCACCTCAAAATTCTGTTTTTTGGCTCTCGCCGCGCGGCCCGTGCCTCCGTAACGACAAAGCCCTTCGGCTTCTTCCTTCCCTACCCGCCCCCCATGCTTCCTTTCGCGCTCTCCATCTTCACGGGAGCTTTTCTACTGTTCCAAGTTCAACCGTTGATCGGGAAATTCATCCTCCCGTGGTTTGGCGGCAGCCCGGGGGTATGGACGACCTGTCTGCTTTTTTTCCAAACGTTGCTGCTCGGCGGCTACGCTTACGCCCATTTTTCCTCGACCTATCTGAAGCCGCGCAATCAGGCCGTGCTCCACCTTGCGCTGCTGCTCCTGTCGCTGGTGTTCCTGCCGATCACACCGGCGGACAGCTGGAAAACTCAAATCGCCGGCGAGCCCACGTGGCACATTCTCCTCCTGTTGGTCGCGACCATCGGCCTGCCCTACTTCGTCCTGTCGGCGACCGGCCCATTGATGCAGCAATGGTTCGGCACCACCCATCCCGGCGCTTCTCCTTATCGGCTCTATGCGCTGTCCAACATCGGCTCGCTCCTCGCGCTGCTCAGTTATCCGATTTTTTTCGAGGTCCGGTTCTCCCGGCATGAGCAGGCCGGATTGTGGTCCATCGGCCTGAGCGCGTTTGTCCTCGTGTGCGGCTGGTGCGCATGGCGGGTGTGGCGCCATCTGCCGGCCGTCCCCGCCGAACGCACGGCCGACGAAGCGCCCGAGGAAGCAACTCCTTGGATTCACCGGTTTTTCTGGGTCGCGCTGCCCGCCATCGCCTCCGTGCTGCTGCTCGCGACCACCAACAAGCTGAGCCAAGAGGTCGCCGTGATTCCGTTCCTCTGGGTGCTGCCGCTCGCGCTCTATTTGTTGTCCTTCGTCCTCTGCTTCGATCACGCCCGCTGGTATCACCGCCCGACGTTCGCCGCCTTGCTCGTGCTCAGTCTCGCCGCCGTCTGTCTCATGCTTGAGGCGGGCACCGAGGCACCGATGAAACTTCAAATCGCGGGCTACAACCTCGCGCTCTTCGTCGCCTGCATGGTCTGCCACGGCGAGCTCTATCAACTCAAACCGCCGCCCCGCCGGCTGACCGGTTATTTTCTCTTCATCTCCGCCGGCGGAGCCCTTGGCGGGCTGCTCGTCGCGATTGTCGCGCCCGCCCTGCTGCAGGAGTTTCACGAGTTCGAAATCGGCCTCGTCGCCCTCGCCGTGGCGTTTGCCGCGCTGTGTTTCGTCCGCGGCAGCCGGACTCTGGCGCTCGGTGCCATCGTCGGCGCTTTGGCCGCCACTTTTGCGATTCCGGGCCTGTTGGCCTCCTTCGACGGCGGCCTTGGTTTCTGGAATGAGTTTGTGCTCTTTTGCCGGCTCCAGAAATGGACGATTGTTTTCGGGATCATCGGCGTGCTGTGCTGCTCGTTTGACTTCACCATCGGCCGCTTCGCCAAGGAATGGCGCTGGCCGCTCGGTCTCCCGGTGGTCCTCCTCGCGGGTATCTTCAGCCACGTGCTCTTTCAACACGCCACCCGCGCCGAAACGGCCACGGTGCTCGCCGCGTCGCGCAATTTCTACGGCACGCTCAAGGTCTACGATCACTCCGCCGACGAGCCCGATCAACACTATCGGCTGCTCATGCACGGCGCGACCACCCATGGTCTGCAGTTCACTTCCCCCGACCGCGCCATGCTGCCCTCCACCTACTACGGTCCGACCAGCGGCGTGGGCCTCGCCATCAAGCACCTTGACCGCCCCGCCGGCATGAAGGTCGGGGTCGTGGGTCTCGGCACCGGGACGATCGCCGCCTACGGCCGCCCCGGAGACACCTACCGCTTTTACGAAATCAACCCGGCCGTCGAGCGTCTCGCCCGCACCCCGTTCACCTACCTCGCCCAAACCCCGGCCAAGGTCGACGTGATCATGGGCGACGCCCGCCTCGAGCTGGAACATGAACTCGACCGCAAGGAACCGCAAAACTTCGACCTCCTCGCCCTCGACGCCTTCAGCAGCGACGCCATCCCCGTCCACCTCCTGACCGCCGAGGCGCTCGCCCTCTACCTGCGCCACCTCAAGCCCGATGGCGTCATCGCGATCCACATTTCCAACCGATACCTCGACCTCCAGCCCGTCGTCGAGCGCCTCGCCGCCCACCACGGTCTCGCCGTCGCATGCATTTCCGATGATCCGGTCGACGACTGGTGGCAGTATTCCACCACGTGGATGCTGCTCACGAAGAACCTCCCGTTCCTCGCGCAAACCGAGATCATGGGCGTCGCCGAGTCGCCCAAACCGGCGGCCAAGACCGCCCCGCTCTGGACCGACGATCAGGCCAACCTCTACAGCATCCTGAAGTAGGCTTGGGGCGCGCCGGCACCCGACCGTTCGTTCGCGTTTGGATTTAGATGGGCCTCGGCACCCCGGCTGCGTTCCAAGCTTCACGCCGGCCTGAACCCCGGGCTTGCCGAGACCGGCCGTTCTCACCAAAGCACTCGTTACCCCGTGAATTCAGAGTTCCCCTCCGAAGCTTTCCCGTCCGCCGATCACCGTTGGTTCAACGACCATGTTCTACCGCACGAACCCCTGCTGCGCGCGTGGTTGCGCAGCCGGTTCCCGCGTAACGTAGACCTCGACGATCTCGTCCAAGAAGCCTTCGCCCGTGTCCTGCGCGCCCGCGCCAACGGGGCGGCGATGCGCTCTCCGAAAGCGTTTTTTTTCGCCACGGCCCGCAACCTCGCCCTCGACATTCTACGCCATCGCCAAGTTTCCGGCCAAGATACCTTAGTGCCTTTCGATTCGTTGAACGTCCTAGATGACAGTGAGAGCATTCCCGAAACCGTCGACCGCACCGAAAAACTCGAACGCTTGACCTTGGCCATCCAGTCCCTGCCCGAACGCTGCCGAGAGGTCATGACCTTGCGCAAAGTCTACGGACTGCCCCAAAAGGAGATCGCGGCGCGCCTCGGCATTTCCGAGTGCACGGTCTCCGCGCAGCTCACCATTGGCGTGCGCAAGTGCACGGAATCATTCGCCCGCGACCGCCGCGAAGAGGGTCTCCTGTGAACATCCCGACGCCCGATGAACAAGCCGCCGACTGGCTCGTCCGGCGCGACCGCGGTCTTACGCCGGCAGAGCAAGACGACTATCTCCAGTGG
>CALSBN010000068.1:0-20884 GCA_943373185.1 Opitutus sp. GAS368 | reverse complement strand
TCGGCCATGAATTTGTCGCGCGGGTATTTGCCGTGCTCCATCTGGCGGAGCTTGTGTTCCCACTCGCCGGTCATGTCGGGGCGGGTAAGGGCGTCGGCTTTGACTGCCGTGAGGAACTGGAGGAGCGATTCGGCCTTCGGGGTCGGGACGAGTTCGCGCTGGGCGCGCTCCATGTATTTTTGGTTGATGAGACCCTCGACGGTATCGGCGCGGGTGGCGGGCGTGCCAAGGCCGCGTTCTTTCATGGCTTCGGCCATGTCTTCGTCGTCGACGAGTTTGCCGGCGCCTTCCATGGCGGAAAGGAGCGTGGCTTCCGTGTAGCGGGGCGGCGGCCGGGTGGCCTCGGCGTGGAGTTTCGCGTCGGCGGTGCGGGCCTGATCTTTATCGGCGGGCGAAAGGGCGGGAAGGGCTTTCGAATCGGGCGAGTCGTCGTCGACGGTGTTTTTGCCGTAAACCGCGAGCCAACCGGGGGCGGTGAGGACCTTACCCTCGGTTTTGAAATCGTGGCCCGGAGCGACGGTGCTGATGCGCGTGGTGACGTCGAACTCGGCGGACGGGTAGAACGCGGCGACGAAGCGGCGCGCGATCATGTCGTAGACCTTGGCCTCCATCTCATCGAGGTTCTTGGGCTCGGTGGTGGTGGGGATGATCGCGAAGTGGTCGGAGATCTGGGCGTTATTGAAGATGCGCTTGTTGGGGCGCAGCCAACCGGACGCGAGGAGATGGGCGGCATGTTTGCCGAGGTCGCCCTGAAGGTTGTTGAGCGTCTCGCGACAGGTGGGGATGTAGTCCTCGGGCAGCGCGCGCGAATCGGTGCGGGGATAGGTAATGACCTTGTGGCGCTCGTAAAGGGCTTGGGCAATCTGGAGGGTGCGACGGGCGGGGAGGCCAAAGCGGCCGTTGGCCTCGCGCTGGAGCGTGGTGAGATCGTAGAGGCGCGGAGCGGCTTGGTTGGCTCCCTTCTTTTCCTCGGTGACTTGGGCAACGGTGCCGTCGGCGCAGGCGGCGAGGACGGCTTCGCCCAGGGCTTTTTGCCAGATGCGGTCGATGCGGTCGTGCTCGTCGTCGGCGACTTTTTTGAAATTCGCGCGTTGGTAAACGCCCTCGTAGGAGCCCTTGGCGACGGTGAACTGGGCGGTGACGCGCCAGAAATCGCGGGGCTTGAAATTGCGGATCTCGAGTTCGCGGGCGAAGATGATCGCGAGGGTGGGCGTCTGGACGCGGCCTACGGACGCGACGTTGCCGGCGCGGGAGCCGAACATGCGCTTGGTGAGGGCGCGGGTGCCGTTGATGCCGATGAGCCAATCGCTCTCGGAGCGGCAGCGGGCGGCGTCGGCGAGGCCCGCCATCTGCGCGCCTTCGCGGAGATTCTTGAAGGCGGCATTGATGCCTTCGGTGGTCATGGTCTGCATCCACGCGCGCTTGAAGGGGATTTTGCTCTTCGTGAGCTGGTAGATGTAGGTGAAGATCAGTTCGCCCTCGCGGCCGGCGTCGCAGGCATTGATGAGCAGACCGATATCTTTCCGGGCGAGGAGTTTTTTGAGGTGCGAGAAACGCTCCTTGGAGGCCTCGATGGGCTTTAGACCGAATTTTTCCGGAATGATCGGCAGCATTTCGAGCCGCCAGAAGCCGTATTTCTTTTTGTCGATGTCCTCGGGCATTTCGAGCTCCACGAGGTGACCGACGGCGGAAGAGATCACATACTCATCGTTTTCATAATGGTCGCCGGATTTCGGGATTTTACCGAGGGAACGAGCGAGGTCGGCAGCCACGGAGGGCTTTTCCGCGATGATAAGAGTCTTCATTGAGCCGCGAGCGGTTACGGGGCGCGCGGGGTGATTTCAAGGATTAGTTTTTGGCGACTGGCGAAAGGTAACGAAAAGGGCCGGCTCGAAGCCGGCCCCGAAAAAATCGAAAAATGGAGCGCCTTTACGCGGCGAGCTTAGGCGTCTCGGCGAGGGCGGCGTCGAGGGACTTGAGCATCGCGGCGATCGTCTCGTCGGTCTCGTCGCCCATGTTGGAGATGCGGAAGGTTTTCCCTTTCAGTTTGCCGTAGCCGCCGTCGATCACGAGGCCGTGCTTCGCCTTCAAGATTTTGTTCAATGCGCCGAGGTCGATGTTTTGCGTGTTGGCGAAACAGTTTAGCGACAGCGAGCCGTAGCCTTCTTTGGGGAACAGCTTGAAACCCTTGGCGAAAACGAACTCGCGGACGGTGGAATTGAGGCGGGCGTGACGGGCGAAGCGGGCGGCGAGACCCTCGCCTTTGATATCATCGAGCTTCGACTTGAGGGCGTAGATGAGCGGGATAACCGGGGTGCTGGGCGTCATGCCGTTCTCGTGGTTTTTTTGAAACTCGATCAGGTCGAAATAGTAGCCGCGGGTGGGGCACTTGGCGGCGCGTTCGAGGGCGCGCTTGGAGACGGAGCAGAGGGCCAGCCCGGGCGGGAGGGCGAGGGCCTTTTGCGAACCGGTGATGAGGATGTCGATGCCGAGTTCATCCTTGTGGATGGGCAGCACGCTGAAGGAGCTGACCGTGTCGATGATCGAGATCACTTCCGGGAAATCGCGGAGCACGGCCATGATCGCCGGCAGATCGCTCATGCAGCCGCAGGACGTTTCGTTGTGAATGAGGGTGATCGCGTCGTAACCGCCGGTGGCGAGTTCACGGCGGATGGCGTCGGGATCGACGGGTTGGCCCCAGTCAAACTTGAGGGCGGTGGCGGCGAGCCCGCAGCGCAGGGCAACATCGTTCCATTTGTCGGAAAACGCGCCGTTCATGCAGTTGAGCACCTTCTTTTGGCAGACGTTGCGCAGAGCGCCTTCCATGACGCCCCACGCGGAGCTGGTCGAGAGGTAGACCGGATCTTTCGTGGCGGCCAGGGCCTGGAGCTCGGGCTGGATGGAATTGTAGAGCGCCACGAAGTCGGTGCTGCGATGGCCGATCATAGGCTGCGCCATGGCGCGGAGCGTTTTTTCCGAGACGGCGATGGGACCGGGGATGAAGAGTTTGTAGCTCATAAAATGTGGCGCGTAGGCTTTGCGAAAACAGTTTACGCGCCGGAGGCCGTCAACCTTCATCGCGGCCATCAAAGCGCTCATCAAAACCCCATGCTGCTGCACTGGCTGAAGAAGAAATTCCGCACGTTTGAGCTCTACACGGTGGACATAGTGCTCGACCGGCGCGCGGATGCCGGAGCGAGTGTGTATGGAGCGTTTTTGCAGGCGCTGTCGTGGTTGTTCAACGGGATCGTGCAGACCCGGCTTTGGCTTTATCGGCACCGCATTTTCCACGACCATCCGCTGGGTTGTCTCGTCGTGGTCGTGGGCAATCTCACCGTCGGCGGCACCGGCAAGACGCCGGTGGTGGAGAAGTTTGCGCGGGCGCTGCGCGACCGGGGGCGCAAGGTCGCGATTCTCAGCCGCGGCTATAAGAGCAAGGCGCCGCCGTTTTGGAAAAAGTGGTGGTTCAAGCTCACGAACACGGCCGAGGAACCGCCCCGGGTCGTGAGCGACGGCGCGCAGGTCTTGCTCGACAGCGAAAAGGCCGGCGACGAACCGTTCATGCTGGCGAAAAACCTGCCCGGAGTCGTCGTGCTCGTGGACAAAAACCGCGTGAAAGCCGGCGCGTATGCGATCAAGAAATTCGGCTGCGACACCCTGATTTTGGACGACGGCTTCCAATATCTGCCGCTGAAGGGGCGGTTGAATCTGCTGCTTGTGGACAAGACCAATCCCTTCGGCAACGGCCACATGCTCCCGCGCGGCGTGCTGCGCGAACCGATCAAACACCTGAACCGGGCGAGTTATGTTTTCCTAACGAAATCAAACGGCGAGCGGGACAACGAATTGGAGGCCCTGATCCGGGAGCACAATCCGAAGGCCGACATCATCGAGTGCGCGCACCGGCCGCAGTATCTGCAACGCTTCGGCGTCGCGGTCGATGCGCCGGAGGCCCGCTTGCCGTTGGCATGGCTGAAGGGGCGGCGGGTCTTTGCGTTCAGCGGCATCGCGACCCCAGAAAGCTTCGAGAAATTTTTGCGCGATCTCGGTGCGCTCGTCATGGGCCGCGAGCGCTATTTGGACCACTATCGCTACGAGGAAGAGGATCTGGCGGAGCTGTTTGCCGCGGCTCAGCGTGAAGGCGCGGAGTGTTTGGTGACGACCGAGAAGGACGCGGTGCGCATCGCGGAAACGCGGGCGTGCCCATTGCCGCTCTTTTACCTGCGTCTTGAGATCGACATCATCCGGGGTGCGGCGGACTTCGAAGAAGCCGTGGGGCGCATTTGTTTTCCGCGGCACGGGACGCGGTAGCTTTCGCTTGCAGGCTGCGGGCGGCGTGACGTTAGCTGAGCCCTCACCTTAAATGATCATCGATCCCCGTTACACCCAACTCGCCGCCGGTCTCACCGGATTTTCCACCGCCCTCAAACCCGGCGAACGCGTGCTCATCGATGCCTTCGACGTGCCCGACGCGATGGTCATCGCTCTCGTGCGCGCGGCCCGGGCCAGGGGCGCGACCCCCTACGTGCAGTTGCACCGGGCGCGGGTCTCACGGGAGCTCGCGCTCGGCGCGACCGAGGCGCAATACGAGCCCCACGCCGCCGTGGAATTGCAGCGGATGCAGAAGATGGACGCCTACATCGCCCTGCGCGGCGCGGATAACATTTTCGAAAACTCCGACGTGCCCTCGGCGCGGACGCAGCTCATCTCCCGACTGATGAAACCCGTGCTCGACCACCGTGTGGGCAAGACCAAATGGGTCGTGCTGCGTTGGCCGACTTCGGCGATGGCGCAACAGGCGGGCAAGAGCACCGAGGCGTTTGAGGATTTCTATTTCAAGGTCTGCAATCTCGACTACAGCCTGCTCACGCCCGGCATGAAGGCGCTGGGCGACCTGATGGCGAAGACGGACCGCGTTCAGATCAAGGGCCCGGGGACCGATCTCACGTTTTCCATCAAGGGCATCGGCTCCCAGCCTTGCGGCGGCCTGCGGAATATCCCCGACGGCGAAGTTTTCTCGTGCCCGGTGAAGGACTCGGTCGAAGGCGTGATCCAGTATAACGCGCCGACGGTCTACCTCGGCGCTTCGTTCGACAACATCCGGTTGGTTTTCAAAAAGGGGAAAATCGTCGAAGCGACGTCCAACAACACGAAACGCCTCAACGAGATTTTGGACAGCGACGCCGGGGCTCGCTACATCGGCGAGTTCGCGATCGGCTTCAATCCGCACATCCTCGAGCCGATGCGCGATATCCTTTTCGACGAGAAGATCGCGGGCTCATTCCACTTCACGCCGGGGCAAGCCTACGACGGCGTCGGCAACGGCAACAAATCCCAGGTGCACTGGGACATGGTGTGCATCCAGCGCCCGGAATACGGCGGCGGTGAAATCTGGTTCGACGGCAAGTTGATCCGCAAGGACGGCATCTTTGTCCCCAAGGCGTTGAACAAATTGAACCCGGACTACCTGCTCGGAAAGAAGTAAGGCATGAGCCTGACTCGCGCTCCGCTTGACGCCTGGGTGCAGGCGCTGCCGAAGACTGAAACCCACCTGCACATCGAGGCGGGTTTGCCGTATGAATTGCTGATGGCGTGGCAGCCGGAAAAGTATCCGACGGATCCGTTTTTCCGGCAGCCGGACTACCGGTTCCCGAGCTTCCCGAAGTTCGATGAGATTTTGCTCGGTCATGCGCTACCGTGGTTCATTTCGGCCGAGCGATATTACGAATCGGCGCGGGTGGTTTTTGCGAAGCACGTCGTGGAGAACGTGCGCTACGTGGAAACAAGTTTCCACCTGCCGATCACCCAGTTCATCGGCGTGCCCGGCCGCGAAATCATGGCGGCGATCAGGGCGGCGGTGCCACCGGGGTTGGACGTGCGGATTTTTGCGGGCATGTTGCGCACCGATTACGTCGGCCCGATGCAGGCGGTGATCGACGACCTGGAGAATTGGGACGAACTCGCGGGCGTGGACCTGCACGGCCACGAGGCGACACCGACTGAGCCGTGGACCGCGAAGGTATGGGCGCGGCTGCGCGCGGCGGGCAAAGTCACCAAGGCGCACGCCGGGGAATTCGACGGGGCGGCGCGGGTGCGCGAGGCGATCGAGGTGCTCGGGGTGACCCGGGTTCAGCATGGCCTGCGGGCGATCGAGGACCCGCTGGTGGTGGCGCTGGCGCGGGACCGCGGGGTGACCTTCGACACGTGCCCGATCAGCAACGTGAAGCTGCAGGTGGTGCCATCGCTGGCGGTGCATCCGTTGCGGGCATTGATGCAGGCGGGGGTGCGTTGCACGATCAGCACCGATGACCCGTTGGTGTTCGCGAACCGCGTGAGCGACGAGTATCTGGCGTTGGCAAACGAGGGGGGCTTTTCGCGGGTGGAACTCGCGCAACTGGCCCGCAACGGTTGGGCCGTGGCGGACGTGCCGGAAGCGGTCCGACAGAAGTGGCTCGCGGAGATCGACCGGTTGACGATGGTGATGGCCGGGTGATCTGCCCGCCAATCTCCGTGACCGAACAAATCTACACCATTCCGCCGACTGTCCGCCGCAACCGCGCCGACAAAATTCTCGCCCGGGCGTTTCCCGAGCACAGCCGCGTGGCGTTCCACCGCTCATTTGACGCGGGTCTGGTGCGGATGGCGGGAAAGCCGATTCCGCGGGACCAGGAAGTCGCGGGTGGCATGGAGATCAGTTTTGCTTTTCCCGACCTGATTCCCTCGGGGGTGCGGGCGGTGGAGATTCCTCTGGAAGTGATTTTTGAGGACAAGCACATGCTCGCGATCAATAAGGCGGCGGGCATGGTCGTGCATCCCGGGGCGGGCACGCGGGACGATACCCTCGTCCATGCGCTCCTCGCGCACTGCAAAGGTAAGTTGAGCGGGGTCGGTGGCGTCGAACGGCCGGGCATCGTGCACCGGTTGGACCGCGAGACCTCGGGGGTGATTTTGGTGGCGAAGAACGACCTCGCGCACCGCGGGCTCGCGGAGCAGTTCAAAGAACGCGAACTGCAGAAAGAGTATCTCACGCTCGTGACGGGCGCGCCCGGTCTGTTGAGCGGCAGTATGAAAAAGGCGATCGGGCGCAATCAGCAGCACCGGCACAAGATGACGGCCATCGACGAGGAAGATGAAAGCGGTCGCGGTCGCGATGCGCATACCGATTGGGCGGTGGTGGAAGGATTCGGGAAGATTGCGACGCTGATGCGTTGCACGATCCACACCGGCCGAACGCACCAGATTCGCGTCCACATGAAGGCGCTCGGGCACACGGTTTTGGGTGACGAGATCTACGGCTGGAAGCCCGACCCCCGGCTGCCGAAGCAACCTGACCGGGTGATGTTGCACGCGGAACACATCGTGGTGACCCATCCCATCTCGGGAAAAGTCTTGGATCTGAAGGCCCCGTTGCCGGCGGATTTTGAAGCTCAACTCGCGCAACTACGGAAGCTCACGCGCAGCGAAGAGAAGCGGAAGCTGATCGCAGCCGAACCGGTGAAGCGAAAGGGCAAACCGGCGCCACCGCCGGCGCACGTGCGGGAAGAGTAATGCGGGCGAGTTTGCGGGTTGAACCCGATGGGGCCATTGGGCGCCAACGAGGTTTGGCTTGGAAACCGACCGGCGATCGGTTGCTACAATTCGGGAGGCTACAGCTTTAGTCCAGTGCTTCGGCCGCGATGCCCCAGCGGAGATTGTAAAGGGAGTTCTCGAAGGCCGAAAAATTCCCCAGTTCGGCCAAGGTGATCACGGTCGCCAGGGCGGCCGGGAAAACATCGGCGCGGGCGGGGGGCAGGCCCGGGATTTTCTTTCGCTCAACGAGCGGGAGTTTGCCCAAGTCGTCGAGGAGCGTGCACAGGGTCGCGAGGGGAAGGTTGGTCGCGGTCTGGGCGAGGGTCTGGCCGTCACGGGCGCCATGAATCGTGCGCACGGCGCTGAGGGTGCCGCCGGTGCCGATGGCGGTGGCCGTCGCCGGAAGGGAGAATTTAAAGCCGGAGCGCCCGATGACGTCGCGGGTGTAAGTGGCGATCGCGATGGCCTGGTGGGTGGTAAGCGGGGCCGTCGGGTCCTGGACAAATTTTTCGGTGAGGCGCACGCAGCCGAGCTGCAGACTCACGGCTTGCTCGATACGGCGGTCGCGAAACGCGAGGCACTCCAAGCTGCCGCCGCCGAGGTCGAAGACGTAGAAATCGCGCAAATCACCGAGGGCGGGATCACAGGTGAGGCCGCGGCCGATGAGATTGGCTTCCTCGTCGCCGGAAAGCAGTCGGATCGCGTGGCCGGTGGCGGCGAGGACTTGGGCGATAAAGTCGGCACCGTTGAGCGCGTCGCGGACGGCGCTGGTGGCAACGAGGATGGTTTTGGTCGGCGAGTGGGTGGCGGCGTCGGCCAAGAGGGAACGGATGGCGTCGAGGCCTCGTGCCATCCCTTCGGCGGTGAGGCGGGGTTCGGCGCGGCTGATGCCGGCGCTGATGCGCGCGTCGATCGTGCGGTAGTGGCGCGAGGTGAGCGCCCCGTCGGCGTCGCGCGCAGCCACGAGGATCTTGATGGAGTTCGAACCGATATCGATGACGGCGACGGAAGGATCGGACATGTCCTCTACGAAACACACGAAATACACGAAAGAAAAGCCGGCTCATTGAGTCCGCCTGAAGTTGCCCGCGATTCACGCGAATGGGCGCGAATGACTGCAAGTAACTGGGATCAATCGGGGCTGAATGGATCGAGCGGTCGAGTTTAGAAACACGCACTCGCGGCCAGTCGCGTGATTCGCGGGCCGTGAGGGTGATGGCCAACTACAGCACGAAGTCGGCGGGTGCGATCAGCACGACGAATTCGCCCTTGAGACTGCCCTTGAGCAGCCGGTCGCGGACATCGGCGGCGCGGCCGACGTGCCAAGTTTCGTGGAGTTTGGTGACTTCGCGGGCGATACAGATCACGCGATCGGGGCCGAGGATCGCGACGATTTCTTCGGCGAATTTGTCGATCCGGTGGCAGCTCTCGTAGAGTGCGAGGGTAAACTCGAAGTCGCGGTATTTTTCGAGGAACGCCGAGCGGGCGGAGGTTTTTGCGATGAGAAAACCGGCGAAGAGAAATCCGTTGGTGGGGAGACCGCTGGCGCTGAGGACGGCCGCGACCGCGCAGGCGCCGGGCACGGGGATCACCGGCAGGCCAAGGCGGCGGCACGCGCGCACGAGACGGAAACCGGGGTCGCTGATGGCAGGCGTCCCGGCGTCACTGACGAGGGCGACGGACTGGCCGGCGGCTATTTTTTGCGCGATGAAATCGGCCGCGGCGGTCTCGTTGTGGTCGTGATAGGAGACGAGCGGCCGGTGCAGGCCGAAGCGCGTGAGCAGCCCGCCGGTGGTCCGGGTGTCTTCGCAGGCGACGAGATCGACGGCGCCGAGGATGGCGCGGGCGCGTTCGGTAAGATCGGCGAGGTTGCCGATGGGCGTGGCAACGACGTAGAGCGTCCCTTTTTGCGGGGTCAGCGAAGGATTGGCGGCGGGCTCGGTCATGCGCGGGCACAAAAAATCCGGCGCGTGGCCGGACTTTGCGAGAGGGAAGTGGGCCGGCGTTTAGCGACCGCCCTGTTGGCCCATGCCGGGAATCTGGCCTTCCCAGCCGGCGGGACGGCTCCACGGGATCGCGGTGTCCTTTTGGCGGCGGGTTTCGCAACCGGCGAAAAGAGCGGCGAAGGTGGTGAGGAGCAGGAGAAGGAGCGGTTTCTTGAGCGAATTCATCGTGGAAGAGTTAAGGAGTTAGTAGGGCCAAATCGCCTTTGTGCAAGACGCCGCGCAATGAATCCGGTTCCACCTGCGCAATGGAAAACTGCGAGCGCACGTCGCTGAGGCTGACGGTGGCGAGCAAATCCGAGCCGCTGCGGATCGCGAAGCGCTGGCCGACTTGGGCGCCCCGGTTGGCGCCGTAGTTGAGAACGACGAAGGCGTTGTCGGGGCCGACGCTCATCACCGCGGCGGAGTTGCGGCCGGCGCGGCTGGAGAAGACGGCGGTCGAGGCGCCGGTGGCAGTCGGAGCGGCGGCGCCGTTTTTGGCCGTGGCGAGCTGGCGTTCGAGCTCGGCGATAGTGGACTTGTAGGCTTCGACCTGGGCGGGCGGGATGGCCGCGGCGCGGGTGTCGGCGAGGTCTTGGCGGAGGGAGGTGAGTTCGTCGCGCAGCGTGCGCTCGGCCTGTTCGCGGGCGACGAGCGCGGCGCGCGCTGCGGCGAGGTCGTTGGCGAGCTGGGTGGTGCGGGACTCGGCGGTGGAGAGCCGGGATTGGGCGACCTCGAGTTGGGCGCCGGCGACGACGGCTTGTTTTTGGAAGGAGGAAGCAATCTCGCGGGAGGCGGCGAGCTGGCTATCGAGCGCGGTGTTGCGGGCGGTGAGATCGCGGCGGGTCTCAAGGGACTGCCAATAGAGCGCGCCCAACGAGCCGCTCACCGTAAAGGCGCAGAGGCTGAGGACGAGCAGGAGGCGGTTCATATGGGGAAATTCCAAAGCCGGGTGCGCGTTGTAATCCGACGGCCAGATTGCGCCGCACCGCGGGGCTTGGGCTAGGCGGAGCGGTAGATGGATTTATACCACGGGGTCTTTGGGCGTTTCTTGATGCCGGTGCCCTTGTTGGCCGCGAGGTGCTCCAGGATCTTGAAGACGAGCTCGGTTTTCTCGGGTTCGCCCACTTGGGCGGCGAGTTGGTCGGCGGTGAACGGAGTGCCCGGGACGGCCTTGAGCGCGGCGGCGAGTTTGAGTTTCAGGGCGATAACGCCGCCGGCGGCTTTTTTCCCGGCTTCGACGCCGGGCTGATGATACGCGTTGATCCCGACGAGCGAAGCATAGAGGCCGACGACGCGTTCGTAGAGGGCGATCAACATCCCGAGGGAACGCGGCGAAACGTCGTCCAAGGTGATGGTGACGGAGTGCCGGTCTTTCTCAGTGAGGGCGTCGCGGGTGCCGAGGTAAAAGCCTTGGAGGAAATCGCCGGCGGTGATGCCGGGCTCGACTTCGAGGGAGGACTTCGCGTCGCGGTCTTTGAGGACCTCGATGAAGGTGACGAAAAAATTGTTCACGCCGTCGCGGAGTTGCTGGACGTAGGCGTGTTGATCGGTGGAGCCCTTGTTGCCGTAAACGGCGATGCCTTGGTTCACGACGTTGCCCTTGAGGTCGTGTTCTTTGCCGATGGATTCCATCACGAGCTGCTGCAGGTAACGCGAAAAGAGGAGGAGGCGGTCTTTGTAAGGGAGGACGACCATGTCCTTGGCGCCGCGACCGTCGGTGGCATAGTGCCACATGAGGGCGAGGAGAGCGGCCGGGTTTTGGCCGACGGTGGTGTTGCGGGTGACGACGTCCATCGCGGCGGCGCCATCGAGCATCGCCTGGATGTCGAGGCCCTGGAGCGCGGCGGGGAGCAGACCGACGGCGGAGAGTTCCGACGTGCGGCCGCCGACCCAATCCCACATCGGAAAACGGGCGAGCCAGTTCTGGGCAACAGCGGTCTGGTCGAGTTTTGAACCGGCACCGGTGACGGCGACAAAGTGTTTCGTAAAATCGAGTCCGGCGGCTTGGAAGGCGGCGGCGGCTTCGAGTTGGCCATTGCGGGTCTCGGCGGTGCCGCCGGATTTGGAAATGACGACGACGAGGGTTTTGGCGAGTTGTCCGCGAAGGCCAGCGAGGACGTAGTCGATGCCGTCGGGATCGGTGTTGTCGAAGAAGGAGACGGCGAGCTTGTCTTTGCGGGGCTGGCCGAGCGCGTGGTGGACGAGCTGCGGTCCGAGAGCGGAGCCACCGATGCCGATCACGAGCAGGTTTTTGAATTTACCCTTGGTGCCGGCGATGGTGCCGGCGTGGATTTTGGCGGCGAAGTCTTTGATCGCGGTGAGAGTGGACGAAATCTCGGCGGCGAGGGCGGGCGTTGGGGCGAGCTGGGGCGCGCGAAGCCAATAATGACCAACCATGCGGTTCTCGTCGGGATTGGCGATGGACCCGGATTCGAGGGCGGCCATGTCGGCAAAGGCCTGTTGGAGCGCCGGGTCTTTGGCGGCGAGGTAGTCGTCGGGAAACGGGATGCGGCTGATATCGAGCGCGAGGCCGAGCTCGGCGTTTTGGTAGTAGAGCGATTTAAAACGGTTCCAAGGTGGCATGGGTAAAGGAGGGCAGAAGTAGCGGGTAGCAGGGAGTGGGTAGCGAGTAGAAATTAGCTAAGCAGGGTGGGCGAGCCGGGAGTGCGGGTGGACCGGAACTCGGGGGCGGGGCCATGGGGTGGCTTGACGGCCCCTGTGCAGAATTTGGCGAAAGCCGATTTTGGCTACTACGTGGCGCTTAGCTGCCGACGGGGAACAGGATTCGCTTCTCTTGAACGCAGCGCGGCGCCAACGCTGGGGCCACGTCACTTCATTTATGGCACTCACCTCTCCCGGATTCATCGCGGTCACGCCCGCAGCAATTGATGAACTGCAAATCACGCTCGGCTATGAGCAAGTCATCACGGCGGAGGCGGAAGTGGAGACGATGTCGAAGGACTGTTATTGGTATTCCCCGGTATTGAAGGAGCGGTTGGAAAGTCGGCGGGCTTCGGCGGCGGTGAAGATTGCCTCCGTGTCGGAACTGAAGGCCGTGCTTGCGATCGCCTATCGCAACGATCTGCCTGTCACGGTGCGGGGCGGCGCGACGGGCAATTACGGGCAGTGTATTCCGCTTTGTGGCGGGCTGGTCGTGGATATCACGGGACTGGACCGGATCATCAACATCGCGGAGGGCGTGGTGACGACGCAGTCGGGCGTGCGTGTGGTGAACTTGGAAAAGGCAGTGCGGGAAGTGGGCTGGGAAATGCGCTGCCTGCCCTCGACCTGGGTGAAATCAACGATCGGTGGTTTCATCTCGGGTGGAAGCGCCGGCATCGGCTCGATCACCTGGGGCGGACTGAGGGAACCCGGCACCATCAAACGGCTGACGTTGCTCACGATGGAAGCGGAGCCGCGGGAAATCGTGTTGGAGGAGGCGGAGACGATGCAGGCGTTTCACGCCTACGGCACGAACGGGGTGATCGTGGAACTGCAGCTTCGGCTGGCGCCTGCGCGGCGCTGGGACCAAGTCGCGATCACGGGAACGGATTGGGGCGAGGTCACGGCGTTTGCGACCCGACTGGCCTATGATGACGCGGTGCCAAAGCGTCTGCTTTCGCTGCTGGAGGCGTGTTTTGGCGCGAGTTTCAAGCCTTTGAAAAAGTGGCTGCCGGAGGGCCATGCGTTCATCTGGTTGGAGGTGGAGGAAACCCATACGGCGGGGATTGTGGACGAGGCGAAAGCGAAGGGCCTCAACGTCCCGCTCGTCATCCCGCACCACGAACCGAAACGGCAGCCGATGCTCATGGAGTATGGCTGGAACCACAGCACGCTCTGGATGCTCAAGGCGCATCCGGGACACACGTATTTGCAACTGGGGATGGGGTCAAACTTTGCGGACCAAGCGGCGGCGTTGCAGGCGCGGTTTCCCGGCCAAGTTCACCTGCACTTCGAGTTTTTGCGCGGCCGACGACCAACGGGGGAGTTTGGTCTGGTGATCCCGGTGTTGATTCCGGTGATCGAATTCGTGGACGACGACCACCTGCGCGCGGTGATCGCCTTTGCCCGCGAACTCGGGATTTCGAGCAACAATCCGCATACGTGTTTTCTTGAGGGCGCCGCGCACGAAGCGGGTGTTGCCGCACAGTTGGCGCTCAAGCGCACGGCGGATCCGAAAGGCTTGCTGAATCCCGGCAAACTCAAAGCGGCGGGCGTTTCGCCTGAAGTGGCTCACGCGATGCCGGAATTTCTTTACGCTTAATCTGCCGACCCCGGATCGCGGAAACGCGCGCCGCTCGGGTGCGGAGATGAACCGGCTTAAAGGATCAAGTCGGGCGGAACGTTGCTCAGCGCTTCTTCGACCGTCGTGAGGCCCATCTTGACCTTGAGCATCGAGTCTTGGTGCAAGGTCTTCATGCCGTTCTTCATCGCGATGCGTTTGAGCTGGGCGACTTCGACTTCCTTGTTGATGCCTTCGGTGAGTTCCTCGCTGTTGGTCATCAATTCATGAATACCGACGCGGCCCTTGTAGCCGGTGCCGCCGCAGGTAGAACAGCCCGCGGGGTTGGCCTTGAAAATCGAGCCGGTCCAACCGTCGAGCGCTTTGGCCATGATTTCCTTTTCCCGGCCGACGGGATCGTAGGAAACCTTGCACGTTTTGCACACCCGGCGAAGGAGTCGCTGGGCGCACACGCACACGAGCGACGCGGAAATATTGAAGGGCTCGATGCCCATTTCGCCCATACGCGAGACGGTCGACGGCGCGTCGTTGGTGTGCAGGGTCGAGACGAGCAAGTGACCGGTCAGCGCGGCTTCACAGGCGATCTGGGCGGTTTCTTTGTCGCGGATTTCACCGACCAGAATGATGTCGGGATCCATACGCAGGTAACAACGGAGCGCGCGTTCGAAGGTGAGGCCGATCGCCCGGCTCATCTGCATCTGGTTGATGCCGGCGAGCGTGTATTCGATCGGATCCTCGGCGGTCTGGATGTTCACGTCGGGCGTGTTCACTTCGCCCAATGCGGAGTAGAGCGTCATCGACTTGCCGGATCCGGTCGGGCCGCAGTGCAGAATCATGCCGTAGGGTTGGCGGATGCACTCGCGGTATTTAGCGAGATTGTCGTCGGAGAAACCGAGGGCGGGCAGGGGCAGGGTGCTCTTCGTCTTGTCGAGAATACGCATGACGACCTTCTCGCCATGATTCATCGGGCCGGTTGCAACGCGAAGGTCGATGTCGATGTTCTTTTTGGTGTATTTCTTGAAGACAATACGACCGTCCTGGGGCAACCGACGCTCGGAAATGTCGAGGTTGCACATTATCTTCAACCGGGTGACGAGGCCGTTGGAAACCTGCTTCGGCAACCGGAGCTTTTCTTGGCAAAGACCGTCGATCCGGTAGCGGATGATCATGTCTTTCTCCATCGGCTCGATGTGGATGTCGGACGCGCCCTGCACGTAGGCGTCCTCGATGATCCGATTGACCAGTTGGATGATCGGGGCCGAGTCTTCGCTTTCCACGTCGCCGGAGGCGATCGCCTTATTGGCTACTTCTTCGATCGAGTAAGCGGCGGTAATGACCTCCGCGACGGCACCGATGTTAACATCGTCGGCGCCCTTCGGTTTGGCCTCTTTGAAATATTTCTTGAGCAGGGCTTCGAAAAACGTGGCCGATATGACGCGAACATCCTCGATGCTCTGTTCGGTCGTTTGGGAAAACGATTCGCGCTTGGCGAAATCAAGCGGGTTTACCATCAGCACTGAAACGGAGTTTGGGCTGACGCGTGTGCAGGGGAAAACGCCTTCGCGCCGAATCACCGCATCCCCGATCACATTAAGCAGGGCTTCATCGGCTTCGACCTCTTCGATTTTGGTGATGAGCGGAAGATCGGTGAGCTTCGCGACGAAGCGGGCGGTGTCGTCCGGGTTGGGGACGAATTTGGGATCCACCATGCGGTGAATCAGCGTCGAAGAATACTCGGCGACTTCCTTGAGCAGGGTAAGGTCGTGGTCGGTGAATTCACCCTCCGTGCCGGCGTCGAGTTCCTTGTTGAGCACTTGGATCGCGCCAAGTGGGATCGTGGACTTCAACGGCACCGTGAGCATCGAGCGCACCTCGAATCCCGTGGTCTTGCCCATGGTGGCCATGAACGGAGCCTGACTTGCGGTATTCCGGAAAAACTCGGGTTCACCGCTCTCGATCACTTTCCCGACGATGCCTTTGCCCATCGGCACCTTCATCTCCAGCAGTTTGGCCTGCATTGCATCAAACTGTTTTTGTTTGGCTGGCTCCGCAGCCCAAAGCGTCGGCGAGTAGTAGACCTGTTTGAAAGAGATTTCGCTGCCCTCGATGAGGTAAAAAGTCATGGACTGCGCTTGGAGAGCCTCGACGACCTTTGCCGCGGTCAACTCGATGACCGAGGCCACGTCCTCTTTGCTGGGCGTCGGTTTGGATATGACCTTAATCAGCAGGGAGCGACGGAGGGTGTTGGCGAGGTTTGAGGAGGCCATGGGCGCAAAGACAGAGCAGACCTGTAGGTTTGCCATTTGCTCCGCCGACTCGCAATGAGAATTCCTGTCTATTCCCGCATGTTATCGCGCTTAAAACAGTTCCTGGGGTTGCCGGCCGCGGCCGAGGAGAATTCCGGTGCCCGGGGTGAGGCCGCAGCCGCGGAGTTTTTGCAACGCGAACACGCGTTCTCCATCGTTGCGCGGAATTGGCGCAATCCGAGGGATCTGCGCGAGGAGATCGATCTGGTCGCGCGTGATGGCGAAGTGTTGGTCTTCGTGGAGGTGAAGACCCGTGCCGCCGCGGCGTTGGTCTCGGGGTTCCATTCCGTGAATGCCCGCAAAAAAGCGGTGCTCCGTCGTGCCGCGACCGCTTACCTCCGCACGTTGCGGCATCCTCCGGCTACTTTCCGCCTCGATGTCGTGGAAGTCGTGTTTGCTTCGAGCGGCACCGCGGACGTGCGACACTTTGCGAACGTGCGACTTTTCCCGAAACACTTTCAACCCTGAGTCGTGGGTTCCCGCGTCATGTCTGCGGTGGTCGTCGCCGCCATTTCCCTTGCCTCACTTCCGGGCGTTGCCGAGTAATTTCCCCCTATGGCCGAATCTCCGCGTCATCCATTTCTCCAAGGTCTGAGCAAACACCGGGGAGCGCCTCCTACGGTTGTAGTTATTTTCGGTGCATCCGGCGACCTGACGGCCCGCAAGCTCATCCCCGCGGTCTACAATCTCGGTCACGACAACCTGTTGCCGGCCGATTTCTTTCTCGTGGGCTACGGCCGCAAGGCGATTCCGGATGAAGAATTTCGCACGCTTGCCACCGATGCGATTAAGGAATTTTCCCGCCGCGAACTGAATGCCGATGTCTGGGCGCGCGTCGCCGCGAACACCTCTTACGTTGCCGGCGGCTACGATGAAAAACCCGCGTTCGACCGTCTCGCCGCCCACATCGCGGCGCTCGAAAAGAAGATCGGGCGCGAGGTGCAGACGCTTTTTTATATTTCAACCCCGCCTTCGGTGTTTGCTCCGATTCTGCAAAACCTCGGTGCCAGCGGTCTGGCCGCCAAGTATCTCGGGCAGGCCCATCACACGAAGGTCATTATCGAAAAACCCTTCGGAAAAGACCTGGAGTCGGCTCGCGCGCTCAACGTCACGATCCGCTCCGTGCTGGCGGAGCATCAGGTCTACCGGATCGACCATTACCTCGGTAAGGAGACGGTGCAGGATTTGCTCGTGCAGCGGTTCAGCAACGCGATCTTCGAGCCCCTCTGGAACCGCAACTTTATCGACAGTGTTCAAATCACCGTCGCCGAGGAAGTCGGTGTCGGCACCCGCGGCGGTTACTACGAGCAGAGCGGTGCGTTGCGCGACATGATCCAAAATCACACGATGCAATTGCTCGCGCTCACCGCGATGGAGCCGCCTGTTTCGATGGACGCCGAAGCGGTGCGGGATGAAAAAGTCAAAGTGCTCAAGGCGATCCAGCCGCTGAATCTCGGCGCGGATGGAGACGTCGCCCGCGCGCAATACGCCGCGGGCATGATGGGCGGCAAGGCAGTCCCCGGTTATCTCCAAGAAGGCGGCATCGCGCCGGAATCGGCCACCGAGACCTACGCCGGCATCCGGCTCTCGATCAACAATTGGCGATGGCAAGGCGTCCCGTTTTACCTGCGCTCCGGCAAACGCATGGCGCGCCGCGTGTCCGAGATCGCGATCAACTTCAAGCGCCCGCCCGGGACGTTGTTCTCCAAGGACGGCGGCTTCGACCTCGCGGCGAACACGCTCGCATTTCAGATCCAGCCCGACGAGGGCCTGAGCCTGATCATGAACACCAAGATTCCCGGTCTCGAGACCCGCACCCAGCCGGTGAAAATGAGCTTTCGCTACGCGACCACGTTTGGCTCCAACACCCCCGAGGCTTACGAGCGGCTCGTGCTCGATGCCATGATCGGTGACGGCACGCTCTTCATCCGCGGCGACGAAGCCGAAACCTCGTGGAAACTTTACACTCCGGTGCTCGAACATTGGAAAGCCGCCGGCCGCGAAGGCATGGACAGCTACCCGGCCGGCTCTTGGGGCCCGGCCACGGGCGAGGCGCTGGTTGCCGCGAACCAGCACGTTTGGCGTCAGCCCTAGGCCGCCATGCCCGCGATTTTCAACGCCCTTCCGGGAATCGGAGTGCCCGTAGGTTCGATTTCTTCGAGCCTCGCGAAAATGTGGGCCGATACGGCCGCGAGCGGCGGCCCGGCGCCGGACAAGGGTGAGACCAAAGCGACCCAAGTTAACTTCGTATTGCATCTCGGGCTCAATTCCACGGCGGCCGATGCGGTCAAGCAGTTCGAGACCGCCGTTCGTTTTTCGCACCGCTATCCCTGCCGCGTGGTCGTGCTTTGCCCTTCTTCGGACGATACCGGCGCGGTGGAAATTCGGGCGAAAATTTACGGCGAGTGCTTTCTGGGGAAATCCAAGGGAGACACGCGCTGCTGTGAGTTCGTCCTCTTGAGTTACCCGAGTTCGGCCCGGAATTTTTTGGAGAATCAGGTGTCCATCTGCCTGTCGACCGATCTCCCTCTTTACTATTGGGCGCATCGATTTAGCGCGAGCGGGCGGTTGGCGGATTATCGTTACCTGCTCACCCGCGCGCACCGGGTGCTGCTCGACAGTGCGATCGCCCCGGCGGACGCGCTCACCTATGCGTGGCCGCGGCCGGAAACCGTGCGGGATTTGGCCTACGCCCGATTGCTGCCCGTGCGGCAGTCGCTCGGGCAGTTTCTCAGCCGGTATCCGATGTCCGCTTTGTGCGGTGGGCTCAAGACGGTCACGCTGGCGCATGGGCTCCACCTCGCCGCGGAGGCCCGGGTTTTGCTCGCCTGGGTGCAGGATCGCATCGGCCAATGCGGAGAGAACCGCGCGACGTTTGAACTTGTCCCGTCGACGGAAGCGGCGCCGCAGTCACTCGCGCTCACGTTCACTTACACCGACAGCAAGTATTTTTCCTGGCGGGGCGATGCGGGGACGGGCGCAGCCCTATTCCTGGCCGACTTCGGCACGGGCCGCACCGAACTGCCCGCCGCCGTAAGCCTGCTCGCGCCTGAAAATGCGCTGAGCGAGGCGATGTTCTTTTGAGTCGAAGCGGGCGTTTTGGCCGTCCTTGCGGTTCGGCCCGACTGAGGGCCCCGTTTATTTCGCGGCGGGTTTCGCGAAGTTGGCGTAGAAAAACGTGCTGGCCTCGGCAGCGAGGCGATTCGGGTCTTCCGCGAAGGATTTGCTATCGGTCTCAAGAGCGAGCACGCCCTGCCAGCCGGATTTTTTCACTTCGGCGAAAAGGCCCGCGTAGTTTGCGTCGCCCTTGCCGATCTCGGTGTCCACGGCGACGGGCTTGCCGTCGACCATGTCAACTTTCTTGTCCTTCAAGTGCATGTCAAAAACCCGGTCGCCGTAATCGCGAAACACCTTGGCCGCGTCGAAGCCGGCGGCGGTGATCCATCCGATGTCGAGGCACACCCCGATGCGGCGGTCGCGGGTGTCCAGAATTTTCTGCACGGTGGCGGGATCGCCGTAAACCGAGCCTTTGCCGTGGTTGTGGATCGCGAGCTTGATGTCGTATTCCTTTACGAGGGCTTCGAGGTTGTCCCATTCGGCCAAGTTCCGGGGTTCGACGATGATGATTTTGATGCCCATCAATTTCGCGAATTCGAAGAGCTTCCGGTTAGCCTCCTTGTCCATCGAGGTGCCGTTGACGCCAAACGTGTAGGCGACGAGTCCGTTTTGCTCGAGCACGGCCTTTTTGCGGAGGCTCTCGGCCGCCGGCGCGGTGGGATCGAGGTGGGACTTGATGAACTGGATGCTCTTGATGCCATGCTTGGTCGCGAAGGCCACGACTTGGTCGAAGGTCATGTTGCGGCACGTCCAAGTTTGGAGGCCAAGTTGCGGAGGGGTCTGCGCGGCAGTGGCGTTCCACGAGAGCGCGATCGAGCATGCCAGCAGGGCGAGGAGGCGGAGTATTTTCATGGGATAGAGACGGGTTAGACGAGAGAAAGGACCGAATAGGTGCGCTTGCCTTTGCGCAGGAGGACAAATTTTCCGAAGAGCAGATCGCTTTGGCCGAGGGCTCGAGCAATGTCGGCGACCTTGATGTTGTTCACATAGACGCCGCCGCCCTCGATGTCCTTGCGGGCCTGGCCCTTCGAGGGGGCAAGTTGCGCGAGCACCAAGGCCTCGGTTAACGGCAAGGTCTTGCCCGTAAGCCAATCGGCGTGAGCCGGCACCGTTATGGTCGGGACCTCGCCGACGACGTCGCCAAAGGTGGCTTCACTGGTGTCGCCGATTTCGGCGCCGAAAAGAATCGCGCTCGCTTTGAGTGCGGCATCGAGAGCGCCTTGGCCATGGACGGTGCGCGTGATCTCGGTGGCGAGGGCTTTGTGGGCCTCGCGGGCACCGGGGTTGGCGGCATGTTTGGCTTCGAGCGCCTCGATTTCGACGCGGGAGAGGAACGTAAACTTGCGGAGGTATTCGCCGACCTTGGCATCCTCGGTGTTTACGAAGAATTGGTAGAACTTGTAGGGGCTCGTCTTTTCCGGATCCAACCAAACGGCGCCACCCTCGGTTTTTCCGAACTTTGTGCCGTCGGCTTTGGTGATGAGGGGAAAGGTAAGTCCCCAGGCGGAGAGTCCCGTTTTTTTGCGGATGAGATCGGTGCCCGCAGTGATGTTGCCCCACTGCTCGGTGCCACCGATTTGGAGTTCGCAGTCAAGGTCCTGCCTCAGATGGCAAAAATCGTTGGCCTGCAGCAATTGGTAGCTGAACTCCGTGAAGCTGATGCC
>CALSBN010000067.1:0-21175 GCA_943373185.1 Opitutus sp. GAS368 | reverse complement strand
GTGGGGAGTTGTTCGCGGGCGGATTGGAGGCGCTCCTGCACGAGGGTGCGGGCGCGGTAGATGTCGGTGTCCCAGCCGAATTCGGCGTAGACGAGGGAGAGAGAAACGTCGGAGTTGGAGCGGAGGCGCGTGAGGCCAGAGACGCCGAGGAGGGCGGACTCGAGGGGCTGGGTGACGCGCGTCTCGACTTCCTCGGGGGCGAGGCCGGGGGCCTCGGTGAGGATGATGACGGTGGGCTTGGTGAGATCGGGGAGAACCTCAACGGGGAGGCGCAGGCCGGATTGCACGCCGAGGGCGAGCAGCAGGAGCGAGAGGCCGACGACGATGGCGCGGTGGGCGAGCGACCACTGGATGAGGCGGTTTAACATGGGAGCGTGGTCAGGCTAGAGCGACTCGTGATGGGTCACCACGAAACACACGAAATACACGAAAGTCGGAACGGGGGGCATGGGCGCGGGTTTAGGTGGTGCGGGCAGCGCGGGGATTTTTGCGGAAGGCGACGACGACGAGGGCGATGAAGAGGACGGCACTCAGGATCTGCCACGGGCGCTCGGGGTGGGCGTGGTCATCGTGATGGTCGTCGTGATCGTGGCCGTCGGTGGGCGTGGCGGCGGGGGCGGCGCCGGGTTTGAGTTCGGAGCCGTCGTCGGCGTGTTCGTGGCCGTGGGCGGCGTCGAGGGCGGCTTTGAGGGAGAGCGTGCCGCCGCCGACGAAGGCGAGGGAGTAGGCGCCTTGGGTGACGACTTCATCGGCGGGGAAGAGGCCGCGGACGATCTCGACGGAGCGGTCGTTCATCTGGCCGACGACGACGGGGGTCTTGATGAAGGCGTTGGGGAGATCGAAGTGTTTGACGTAGACGAAGCGCGCGGCGGGGTCGCCCTGGAGGGCGGCGCGGGGGACGGTGGTGACGTCGGAGCGCGTGGCGACGACGATGGAGAATTCGGCGCGCATGCCGGGGCGGAGGGCGAGCTTGGGATTCTGGACGTGGAAGGCGGCTTCGACGGTGCCGGTCGCGGGATCGGCGAGAGCGCCGAGGTGTTCGAGGTCGGCGAGGAAGGTTTCGCCGGAGGCGGCGGCAACGGTGATGCGAGCTTTTTGGCCGGAGCGGAGGCGGCCGGCGAGATGCTCGGGGACGCGGGCGATGGCGTAGACCTCGGAGAGGTCGAGAATCTCGGCGAGGATTTTGTCGGGGCTGACGGGTTCGCCGGGGACGATGTGCGTCGCGCTGACGAGGCCGGAGATGGGCGCGGTGAGACGGACGGTCGGCGGCGGGTCTTCGAACTGGCGGCTCTCGACGACGACGGCGAGATCGCCCTGCTTGATGAAGTGATCGTGTTTCACGAGGACCTCGAGGGCGCGGCCGGGGATGCGGCTGCTGATGACGGCACGGCGGCCGGGGAAGACGTCGATGCGGCCCAGAGCGAAAACGGTTTCCTCGAAGTCTCCGGTCTCGGCGACGGCGGTCTCGAGGCGGAGGTTGGCGACGCCGATCGCGTCGAGGATGACGGGATCTGGGGCGGCGAGCGCGGAGGCGGGGAGAAGGAGGGAGAGAGAGACGGAGAGAAGGAGAGACGGAGAGAGGGGGCGAAGGAGAGATCGGAGATTCATGGGGCGACGAGGGCGGCGGTAAGTGGGAAGGTGGAATCGGTGAGGGCTTCGAGGCGGACGAGGGCGGTGGCGTAGTCGGTTTCGGCGGCGAGGATTTCGCGGCGGAGGTCGACGAGGGCGCGTTGGGCGTCGAGGGCATCGGTGAGCGGGATCGGGCCGGCGGCGTAGGCGCGGCGGACGGCGGCGTGGGCTTCCTCGGTGGCGGGAAGGGCTTCGCGGCGAAGTTTCTGCGCGAGCGTGTGGGCGGCGGTGAGGTCCTGCCAGGCGGCGTTGAAAGCGAGACGCAACTGGGAGGCGACGGCGGCCACGGCGTGCTCGGCGCCGGCGAGGGTTTCGCGGGCGGCGCGGATGTGGCCCTGGTTTTGGTGGCGGGAAAATAGCGGCACGGAGAGGTCGGCGACGAAGGCGGCGTCAGTGCCGTCGCGGAGGAAGCGCACGCCGCCGCTGGCGGTGACATCGGCGGTGGACTGGGCTTGGGCGAGATCGAGGGCGGCGCGGCGGCCGGCGATGAGCGCGGTCTGTTGGTCGAGGCGGGGATGGGTGGTGAGGCGGGCGCGGAGAGCGGATTCGTCGGGCAGGATGGAGGGAAGGAAAAGGGTGCCGGACAAGGCGGTGGGCGGGACGGCGGCGAGGTCGGCGGCCCACGTGGCGGCGAGGGTGGCGCGGGCGGAGACGAAGGCGGATTCGGTGCGCGTGAACTCGGCTTCGGCGGAGATGACGGCGGCGCGAGCGCGGGCGGACTCGATGGCAGAGGCGGCGCCGGCGCGGGCACGGGATTCGATCAGGGCAAGGGTTTCGCGAGTGAGGCGAAGCGGCTCGGCGGCGAGGGTGAGGCGTTGTTGGGCGGCGAGGGCGTGGACGTAGGCGGCGGCGGTGGCGGCGAGAATCTCGGCGCGACGGACGGCGAATTCCTTGGTTGTGAGGTCGCGTTCGCGGCCGGCGACGGCGACGCGTTTGGCGCGCTTGGCGCCGCGCTCGAAAGTCTGGCTGGCGGCCACGGTAGTTTCGAGACTACGGACCCCTTGGAGGCGGCCGGTGCCGAGGACGTTTTCGACGCCGACTTCGAGGGTCGGGGCGGGGCGAACGTCGGCTTGCTCGACGAGAGCGGAGGCGGCCCGTTCGGCGTAGGCTTGGGCGGCGAGCGCGGGGTGACGCTCGGCGGCGAGGGCGAGGGCCTGCGGGAGGGTGAGCGGCTCGGCGGCGGCGGTCGGGAGAGGGAGCGAGAGAGAGAAAGAGAGAAGGAGAAGACGGAAAAGGGAGCGCATGGGAACGTGACGTTGACGGAGATTGAACGCAGGGCGGGGCGACGCGGTGACGCGTCGGCGGGAGCGGAACGACGGCGGACTCGCGCAGGAGTCCGGGCGTTTACGAAAGCAACGAAGGGGCGCGGGCCGGCAGTGCGGCGCGCGCGACGAAGTGCCAGGTGCGGGCGACTTCGGGAGGAGCTAGGATGCGTTCGCCGAGACCGCTGGGCGGCGGAGTCAGGTCGAGCGCGACGGGCGGAACGGCGAAAGCGAAGACCTGGGCGAAGAGGACGGGCGGAGAAAGGAGCGCGGAGTTGGCGGCGGGCTTGAAGTCAGAACCTTCAATGATGTCGCAGGCATCGCGGGTTGCGTCGGCCGGAGTCTCGTGTGCGCCGGACGAGTGATGATCGGTGCCGCAGTGAAAGAGTTCGTCGAGCCCGGCGGTTTCCAAGGCGCAATGCAACGTCGCCGGCAACCAGAGGGCCAGGAGCGCGACTGCAATGAAACGGCGGAGGAACGACACGACGGAAACCGAGCCGGGGAATCGGGGGCGTGTCAAGGGATGGGGACGGGCGGTGGGGTGGAGACCGTGGCCCGCGAAACGGGTGAAGGACGGGAACACGGAGGGTGCCCACGGAATTCACGGAAGGGCGGAAGCGGAGGCCGATAACCGACCGGCGGTCGGTTCTACGACCGGAGGAGGCGCAAAAAATTCAGTCGGCGCGGCGTGGGCTAGCGGGAGGCGAAGCTGTTTGTGAACTCGATCACCTTGCCGTCGCGGAAGGTGACGGAGCCGAGGAAGATGGTCGGCGTAGCGTTGGCGTAGCCCGACTGGTTGGGGTCGAAACCGGTGGAGGCGGTGACATCGAGTCCGGTGTAACTCCAGACCTCGCGGCCGGCTCTCACGCCGGTGGAGGAACTGGCGTAGTTGGGGCGGCCGAGGGCGAGGCGGACCATTTCGGGCGTGTAGCCGATTTCGATGCGGCCTCGGAGGATGTTGGCGCGGACTTTGGGTTCGAGTTGGGAAAATGTCTCGTAGTTGGTCAGCACGCGGACGGCGGCGGTGTTGCAGCCGGAGAAGAAGAGCGGGGCGACGAGGCCGATGAGCAGAGCGAGGGGGCGCAGGTGCATGGGGACCGGGGTTGAGGCGAGCGGGTTGGGATGGGCGGGGCGAGCAAGACCAGACACGCTAAAGTCGGACGCGGCGGAGGCGGAGGGCGTTGGCGACAACGGTGATCGAGCTGATACTCATGGCGGCGCCGGCGAACATCGGGTGGAGCAGCCAGCCGGTGAACGGATAGAAAACGCCGGCGGCGAGGGGGAGGCCGAGGAGGTTGTAGGCGAAGGCCCAGAAGAGGTTCTGCTTGATGTTGCGGAGCGTGGCGCGGGCGAGGTGCACGGCGCGGACGAGGGCGGCGAGGTCGCCTTTGACGAGGACGAGGCCGGCGCTGTGCATGGCGACGTCGGTGCCGGTGCCCATGGCGATGCCGACATCGGCGGCGGCGAGGGCGGGGGCGTCGTTGAGACCGTCGCCAGCGAAGACGACCCGTTCGCCGCGGGCTTGGTGGACGTGGACGAGTTCCTGTTTGGTGGCGGGTGTGGTGTCGGCGTGGAAACCGTCGAGGGCGAGTTTTTCGGCGATGGTGCTGGCGGCGGCCGTGCGATCGCCGGTGACCATGACGATCTTGAAACCGAGCGCGCGGAGTTCGGCGAGAGCGGCGGGGGTGGTGGCCTCGATGGTGTCTTCGAGGGCGATGGTGCCGGCGAGTTGGCCGTCGGCGATGACGCAGACGACGGTGGCGCCGGGGACGGCGTCGGGGCGGTCGGTGTCGGGCGCGCGGCCGATCACGACCTCGCGGCGGCCGACTTTGGCGCGGACGCCGAGGCCGGGGGCGGCGGAGAATTCGGTGACGGGCGGAAGGGCGAGACTACGTTCGCGGGCGGCGGAGACGATGGCGCGGGCGAGCGGGTGTTCGCTGGGGGATTCGGCGGCGGCGGCGAGGGTGAGCAGCGCGTCGGCTGGCGAGGAGAAAGAGGAAGAGAAAGAAGAAAAAGAAAGATGGTCGGAGGGGGCGAGGGCGACGACGCGGGGGCGGCCCTCGGTGAGGGTGCCGGTTTTGTCGATGAGGAGGGTGTTGGCCGAGGCGAGGCGCTCGAGGGCGGCGGCGTCTTTCACGAGGACGCCGGCTTGGGCTCCGCGGCCAATGGCGGTGACGAGGGAAACGGGGGTGGCGAGGCCGAGGGCGCAGGGACAGGCGATGATGAGGACGGCGACGGAGTTGAGCAGGGCGTAGAGAAAGCTTGGTTCGGGGCCGAAGAAAAACCACGCAGCGAACGTGGCGGCGGCGAGCGCGGCGACGGCGGGGACGAAGAACGCGGAGACGCGATCGGCGAGGCGGGCGATGGGGGCTTCGCTGTTTTGCGCTCCTTCGACGAGGCGGATGATCTGGGCGAGGAGGGTGTCGGCGCCGACGCGTTCGGCGCGGAACACGAAGGAGCCGGTGGTGTTGAGTGTGCCGGCAGAGACGCGGTCACCGGGACTCTTGGTGGCGGGGAGAGGTTCGCCGGTGAGCATGGATTCGTCGACGTCGCTCGTGCCGGTGGTGACGGTGCCGTCGACGGGGACGTGTTCGCCGGGGCGGACGCGGAGGGATTCGCCAGGGTGGATCTCGGAAAGCGGGACGTCTTCCTCGCCGCCGGCCTCGGTGAGTCGATGCGCGGTGGGCGGGGCGAGGTCCATGAGGGAGCGGATGGCGGCATCGGTGCGGGCGTGGGCGCGTTGTTCGAGGATCTGGCCCAGCAAGACTATGGTCGTGATGAACGCAGTGGCCTCGAAGTAAAGCGGGACGCCGTGGGCGGTGAGAAAGGCGGGAGGAAATTTCTCGCCGAAGAGCACGGCGAAGACGCTGTAGAAATACGCCGCGCCGGTGCCGGTGACCGTGAGCGTGAACATGTTGGTGTCGCGGTCGCGGAGGGAGGTCCACCAGCGGCGGATGAAGTAGGCGCCGCACCAAAAGAAGACGGGGGTCGTGAGGACGAGCTGCGCCCAGGCCGAGGCGTGGGAAGGAAGGGCGTGGAAAGCGTGTGGGGCGACCATCGGGCCCATCGCGAGAACAAGCACGGGCAGCGAGAGCGCGGCGGCGACATAGAGCCTCGGGCGCAAGATGCGCTCGTCGGGCAGGCCCATGTAAACAGGGGCGTCGGGCGCGACGGAGACAGGAGACGCGGCGGTTGGAATCATGGACGAGGCGACAAAGTGAACGGGGACCTTGGCCTCGCGGGCGCGGAGCGGCGAGCCCGCACGCTAAAAATCAAAACCTCGGTGCTCGCGGGGAGTGGACAAATGGTGGCGGCACGGGCGGCGTGGGGGAATTGCCGTTCCGACGGGGAGCTACTTCGGGGCGTTGGCTTTCTCCGGCGGGGCGAGTTTGGCGAGGTAGCGGGCGGGATTTTTTAAGAACTTTTTTTCGCAGGGCGGGCAGCAGAACTTTACCGTCTGGCCCTCGTGGATGAGGGAGCTTTCGTCGCCCATCGAGTCGAGGTCGTTGTCGGTTACGATGCAGACCTTGAGCGGGTAGGGCTTCGGTTTGCTGGCGGGGGCTGATTTTGCGTCGGAGTTCTTGGAGGGGTTGGCCGGCGACGCGGCGAAGAGCATCGGGCCGACGGCAAGCGTGACGAAGAGAGTGAGGGCAGTTCGGAGGGTGGATTTCATGGAGGGAAGGGAAGGCGGAGAATCAGAACCGCAAGGCGAGGCCGGCGCCGGCCCGGTAGTCGGAGTCGTAGCTCACGACGAGTGCGGTGCGTTGGGTGAGGGTGTAGCGAAGAGTGGCGGAGTAGGAAAAATTTTGGGCGGTGTCGTATTCGGCGTGCAAAGCGAGGCCCAAGCGGGAAGTGAGGGGCAGAGTTTTTTCCAGGGCGCCGCGCACGTCGCCGTTGCTTTGGACGGTCGTGGTAAAGTCGATGAGGTAGGGGAGTCGGTAGGTGGCGCCGGCGATTGCGGTGTGGCGGGTGCTGGTGTGATTGGAAGCGCGGATGCCGGCAAAAGTGATCCAACGCGGGTTCCAATAGCGGGCGAATGTGGCGTCGATTTCGTAGTCGGTGTCGTCGACGTGGGCCCAACCGGTTTCCCAGGCGAAGTGGAGGTTGTTGCGACCGGATTGGACGGTGGCGAGGCCGGTGCTGAGGTGGGTTTGGAGGGTGAGGTCGAGCCACGCGTAGGTGTGGGGAGCGGCGTGTTCGCCCAAGCGCGCTTCGCGCGCAGTTGAAGTTGAAGTGGAAGATGAAGAGGGCGGAATCACGGGCGGGACGCCCGTGCCACTTTCGTAACTTACGACCCGCGCCATGCCGGCCATCATGTGGTAAAGGAGATGGCAGTGGAACAGCCAGTCGCGGTCCTCGCTGGCGAGAAACTCGATGGTGCGGCGGCTCATGGGCGGGACGTCGACGGTGTGCTTGAGCGGAGCGTAGGCGGGATCGACGGCATCGGGGATGAGGAGCCGGAAAAAGTGTCCGTGGAGATGCATCGGATGGTGCATCATCGTGTTGTTCACGAGGACGAGGCGGAGGACTTCGCCCTTCTTCACCGCGATGGTGCTTTCTTCGTCCATGGTCTTGTCGTCGAGGGACCAGAGGTAGCGCGTCATGTCGCCCGTGAGCTTGAGGGTAACCGAGCGACGGGGCGCATCGGCCGGTAAAGCGGTGGAGGTGGGCGAGCGGAGGCGGACGTAAGGCGGCAGCGGACGGTCGACCTCGGCGGCAAGGGCATCGGCGTCGGTGATGTCGCCGGTCTCGTCGTGCTGGGCGAGGATCACCGAGAGGGCGGCGTCCATGTTGTAGATTTCGAGCGGACCGGGCGGCGGGGCGTTTTGCGCGGGAGCGGCGGGGTCGCCAACGAAGAGGGAGGCGTGGCCGGAGTTGTCCTGGGCGGTGGCGCGGATTTCCCAAGCGGCGGCGACGGGCGAGAGGGGAACGGTGACGAGGACGTCGTAAGTTTCCGCCATGCCGATGAGGAGACGGTTTTGTTTGATCGGCGCGACGTCCATGCCGTCGGCGGCGATGATCGTGAGCGGACCGGCGGCGGAACTCAGGTAGAAATAGGTCGAGGCGCCGGCGTTGATGACGCGGAGGCGGACGGTCTCGCCGGGGCGGGCGGAAAAATTTCGGCGGGACTGGCCGTTGAGAAGAAAGGCGTCGTAGGCGACGTCGGACACATCCATCGGGAGCATGCGGGCGCGCTCGCGTTTCAGGAAGTCGCGGAGATGGCCGGAGCGGTAGGCGCCGAGGAGGGATTGGGCGGTATTTTTGCGGATCGCGAACCAGTCGCTGCCGCGGAGGAGCGAGCGCATGACGGCGTCGGGGTCTTCGTTGGTCCAATCGGACAACACGACGACGTGATCGTGGTCGATGCGGGGCAAATCGGGGCGGGGCGGCGTGCCGGGCGCGGGTTCGACGACGATGCTGCCATAAACGCCGCGTTGTTCCTGCAGGCCGGTGTGACTGTGATACCAGTAGGTGCCGGCATGGCTGAGGAGAAACTCAAAGGTGCGTTCGGTCCCGGCGGGAATGGGCGGCGTGGTGAGGTGGGGCACGCCGTCCTCGAGATTGGGCAGGAGGAGACCGTGCCAATGGAGGGAGGTCTCGCCGGCCGCGAGGCGGTTGCGGACGACGATGCGGGCGACATCGCCGACGCGGAAGCGGAGGGTGGGGCCGGGGACGGTGCCGTTAATGGTGAGGGCGCGGACGGGCGTGCCGGCGGGGGAGAGAGTGGTTTCGGCGATATCGAGCGTGTAATCGACGACCGGAGCGTTGGGGTAAAGGGCGGTGGCTTTGGGGGCGAGTTCGCGGGCGAGCCAGCCGGCCTTGCCCTTGCCGCCGCAGTTGGCGCAGGCGTGAGCGGCGGGGGTGGTGACCAACGCGAGGAGGGCGAGGACTAGCGGAGCGAGGGGCGCGGAGCTATGCGGCAGCCGGGGAGGACGGAAGGTCACCACGAAAAAAACAAATTACACGAGATCCGGAAGAAGTGAGCCGGCGTGGGCGCGAAGGGCGGGTCGGAGACGTAGCCCTACTTCTTTTTGGGAGCGTCAAGCTTGGCGAGGAACTTGGCGGGCTCAGCCTTGAAGTCGTCGGTGCAACCGCCGCAGCAGAAGAAGACGACACGGTCGGGCTGGCCGGCGGCGCGGTGCACGTAGCCGAGAGCTTCACCCATGGAGCCGAGGGCTTCGTCGGAAACAAGGCAGGTCTTGAGCGGGTAGGTCGCACGGGCCTTTGCGATGAGCGCGGCGTCGGCGGCCGGAGCAGGGTTGGCGGCAAGCGGCGTCAGGCAGCAGGCTTTTGAGGCCTCGCAGCATGCACCGGTCGGGCAACAGCCGGCGGCCGGAGCGGTTTGGGCGGAAGCGGCGATAGCGGATGAGAAACCGGCGAAGGCGAGAACCAGGAGGGTTGTTTTCATGATGGGGAATGTGATGTGGTTGGACGGATTCATCGGGTTATACCCCGCGTCCGCAGAAATCCCGCGGAATATTTTGAGGGATTTTTCGGGGGACGGGATATAGCCTGTGATGAAAATGAAATCGCCGGATGAAAAGTTGAGTGAGGTTCTGACCGAGTGGCGGGTGGCGCCTGCGCCCTCGGCGGGATTTCGTCCGGGCGTTTGGGCGAAGATCGGGCGAGCGGGCGGGGACGTGACCTGGACGGGATTTGTGCGGGCGCGAGCGATGCCGTGTGCGTTGTTGGTCGCAGGCGCGTTGATCGTGGGAGCGTGGACGGGGCGGGAGCAGGCAAGGGGCCGGGTAGAGGCGGAGCGGGCGGAGATTTTGAAGAGCTACGTGAGCGGGCTTGATGCGCGGACCATGGCGATGCGATGAGGAACTGGCTGATCACATGGGCGGTCGCGGTGGTGCTGGGCGGACTGGCCTACGCGGCGTTTTTTGCGAGTAACGACGAACCGGAGCTAAGGCGGGCGGCGCGGGCCGGCGATGCGATGGCGTGGCTGAAGGTCGAGTTTCACCTCAGTGATGAACAGGCGGCGGCGGTGAAGAAACTGCACGACGATTTCAGCGTGGAGTGCTCCGTGCATTGCGGGGATATCGTCGACGCCCGGGAGCGGAAGGCCCCGGCGGCGGAAATCGCGCGGCTGGAGCGGGTGTGCGTGGACGCGATGGAGCAGCATTTTGAGCGCGTGGCAGCACTGATGCCCGCGGAGCAACGGATGCGCTATCTGGAGATTGTTCTGCCGCGCATCGCTGGGCACGACCACGCGGCGGCTCCAAACGTGCGGGTGGGGCCGTGATGCGTGACGAACCGCAGGACGAACTCACAGCGGTGAGGGATCAAGGAGCCGAGGACGCGGAGTTGATGGCGCGCGTGCAGACGGGCGATGAGGAGGCGTTCGCCGTGCTGATGAGGCGATGGGAGTTGCCCGTGAAACGGCTGATTGCGCGGATCGTGTTCAACACCCGTGAAGCCGAAGAACTGGCGCAGGAAACGATGGTGCGCGTGTGGCAGAGGCGGGACCAGTTTCGAGAAGGTGCGGCGGTGCGGCCGTGGATTTTCGCGATTGCGGTCAATCTCGCGCGGAACCGGCTGCGGTGGTGGCGGCGGAGGCCGAACGTAGCGCTGGAAGAATGGGACGAAATGCCGGGCGAACGGACGGCGGCAGGGGCGGAGGCGATGGAGCGGAACGAGCGGGTGACGGCGGTGGTGGCCGCGGTGGCGGAGTTGCCGGGGGAACTGCGCGAGGCGCTGGTGCTTTTTGAATATGAGGGGCTGGGGCAGGCGGAAATCGCGGCGACGTTGGGCTGTTCGGTAAAGGCGGTTGAGTCGCGGGTGGCGCGGGCGCGGGAAAAGCTGCGGGCAGCCTTGGCGCGGTGGATGTAGGTTTTCCGGTGGGCTGGTTTCGGAATTCACCGCGGGCGAATTCCCGGAGAGCGCGGCGCTTCGTCGCCGGTGCGGAGCCCTAAGGAACGGCGGCAGTGCGGACGCCTTGGCGGACGTGATCTTGGAGCGTGCTACGGGCGATGGTTTCAGGACGCGGCGCAGCTTGCGACGAGGCGAAGGCTGCGGTGATGACTCCGACGTAGTTGTCTTTGGTGACGAGTTCATCGTCGGGTTCTGCGTTGTTGAGTCCGATTGCGATCCAGCCTTTGCGAAGTTCTTCGACCAGGGCGTGGGCGATGTAGCGGCCGTCGGGGTTGCGGTAGACGACGATCATGCCGGGGCGGAGGCGGTTGAAGCTTTGTTCGCGAACGACGATCGCGGTGCGATCGGGATAGAGGGGCCGCATGGAGTTGCCGGAACCGACGAGGGTAAAGCACGCGGGGTCGGCGGCGGCGTGCTGCTCGGCGGCGGTGAACTCTTGGCCGGCGGCGACCCAGGTCGGCGCGGGAGCGTGGCGGGAAACGAGATCGAGGCGGCGTTCCGTGGTGACGGAAGTGCAGCCGCTGAGCGCAACGCCCAGGGCGACGAGAAGGATAGGCCGCACGAGCGTTAGAAGGATCGATCGATGACGGTCGGCTTGGAAAAGTGATGACGCGGGGCGGAGGAGGAGTGACATGAATGCTGAGGGCATGACTCCAGCAGAGTGAGACGACGGGTTCGTGCACGCCTGTGGTGACGAATGCTGCATATTCGGTGACGAATGCGGCAGCTGTCGCGGGCGGCTGCGGCCGAACCCGGGATACTGGGCAGCTTTTGCCAGAATTCGGAAGGGCTTCACGTGGAGGGCGTCAGGCGACCGAGCAGAGCGAGCGTGCCGCGCGAAAGACATCAAAGACGGAGCAATCGGAGGCTGGATGGTTTCGGCGGACTCGGCGTGAGGGTTTCCATGGAGTGCCCTACGGAAGACACGGACGACACGGAGCGACGCTGAGACGGAGAATCGGAAACCGATGCGCCACGCAGGGCGTTGCCGTCAGACCAAGGGCTGGTGGAAAATTATCCTTGGAAGGTGGCGTCGGGACCGCCCGGCCCGGCGGTTTTGGTGCGTCGCGCGCCGGAGGCCGGGCCCGGAGTCCCGGCCCCACCTCGATCCGATGAAAGTCCAAATTTAAAGGACGTTGGTATCAGACCTTGAGATGCGCGAGAAGGGCGCGCTCCTCTTCGGGGGGAGCGGGTCGCCGTCCACTTCGAGGATGCGGCGGGCGAACGGTTCGAGTTGCTCGGGCGGAACTTCGACGACGCCACGGCCTTAGCGCCGCTGCATCATGAGGAGGCCCCAGGCCTTGTTTTCGCGGACAACATCGGCGAAGGCTTTGCGCATGGCGCGAAGCGAGCGACGGGTTTCGTCGGCAGGGGGAAAGGCGACGGCTTCCTCCAGCGATGAAGACAGCGGGACGGGCATGAAAGCGACGCCGGCGAACTGTTCGATGAAGGCAAGGCGGGCGGCGTCGGCGATGGTCAGGACGCCGTCTCTTTCCTCGGCGACGAGGTAAGGGGTTGGTCCGGTGTTGTCGTAGAGTCGCCAGGTGTGAACCAGCGGACGATAATGACGGGCGAGATTGCGAATGCCGACGCGGAAGCGGCGTTGTTGCACGTCGTCGGGAATGTCGTGGCCGCCTTTCTTAACACGTTGGCGGATGCGGCTGCGCGTGATGTCGAGGTCGGGAATCCAAAGAAAATCTAGGCGGATGCGATAGCCGACGGCGCGGAGATCCGCGAGGAACGGCACGTAGCCGTAGCCGGAGAGCGTGGTTCAAAATGCAAAATCTTCGCGGCGCGCGGCGAGTTCGCGGAGACGGCGGAGCATGATGCGGCCGGCCTCGAAGGCGGCTGCGTCGGGCGAGAACGGAGAGAGACCGGCGGCAATGATACCAGTATCTGTTGTTGAGCTTTAGACTCAAACCCACGGGCAAAATGCCTCTGCCGTCGCGAATGCGACCGGCTACTTCGTGGCTTCGAATTTTACGGCTTCGAGAACCCAGTCTTTGCCTTGGCGGGACATTTGGCCGGTGAGGGTCGCGCCGACTTTGGCGGCGGCGAGTGTGGGGGCGTCGACTTTGAACTGCATCGTCATCGCGCGCATGAAGCCGGGGATTTCTTCGTGTTTCACGCGAAGGGCGGATTTGTCGGCGTCGACGGCGACGACGACGCCCCGGAGGGCGTAGCGTTGGGGAATTTTCGATTCTGGATTCTCGATTTTCGATTCGGCGGCGGCCGGTGAGGCCGGGGCGGAGTCTTCGGTGTTGCAGCAGCAGACGGCTTTGCCTTTGCAGCAGGCACAGCCGCAGTTTTTGGCGGTTGGCTTTTCGGCGGCGGCGCGAAGCGTGACGGGGGCAAGGGCGGCGAGGGCGAGGATGAGGAGGGTGAGGAGTTTCATGGGAACGGTGGAACGGTTAAGGATGATTGGCGGAGACGAGGCTGGGGGCGATGCAGAATTCTAAGGCGACGAGGCGCGAGGCCGGAGTCGGACGGCGAAGGGTGAGGGCGGCTTGGGGGACGAGCGGCGCGGGGTTGAAGGTGAGGGTGCTAACTTGGGGGAGGTCGCCGGCTTGGGTGTAGGAAATGAGGAGTGAGCCGTCGAGGCGGAGGGCGGCGCGGGGGAAGCCGCCGGTGCGGGCCGGCGTGGTGGTGGTGAGCAGTTGCGGAGCGGAGAGGCGGCCGTCGGGGAAAAGGCGGCGGGCATAGAGACCGGCGGCGTTGTTTTCCGATTTCATTTCCAACCAGAGGATGACGGCGGAGCGATCGGGCAGGGCGACGGTTTCCAAGCGGCCGATGGGTCGGCCGAGGTCGATCTGCACCGGGGCGGTGAAGGTGGTGCCGGAGTCGACGGAGATGCGGGCGAAGACGCGGGCGATGCCTTCGGCGGCGGTGAACCACGAGACGGCGAGGGCGGAGCCGAGGGAGTCGGCGGCGGGGCCATTGACGGGGCAGGCGGCGATCTTCCAGCCGTCGTCGCGGAGCGTGGCGGGTTTGGTCCACGAGGCGCTGGCGAGGTCGAACGTGGTGTGGAGGTTGTCGCGGACCTCGTCGCGGGTGTGGCCGCGGTAGGCGACGAAGACGCGGTCGCCGGGGAGGACGGCGACGGTGTTTTGGCAGCAGGTGCAGACGTCGGGATCGACGGTCCAATCGCCAAGGCTCGTGCCGTCGGGGGCGAGGAGCCGGGCCAAGAGTTTCATGGACGGGGCGTAGGGCGCGTTGGGATCTTTGGCGGGGCGGGGGGCGTTGGGATCGCGCTTGGGGCGGGGAGCGGCGTGAGGGTCGGGTTTGCGCGTGCTCTCGAGCCAGACGGCGAGGGTGCGGCCCTTACTGAGCGGGGCGAGGGCGACGAATTCGTGGCCGAGCCGCGCGGGCGTGCGCCATGTGCGACCGCCGTCAGCCGAACGGGAAAACCAGCCTTCGTAACCATGGGCGTCGGGGCCGGATTTTTGAAACCACTGGGCGGTGAGGGCGCCGTCGGTGCCGACGGCGAGCGTGGCGAAGTCGGCCCAATTCTCCATGAGGAGCGGAGTCGTGACGATGGGGCGCGGGGTGGAGAACGCGCTGGCTTTGGGTGCGAGGGTGGCGTGCCAGAGCGTGCGCGCGTTGGGCGCGGAGTCGGCGGGGGCGGGGCCGTAGTAGGTGAGGTGCAGCGTGCCGTCGGGGGCTTGGGTGAGACTGGAGCACTGGGTGTCGGTGGGGGCGGGGGAAGCAACGTTGAGAGTTGAGGGTTGAGAGTTGAGAGACGGAGTGGGCGTGGCGGATGCGAGGGGGAGGAGCGCGGTGAGGAGGACGGCAGAGAGCATGGGACGCATTTCGGAAGAGTTTTGGCGATGGAGGGCGCGGATGGGCACGGATGATTGGGCGGAAGAAAAGGGGTCGGCCGGCGTTAGCCGGCCCCGAGGGGAGAAAGAGAAAGATTAAGAGAAAGAGTAAGATTTAGAAGGAGGTGCGGAGGCTGAGTTCGGCGGAGATGGGGTCGGCGAGGCGGCGCATGGTGGTGCCGGCGATGGGTTCGTAGTCCTCGTCGAGGAGGTTGCGACCGCGGAGGGTGATCGTCGAGCGGCCCAACGGATAGCTCACAGCGGCGTCTACGGTGGTGTAGGCTTTGGCGACGACGGAGTTGTTGGTATTGCCGAAACGGTCGCCGACGTAGCGCGGGCCGCCGCTGAACGTGAGGCCGGAGGCGAAGCGTTTTGAAACGAAGGCGTTCGCGACCCAGTCGGGGACGTTGCCCGGGACTTTGCCTTTCCGCGAGATGACGCCGGTGCCGAGGTTTTCGTTGAAGGCACCGAACTCGGCGGCGGTGTAGGCGGCGTTGAGCTCGATGCGCCAGCCGTCGGCGGGCGAGAGGGCGAAGGCGGCTTCGACGCCGGAGGATTTCTGCGAGCCGATTTGCTGGCTGATGCGCACGCCGGTGGTGGGATCGAGGGTGGAGGTGAGCAGGTCGTTCTTCTCGATGTCGAAGTAGGCGAGGGTGAAGTCGAGGCGGTCGCGGAGGAGCGAACCCTTGAGGCCGAATTCGAGTTGGCGGCCTTTTTGCAGAGAGAAATCGGCGTTGGCGGCGGCGAGGCCGACGAGTTGGGCGACGGGCTCGGCGGCGGTGCTGTAGGCGGCGTAGGCGTTGAGGGTTTTGGTGGCGGACCAGACGAGGCCGGCGCGACCGGTCACGGGGCGGTAGCCCTTCTTGAAGGTCGAGAACGGGGTGGGCGTGGCGGTGGTGGGGTTGAACAGAGTGTCGCGCTGGAGGGAGATGTGATCGTAGCGGAGGCCGCCGACGAGTTTCAGGGCGGGCGTGAGTTCTAGGACGTTTTCCGCGAAGAAGGCGTGGGTGCCGACGACGACACGGGAGGTTTTTTGCTCGCGGGCGACCGGGCCGCGACCGACGTCGGGGTTGAGGAGGGACACGCTGGAGAGGACGGTGGGGACATTGCCGGGCGTGCCGCCGCGGATCTGATCGTTGTGCTCAATGCTGGCGCCGATGAGGAAACGGTTGGTGAGGCCGAAGAGCGGGCGGCGGAAGGAGAGGTCGAGGCGGTTACCGAGGAGAACGTCGTCGCGGTAGATGTGCAAAAAGGAGGAACGGGCGACGAGGCGGGTGATGGGATTCCAGGTGTTGGTCTCGAGGTTGCGCCATTTGAGGACCTGGGTGGCGGCGTAGGTTTCGTTGCGCAGTTCGAGGTCGGGGGCGAGGGTGAGCTCGGCGCGGAGACGGTTGAAGGAGTTTTCGGTGTCGGCGTAGTTATCGAGGATGTTGTAGTTGGTGCGGCGGGCGGCGGAATCGACGCGGGGATTCACGAAGCGGTCGGTGGCGCCGTTGAAGAGACGGACCTCGGGCTGGGCGCCGGCGACCGTGGTGTTGACGACGGCGTCGTAGACGACGGGGTTGCCGTAGTAGCTCTCGACGGAATCGGAGAGCCAGGTGGTGAAATAGGTGAGCGAAAGGCGGTCGCTCACGCGCCAACCGAGGGCGCCGGCGAGGCCGAAGTAGTCCTGCGAGTTGCGGTCTTGGTAGCCGCCGGTGGAATTTTGGACCACGTCGAGACGGTAGGATAGTGAGCTGAGAGTTGAGGGTTGAGCGTTGAGCGACGGAACCGGGCCGCCGAGGCCGACGCCGATGCGATAGGTGGACCACGGGCCGACGCTGGCGAGGAGTTCGCCGCGGCGGGTGCGGTCGGGGTTTTTCGAGACGTAGTTGATCGCGCCGCCGACGGCGCCTTCGCCGAACATGAGGGACGACGGGCCCTTCAAGACTTCGACGCGGTCGAGGAGGAACGAGTCAACGGTGCGGGAGGATTGGGAGGCGGTGTTTTGGCGGATACCGTCGCGGAGGATGGTGACGTTGTTGCCGCCGAAGCCGCGCGTGGAGTAGGTCGGGATGGAGCCGAAATTGGTGCCGCCGGTCATGCCGACGGCGGATTCGACGGACTCGACGGCGGTGCGAAGGCCGCGGAGTTGCATCATTTCCTGGGTGATGACGGAGACGCTCGCGGGCAAGTCGCGCACGGCGAGGCCGAGGCGGGAGCCGGTGGCGGGGGCGGCGTCGAGGGGAAGAGAAAAGTTTTTGGCTTTGTCGGCGATGACATCGATGCGGTCGAGCACGACGAGGTCGTCCTTGGCGGCGGGCTTGGTCGTCTGCGCGGAAAGGGCGGAGACGAAGAGGAGGGAGCAGAGGGAGAGACGGAGAGAAAGAGAGACGGAGAGAGGGAGAGACATGGTGAATGGGTGCGCATTGGACTGAGTCACGCCGGCGTGCGCGCGGACGCGTCGGCATGGTTCGCGCGGAGGCGAACTGGGTGGAGGTGATCGCGCAAAAAACCGGCGCGGATCAGGCGGGACGGGTGGGCGCGCTAGGCGCGCGGGGGCGGGAGCGGCGGGGCGGCGCGCTCGGCGGAGGTCAGGCGAGGGGCGGAGTCGAACCACGCGGATACGGGGGAAAGATCGAAGAGGAAAAACGCCTCGGACTCATGCGTGAGCGGAATCTTGCCGGCGAATTTTTCGGCCGAGGCCGGGGCGTTGGCGTGATCCGGGGATTGTTTGGCGGAGTCGACGGCGGTGCAGATTTCGCAACGGCCCTCGGGGCTGAACGTGCGGTCGAGAGCGGCCGTGATCGGTAGGGTGCGGGCGTTGTCGGCAAACATGCGCGCGTAGGCAAAGGTCTGCACCAAGTCCCAATGACTCCCCGTGGCGAGAAGCCACGCGGTGAGCGTGAGGACGAGGGAGAGCTTGCGGCGCATTTTTTAAACGACGAGGCGCGGATTTCAGGAGGCCGGGACGGCGAAGGTGAGGTTGCCCCAGTAGCTCTCCCAGTCGGTGCCGGGGACGTCTTTGAGCGGGATCATGTGGACGAGGCTGATCATCCAAGGGCCGGCGTAGGGGAGGTCGAAAACGATGGAGCCGTCGGCGGCGGAGCGACCTTTCAAGGTGACGAGAATTTTTTCGCGATGATGCCACGCGCGGACTTGGGCGCCGGCGAGAGGTTGGCCGTCGAAGGTGATGGTGAAACCGAGACGCGAGCCGGGGCGGGCGGCGAAGGGATCGGACTGCGGGGTGATTTCGAGACGTTGGCCGGTGCGGACGGAGTAGGTGGCGTCGGATTTGTCGCCGACGCGGACGAGCGTCTTGACGCAGCGCAGGTAGCGTTCGCGGCCGGGCTCGTTTTCCTGTTTGGCGGCCTTGCGCGCGGCGTCGATGAATTCGAGGCCGTCGGAGTTGAGGTAACTGAGAAATTTATCGGGCGAGAGGGTGATGGTGCTGGCGCGGGCATCTTCGGCGATGAGGTGGGTGCCGGGTTGGGCGAAGGTAATCGGGAGGGCGTCAAGCCCGGCGACGGTGGGGACGCGCGAGATGAGATCGACGGTGCCGTCGGCGGAGTAGTGGCGGAGGGCGGCGACTTTCTCGGCGGTGAAGGGACGGACGACGCCGGTGAAATCCTCGCCGACGTTGAGGGTGAGCGAGAGCGGGGCGTTGGGCGCGACGAAGAATTTGTCGGGAGCGAGCCAGAACTCATGGGCGGCGAGAGGGGCAGCGAGGGCGAGGAGACCGGGGAAGAGGCGAATGAGCTTCATGGTGGATTGAGTTGAAGAGGCGGAGGGCGATAGAGCCGGCAGGCGGTTGGAGAGACGGTGAGTTGGCAAAGATACGGCACGGGTAAAATTTTGGATGCAAACGAGGGCAGGAGTGCGGAGCCGATGAGTGGCGGACGCGGGGGGCTTGCATTGGCGGCTTTGAAATCACGGCATCCGCGGGCCGGTGCGAATACGTAAAGCGACGGGGCGTCTCGTCTCCAAAGACGTTGTCCAAAACCAAAGGCCGTGGCTTTGGCGGGATACGAGCGGGACTACTTAGGCAACGAACCGCGGCGGCGGCACGGGGGGCGCGGCGCGGCAGGTGACGGGGACCGATTGGTCGCTAAGCGACCACGAGAATGAAGCGGACGAAAGCAGGAGCGGGGCGGCGGGCGCCGGGGCGAAGACGAGATGGATTTTTTCGAGGGACTTGCCGGGAGCGGTGGGCAAGGCGGGATTGGCTGAGTCCTGCGATTTGGCGGTGGCGACGACTTCGCAGACGCCGCAGGTCGCGCCGGCGCTGAAGGTCTTTTCCACGGCTTGGGTGAGCGACATGGTTTGCGAGTAAGTCGCGATCATGCGGCCCCAAGCGAACGTCTGCACCACGTCCCAGTGGCTGCCAGTGGCGAGGAGCCACGCGGCGAGCGTAAGGACAAGGGAGAGTTTGTGACGCACGGTCGGAAACGAACGAAGCGGAACTGATTTGGCAAGCGCAGGGTGGGGCGCGGCGCGGGGTCAGAAGCGGGGTGGGGTCACCCCGCTTACATGTTCTTATGAGAGGGATGGACGGGCTTCAGGGGGCGAAGGTCTCGTCGTCGGGGGTGTGGAGTTTTTTGTCGGGGCCGGCGCTGGTGATCGTCATGCGCGTGGCGCTTTCGGCGTGAAAGAAGAAGGGCGTGCCCCAACGGTCGGTGAGTTCGCCCTCGCGGTTGATTGCGGGGTGGTCGGGCGGGATGAGCGCGAGGCGGAGTTGATTTTGGCCGGTGAGGGTGGCGGTGATTTCGGAGTTGAGACCGACGGGGTTGCCGCTGCGGGGGAAATTGGAGCGGAAAGTTTCAAGCACGAGGGCAACGAGGCGGAGGTCGTCGGCGATGGTGGTGGCGGAAGAGTTTAGGGCATCGGCGAGGGTTGAAACCTCGCGGGGCGAGGATTCGATTTTGGATTTTTGAATCTGAACTGTCGCTGCGCTCGGTAACTCGATTTTCGATTTGGCGGCGGGGGCGGGCAGAGGGACAGAGGTGGGAGTGGGCGCGGGGCGAAGGAAAAGCCACACGAGCACCCCGATCGCGGCGACGAGCGCGAGGGTGAGGGCGTTTTTGCGGAGCACGGCGATGGGGCGGTGCGGAACGCGGGCGGGAGTCGCTTGCCGGAAGGGCGGGTCGGAGACCCTGCCCTACTTTTATATCAGAGGAAGCCGAGGTTGGGTTTCGCGAAGCGGCCGATGTTGGGGAGGACGGTCGGAAGATCGGTGGCGCTGACGCCGAACCAAGTCGCGAGCGTCGCGGCGTATTCGTCGACGCTCGTCGTGGGAATCCAGCGGCCTTGGCCGGTGTCGTCGGGGCCGTTGATCGTGAGGGTGGGCATCTTGCCGTAGAGCTCGCGGCCTTTGACGGCGCCGCCGACGACGAAGGCGTGGCTGCCCCAGCCGTGGTCGGAGCCATCGCCGTTGGAGCGATAGGTGCGGCCGAAGTCGGAGGCCGTGAAGGTGGTGACCTGGTTGGCGACGCCGAGTTCGACGGTGGCTTTATAGAAGGCGTCGACGGCCTGGCTGATCTGTTGGAGCAGGCCGGCGTGGGAACCGGCGACTGGGTCGGTGTTGTTGAGCTGGGCGGCGTGGGTGTCCCAGCCGCCGAGTTGCACGAAGAAGATCTGGCGCTTGAGGCCGAGGGTGGGCGACGCGCCGATGAGGCGGGCGACCATGCGCAGTTGGGAGGCGGCGGAAGTGAGGTTGGTGGTGCCGGCCGTGGTGGGGAACGGGGTGGTGATCGCGGGTGAGGCGGTGAGCACGGTGTTGAGCAAATCGGCGCTGACGATGGCGTCGCCGGTCGCAGAGCCGAACGCGGTTTCAAACAGGGCGGACTGGCCCTGGGCGAAGATGTCCTTTTGGGCGCGGAAGCGGATGCCGTCGGCGCTGGTGGCCGACGAGGTCGAGCCCTGCAACGTCACCGCGCCGGAGGTGCTGATGGCGTATTGGCTGACCTTGGACCCGATCTCGAAGGTGTTCTTACCCGCGAGGCTGACCGACATGGAAATCTGGTCGCTCGTGTTGAGGCTGTTGACGAGGTCGGCGATGCGGCCGCCCCAGCCGGTGGCGGTGGGCTTGTCGGGGACGCTGTGCTGCCATTGGACCTGTTGGTCGCTGTGGGAAAAGAGCTGGGGCGGGAGAGGGATCGAGCGGGCGGTGTATTGGGCTTTGGTGGTCGGGTGAACGAGAGTGCCGACGTTGGCGAGGAAGGCGGCCTGACCGGAATTGAAGAGCGTGTTGAGCTCGGCGACGGACGGATGGAGGCCCCAGGTGCGACCGTCGGAAGTCTTGGGGTTGAAGGGGAGAAGGCTGGCCTGAGGAATCGCGAGGTTGGAGCGGGCGGAAGCGTAAGCGGCGTAGTCGGCGCCGGTCGGGATGATGAGATTGTTGGCGTCGTTGCCGCCGTTGAGGAAGAGGCAGACGAGGGCCTTGTAATCGGAGCCGATGCCGGCGTTTGCAGCGGTGGACGGGACTTGCGGGCCGTTGGTGGGGCTGGCGGCGGCGGCCATGAGGCGGAGGCTGCCGAGGGTCGAGAGGATGCCGGTGGCACCGACGGCGGCGCAGCAAGCTGAACCGAGGAATTCGCGGCGGGTGGGGGC
>CALSBN010000066.1:0-21359 GCA_943373185.1 Opitutus sp. GAS368 | reverse complement strand
CAGAAGCTGGGTTGGCCGGTGCTGGCGGACGGACTTTCGCCGCTGCGGAATTTCTCCGGCACGGTGCCGCATCTGGTGAGCACCTACGACACGATCCTCCGCAACCCCGAAGTCGCGGAGCGGTTGAAACCGGAGGTCGTCATTTGTCTCGGCAGTTGGCCGACAAGCAAGGTCCTGCGAGCGTGGCTCGAGGCGAGCGGCGCGCGGATGTGGCTGGTGACGCGGCGCACCGACAACCGCGATCCGCTGCACGGTCGCACCGTGCATCTGCCGGTTTCTCTGGCGGCGCTGGCGGCGGAGTTGCCCCGGACGATGGAGACCAACGGCTACGAACAGATGTGGGCGGGCTACGAGCATCATGTGCGGGTGGCGCTGGACGACCGGGTGACGCAGATCGACGGGTTTTTCGAGGGCCGCGTGACGACGATGCTCTCAAACCATTTGCCGGTGGAGACGACCCTGTGCGTCGCAAACTCGATGCCGGTGCGGGACCTCGAATATTTTTGGGCGCCGGGCGATACCTTTATCCGGCCGATGTGCAATCGGGGCGCGAACGGCATCGACGGCACGCTCTCGACGGCGTTGGGCGTGGCCCACGCGGCGGGCGCGCCGACGGTGCTGCTCACGGGGGATCTGGCGCTGCTGCACGACACCAACGGCTGGCTGATCGTGCCCAAGTTCAAGGGCGCGCTCACGGTGGTGTTGATCAACAACGCGGGCGGCGGTATATTTGAGCACTTGCCGATCGCGGAATTCGAGCCGCCGTTTGAGGAGTTTTTCGCCACGCCACAGGCGGTGGATTTTGCCAAGCTGTGCGCGGCCTACGGCGTGGATCACATCGCGGTGAGCGATTGGGCGCAGTTTGCTGAGTTGATCGCAAATCCACCGTTGAACGGTGTGCGGGTGCTGGAGGTGCGGACGGATCGCAAGGCCGACGCGGCCTCGCGAAAGAAGCTGTTCGCGGAGCTGGCGGCCGAGTTGTGAGCGACGCGGACGCCCACGCGCGGTTAGCCCGCGTTGTCGGGCATGGCTAGAGACTCCTTCGTCTCGACCCCACGCCCGGCGAGTTATGCAATCCGGGAACTTGGCTGAGGTTGGCGTGACTGTAGGACGTTATGGTCCGACAATTCTTCACCTCCATGACCCTAAACAAAAAACTCATTCCTAGTAATTGGCTGCGCACGCTGGGCCTCGCGGCGATGCTGGCAACGGCGCCGGTCTTTGCCGCCGAGCCGCCGGCGGTTCCCTCCGATGCCGGTGCCGCGAGCCGCGCCGCGCCCGGCGACAAAGATGCGATCGTCTCGGCCACGCCGATGAAAATCGAGGCGACCGACGGGGTTGGCACCGCCGGGCAATTGGTGGTCGCGCCGGAAGTGATCAGCGCCGATTCGCGCTCGGACCTGACCTACACGATTACGGTCCAGCCGGCGCATGGGCGAATCGGGTTGGCCGGCGGCGCCGATGAGGACGTTTTTAAGACGACCACGGCACGCCTCGGCTACTTTGCGTATCGTTCCGACGAAGGTTACGTGGGCCAGGATTCGTTTGCCTACAGTGTGCGCAATGAGACGTCCGGCCTGGTGTTCAAGAACATGGTCGTCGTCACAGTGTTGCCGCCGCCGGCGGTCGTGTTGGGAAAGTTCGAGGTCGGCGCCAGCCGTGAGAACGCCACGAGCAACGTGCGCCCTGTGGTGCTGATTACGCGGCCGAACGCCCCGATCACGCAAAAGTTGCCCAACCATGAGGAGTTCATGAACGCGTCGGATCGTGCGGTCATCGTCGCCCCGAAGGTGGCCTACGTGTTGGACGAAAAGGCGAAGCCGCAGAACGGCGTCGCCCGCCTCGACCGCGTGAGCGGTCAGCTCACCTATTCGCCCAACCCCGGCTACATCGGCGAAGACCGGTTCAAGTATTATACGATCGATGAAAACAACCCGGCGCTCGGCTTGGAGAATTCCGTCACCATCAACATCGAGCCTGTCCGCGACGTGAAGCGGGTATCGGTCGATCGCTCCCGCAGCCGGGAAGTCGACCTCGTTTTCGTCATCAACAATTCGCGCTCGATGGCCGAGCACCAGAGCCGGATCGCGGCGAATCTCCGCCGTTTTCGCGAACTCTTCGATGCGCGCGATCTCGACTACCGGATCGGGGTGTTGACGACCGACTTTGTGAACGGGGATCTGAGCCGGGGGGAGGTTGACCAAGGCCATTTCAAGGCCGTGCGCTCGACGGAGATCGACGCGGCGGGCAACCCGGTGCTCGACCGAAACGGTCGCCCCAAGCCGGTGACGAAGCGGGTCGCGAGCAACGGCACGCTGGTGACACTCCCGGCGCTGCCCCAGCCGTGGATCACGCCGAAAACTCCGGACGGGGTCTTCGCCGAGTTGGTGAAGGTAGGCACGAACGGTGACAGCAACCGCACGGCGTTCACGTCCGTTTATAATTTTGTCGCGGGATATGCCAACAAGCAGCACGCCTTCCTGCGGCCCGACGCCACGACCATCGTGGTCTTCTTCATGGACGAGGAAGAGACCCGCATGGCCCTGTGGAAGGAGCAACCGAACGGCCCCCGCCAAGCCGAGTGGATCGAAAACGGGAAACTTCCCGACCTGTTGAACCAGTTCAACGCGCGCAACCCCAAGGAACGGCAGACGCTCGATGGCTACATCAATTATTGGGTGCTGCGCCCCTTCATCATCGTGAAAGGCAACCGGCGCGGAAGACTGGAGATGCACGCCATAGTCTCGCCGAACAACGTGTCGCACCGCCGGGCGGCCGAATTGACCGGCGGCACCGTGCTGAATATCGACTCCGATTTCTCCGGCCCTCTGGCTGCACTGGGTGGCCGCATCGCTGACACGGTCGCGGTGGCGCTCGAGCCGGTGGGCCCGGCCGCGACGTTTTATCAAAAGAGCCTGCGCGTATTGGTCGATGGCCAGGAGGTTCGCCCTGACCCGCAAAACGGCTGGGTCTACGACGCACTTACGCACAGCGTCCGATTCCAAGGCGCTGCGAAGAAGCAGGCCTTCCTCGCCAAGATCGATATCACCTACGAGGAGCACTTGTGATGAGCGTTCCAGCGGGACGTTCACGACGTCACGCACGGGGATAACAAGCAGGCGGATGAACAGGGCCTTGGCTCGTCTCCCAACCGAAGGTTTCCGTGCACCCGGCGCAGTCGCTAACTGCCACGAGGTAGGACCCGCCACTTTAGCTACCCTCGCGTTTTAACCGAACGTTCCCGATGAACGCGGCGCCCGATCGCCGATCGCAAAAAGCAAGGCGCGTCCCCTTTTCCGGACCCAGCAGGAGCAAAGTGCAAAGTGGTCGTGCTGCTCGGTCGTGCCCCGCAGAATCGAACGGGTTGGCCCAAGTCGGACGCCGGCCGAATGAACCTTGGGGCTCGCGGGTGGTGGGGATTTTTGGGCGAGAAAAGCATCGTGCTTCGACCAACGACGCGGATAAATTTTGCCGTTCCTCAACCCCTCGATCCCATGTCCCTGATTTCCCGGCGTTCGTTTTTACATACTTCCGCGCTCGCCACCGGCGCCGCGCTTCTCGGCCGCAGCACTTCCTCCTATGCCCGCACCGTCGGGGCCAACAATCGGCTGCGCATCGCCGTTGTCGGTCTCAACGGCCGCGGCAAAGCCCACATCGCCGGCTGGTCCGAGCAGAAGGATGTCGAGATCGCCTATCTCATCGATCCCGACCAAAAGGTCCTCGATCGATCTCTCGCCGGTCTGAAGGAAAAATCGGGCGATAAATTCGCCGCGAAGGGCGTCGCCGATCTCCGCCGCGCGCTCGAAGACCCGACCCTCGACGCGATCTCCATCGCCACGCCCAACCACTGGCACTCGCTCATGACGATCTGGGGCGCCCAGGCGGGCAAACACGTCTACGTCGAGAAACCGATGAGTCACGACGTCGCCGAGGGTCGCGCGGCGGTCGCCGCGCAAAAGCGCTACGGCGTCGTGGTCCAGCACGGCACGCAGCGCCGCAGCGACGAGAAGATCGCCGGACTGCACGAGGCGATTCAGGCGGGCCGGTTCGGCCGATTGAAGATTTCCTACGGCTATTGCTGCAAACCGCGCGACACGATCGGCCTCAAAGCCCCGACGACGCCCCCGGGAAATCTCGATTGGAATCTATGGCGCGGCCCCGCGGTCACCGACTACCACCCGAATCTGGTGCACTACAACTGGCACTGGTTCTGGAAGACCGGCAACGGCGACATGAACAACCAGGGCACGCACCAGCTCGACGTGGCGCGTTGGGCGCTCGATCCGAAGCTCACCAGCCCGACGCGCGTGATGGCGCTTGGCGGCCGTTTCAAGTGGAACGACCAAGGCGAGACGCCCAACACGATGTTCGCGGTCGCGGAGTATCCAAACGGGCAGCAGGCGTTCTTCAACGTCCGCAACGTGAACTACCCGGGCTACCTCAACCAAGTGGAGAACGAGTATTACTTCGAGGACGGCGGGAAGATCGTGCGTAACCAGTATTTCGCTAAGGGCAGCGCGGTCGGCGAAAAACTTTCGATCGCGCACGGCAAGGTGACGCCCGGCGGGAACTGGGGTTCGTTTATCGCCGCCTGCCGCGCCGGCAAACCCGAGATGGCCAACGGCGACGTGGAAGCGGCGCACTACGGCTCGGTGCTCGGCCACCTCATGAACAACTCCTACCGTCTCGGCACGAAGGTGCCGTTCAACGCCAAGGCCGGCCGCTTTGGCGACAACGCGGACGCCTACGAACACTTCATGAAGTTGCACGCGATCATGCGCGACGGCGTCGGCGTGCCGGAAGACGGTGCAGAGTATGTGGTCGGCCCGTGGCTTACCTTCGACCCGCAGAGCGAGCGCCACACCGGCGCGTTTGCGCAGGAAGCCAACGCGCTCCTTGCCGACCCACGCAGCCCGGGCTTCGAACTGCCGAAGCTGGGTTAGGTTTTCGAGGGCTGGACAATACCGCCGGCGACGGGGGCGGCAAAAGCAGGGGTAGGTTGCGGATACCTTGGGCGCTGGGCCCGGCCCTGTGTAACTGGGCGTTCTGACCGAACGTTTCCGTTAGACGCGGCAACCTCAGCGGGCCCCTTTTTCGGGCTCTGGGTGATGGAGATTGGCGGCGATGCGGGGTGCCTTCCGAGAGATTGCCATGACCAAACCGTGAGCGTGTTCGAAGCGATGGACATTGACGCGCGATAGCGGGTCCCTCTGCTCTCCCGCGCCTTGATCACTTCGCCCCGCCGGCACTTCAACCTCAGTGTTTTGCTTGAACCATGAACCAGAACCCCAACCAAGCCCTATGGGAAAAAGGAGACTTCACCCGGATCGCGGCGAGCATGCGCGGCAGCGGTGAAGCCCTCGTCCAACGCATCGGTATCAAGTCCGGCTCGAAAATTCTCGACCTTGGGTGCGGTGACGGCACGACCGCGCTTCCGGCCGCGAGGCTCGGTGCGCAGGTGCTGGGTGTCGATATTGCGCGTAATCTTGTCGAGGCCGGAAACAGGCGGGCACGTGAACAGGGACTCGCCAATCTCAGTTTCGAACACGGCGACGCCGCCAACCTTCAACCAATCGCCGACCAGACATTCGACCTCACGGTGAGCATTTTTGGCGCGATGTTTGCGCCCAAGCCGTTCGACGTTGCCAAAGAAAAGGTCCGCGTGACCAAGCGTGGCGGCCGTATCGTGATGGGGAACTGGATTCCGGGTGATCCCACTCTCGTCGCGCAGATATTGAAAATCAGTTCGGCCTACACGCCCCCGCCTCCCGAGGGATTCGTCAGTCCGATGACTTGGGGAGTCGAGCAGAACGTCGTTGAGCGATTCGGCGCTGCCGGTGTTTCTCCGGAGAGTATCACGTGTGAGCGCGATACGTTTACGTTTGATTTTCCGGGGCATCCGAACGCTCTGCTCGACGAGTTCCGGTGCTACTACGGCCCGACGATGAATGCGTTCGATGCCGCGCAGAAGAGCGGTCGGGCCCCCGAGCTACAGCGCGAATTGGAAGAACTCTTTGTGCGTCAAAACTGCAGCCCGGACTCGTCCACGACCTCGATTCCCGCGACGTTTCTTCGGGTGACCGTTCAACTCTGAGGCGGTGGCGCTGCACCACGGCGACCCGCTCGCGAGGACACGGTTGGTGTCGGGTGAATTCGAAAGGGTCCGCACAAGGCCTGCGGGCAGGAGTCGCGTGTCGCGTCCGCCCCGGGGATCGCCGATGGACGGGCGGAGAAGGGTTGGGAGTTTGACTTGTTGCGATCGCCCCAGCGTTGCGCACGGCAAGAGGGTATAAAAAAGCCAGGTCGTGTGACCCGGCTTGGGGAGAGAGCCCTTGGACCCAATCAAATCGTGGCGAGAATATCGTTGAGCGTCTTGCTTGGGCGCAGTGCCGGGGAGGCCTTCGCGTTGTCCGGTTGGTAGTAGCCGCCGATGTCGGCGGGCTTGCCTTGGACGGCGATCATCTCGGCGACAATTTGTTTCTCGGCGGCGGTGAGCTTTTCCGCGACGGGCGTAAACAAAGCGGAGAGCTGGGCGTCGGTCGTCTGTTTCGCCAAGGCCTGCGCCCAGTAGAGGCAGAGGTAGAAATGGCTGCCGCGGTTGTCGATGCCGGCGCCGACTTTGCGGGCGGGGGACTTGTCGTATTCGAGGAACTTGCCGTTGGCTTCGTCGAGGGTCTCGGCGAGGACTCTGGCTTTCGCGTGGTTTTGGGTGATGCCGAGGTGTTCGAAGCTCGCGGCGAGGGCGAAGAATTCGCCGAGTGAGTCCCAACGGAGGAAGTTTTCCTCGGTGAACTGCTGGACGTGTTTCGGCGCGGAGCCGCCGGCGCCGGTTTCGAAGAGGCCACCGCCGTTCATCAGCGGGACAATGGAGAGCATCTTGGCGCTGGTGCCGACCTCGAGGATCGGGAAGAGGTCGGTGAGGTAGTCGCGGAGCACGTTGCCGGTGACGCTGATCGTGTCTTGGCCGGCCTTGAGGCGGACGAGGGTGGCTTCGCAGGCGGCGGCGGGGGCCATGATCTTAATATCCAGGCCGGCGGTGTCGTGTTGGGCGAGGTAGGTTTTGACCTTCACGAGGACTTGGGCGTCGTGGGCGCGCTTTTCGTCGAGCCAGAAAATGGCGGGGGTGGCGGAGAGGCGGGCGCGGTTGACGGCGAGTTTCACCCAATCCTGGATCGGCGCGTCCTTCGTCTGGCAGGCGCGCCAGATGTCGCCGGTGTCGACGAGGTGCTCGAGGAGGACTTTGCCCTCGGAGTCGACCACGCGGATGGTGCCTTTGCCGGGGGCTTGGAAGGTTTTGTTGTGCGAGCCATATTCCTCGGCGGCCTGGGCCATGAGGCCGACGTTGGGGACGGTGCCCATCGTCTTGGGGTCGAAGGCGCCGTGCTTTTTGCAGAAGTCGATCGTGGTGGCGTAGACGCCGGCGTAGCAGCTGTCGGGGATAACGCAGAGGGTGTCTTGGCCCTTGCCGGCGGCATTCCACATCTGGCCGGAGGTGCGGATCATCGCGGGCATCGAGGCGTCGATGATGACGTCGGACGGGACGTGGAGATTGGTGATGCCCTTGTCGGAGTTGACCATCGCGACGGCGGGGCGGGAGGCGAAGCAGGCGGCAATGTCGGCCTCGATGGCGGCTTTTTGGTCGGCGGGGAGTTTCTCGATTTTGCCGAGGAGGTCGCCGAAGCCGTTGTTCAGATCGACGCCGAGGGTGGCGAGGGTGGCGGCGTGTTTCGCGAAGAGGTCTTTGAAGAAGACGCGGACGGCGAGGCCGAACATGATGGGGTCGGAGACCTTCATCATGGTGGCCTTGAGGTGGAGGGAGAAGAGGGTGCCGTCCTTCTGGGCTTTGATGAGCTGCTGGGCGAAGAAGGCGCCGAGGGCCTTCCGGTTCATGAAGGTGGCGTCGAGGATTTCGCCGGCCTTGAGCGGGGTCTTTTCCTTGAGGACGACGGTGGGTGCCTGGGTGCCATCGGCGGCGACGGCCGGAACGAACTCGATGCGGACGGTGGTGGCGGCGGGGACGGTGACGGACTTCTCGTTGGAGAAGAAATCATCGTGGCCCATGGTGCCGACGGAAGTCTTGGAGGTGGCGGACCAAGCGCCCATGGAGTGCGGGTGGGCGCGGGCGTAGGCCTTGACGGCTTTGGGGGCGCGACGGTCGGAGTTGCCTTCGCGGAGGACGGGATTCACGGCCGAACCCATGACTTTCGCGTAGCGGGCTTTGGCGTCTTTCTCGGCGTCGGTGGTGGCGACCTCGGGGAAATCGGGGAGCGCGTAGCCTTTGGCCTGGAGCTCGGCGATGGCGGCCTTGAGCTGGGGGACGGAGGCGGAGATGTTGGGCAGCTTGATGATGTTGGCCTCGGGCTTGAGCGTCAGGGCGCCAAGTTCGGCGAGGGCGTCGGGCACGCGCTGGGCGGGCGGGAGCAGATCCGAGAAGGCGGCGAGGATGCGGGCGGCGACGGAGATGTCGCGGGTCTCGACGTTGATGCCGGCGTGTTTGGTGAAGGCCTGCACGATCGGCAGGAAGGAATAAGTGGCGAGGGCCGGGGCCTCGTCGGTGATCGTGTAGATGATGGTGGGATTGGCGGACATGGTGGGAAAAATGAGAAGACTGAGAGGGTAAATGGCCAGCAAACGTGCGCGCCGGCGGACGGTCAAAAGCAATTGCTGCGCGGATTATGCCGGATGCTGTCGGGGGTCGGAATCTTCGCGGGGCGACGACGGGACGACTCCGGGCGGGGTCGGGCGACGGAGAGCGGGGTGGGACGACGGAGAACGGGGTCGGACGACGGAGAACGGGGTCGGACGACGAAGAGCGGGGTGGGGTCACCCCGCCTACACTTCGGAAGTGGCCTCAGGCGGTGATGGTTTCGAGGGAACAGCCGTCGGCGTTGGCGTGCGGTGTCTCGCAGTTGGGGCGGGCGATAACACCGGGGTAGGGCTCCAGGGCGAACTCACGGGACGGATCGGTGAGGAGGTGTCGGTCGCAGACGGCGAAGAGCTGGGCCTCGGTCTCGGTGCGGCGCATGTCGTGCAGAAAGGCGCCGTCGGCGTCGACGCTTTGGCCGACGAAGTTGAGGTATTTCTTCATCTTGTTCACGTGGTAGCGCTCTTCGAGATCGGGGCGCTGGGTGGCGCGGTAGAGGCGTTCGACGTAGTCGCGGGCGTGGGCGAGGGTGAGCGGCGTGACGGGTTGGCCGGCGAAGAGTTCGCGGCATTGGCGGAAGATCCAGGGGTTGCGGATAGCGTGGCGGCCGATCATGACGCCGGCGGCGCGGGTCTGGTCGACGATCCGGGCAGCGGTGGGGGCGGAGGTGACGTTGCCATTGGCGAGGACGGGGCAGCGGACACGGGCGACGGCGTGGGCGATGAAGTTGTAGTGAACCTCGCTGCGATACATCTCTTTCACGGTGCGGCCGTGAACGCTGAGCAGATCGACGCGGTGCTCGTTGACGAGATCGAGGACACGGTCGAAGTGGCGGGTGTCTTCGAAGCCGATGCGCATCTTGACCGTGAAAAGGCCGGGGCACGCGGCGCGGAGGGCGGCGAGGATTTCGCCGATTTTCTCGGGGTCGCGCAGGAGGCCGCCGCCGACGTTTTTCTTGTAAACCTTCGGCGCGGGGCAGCCGAGGTTCAGATCGATGCCGGCGACGGGGTGCGAGAGCAGGTCGGCGACGGTGCGGTTGAGGTGCGTGATGTCTTCACCGATGAGCTGGGCGAAGACGGGACGACCAGTGGCGTTCTCATCAATGGAGCGGAGAATGTGTTTTTCCGGGCGCGACATCGAGTGGACGCGGAGAAACTCGGTGAAGAAGTAATCGGGCGCGCCGTAGTGGGCGACGACGCCCATGAAGGCGAGGTCGGTGACGTCCTGCATGGGGGCGAGCGCGGTGAGCGGCTGGCCGGGAATAATCCGGGACGGCAGCGGCGTGGGGCCGGCCGCGGGAGGCGGGACGGAAGCGGTCACTTGTCGTCGCCGGAGTCGTTTTCTTCGGCCTGCTGTTTTAGGACGCGCTCGAGGACTTCGGACATGTCATCGACGCCGGCGAAAACGGCTCGGGCGACGTAGAGCGGGCGCTTGTGCTGCAGGGCAAGGACGATGGAATCGCTCGGGCGGGCGTCGATCTCGATGAGTTTGCGGCCGAGCTCGTTTTCCATGTGGAGCAAGATGCGCGCGAAGTAAGTGCCCTCGCGGGCGTCGTTGATGAGGACGTGCTCGAGTTTGGCGCCGAGGCCGAGGAGGATGCTGGCGATGAGATCGTGGGTGAGCGGACGCTCCTTTTTCTCGCCCTTGAGGGACATCTGGATGGCGTTGCCGACGGAGTGATCGACGTAGATGACAAAGGTTTTCTCTTCGTTGCCGAGGAAGACGGCACAGCCGTTGGCGGTGGGCATGACGCCCTTGATGGCGACGGTGGCGACGTCTGGTTTCATGGGAGATAGGTGCGGGGAGCGGGAGAAAAGCGCAAGCCGGCGGACGCGGTTACTCGAAGCCGAGCAGGCTGATGCCGTGCGATTTCGCGGCGGCGAGGACGGCGGGTTTCTCGAGCATGATGACGCGTCCGGTCTCGAGGGCAGCGGCGGTTATGCCGGCGGCGCGCATCGTTTCGAGGGTGCGCAGGCCGAAGCAGGGAACGTCGAAGCGAAAATCTTGGCGGGTCTTCACCGTTTTGATGAAGAGTGTCTGGTCGGTCTTGAGGGTGCCGGCACGGGTGAGCATGGCGTCGGTCCCTTCGTAGGCCTCGACGGCGAGGACGGTGCCTTTGCGGACGACGCAACCTTGGCCGATGTCGAGCCGGGCGCATTCGCGGGCGATCTGAATGCCGTGATCAATGTAGTCCTGCTCGATGGGAAAACTGCGCCCGGTCATGCTGCCGGAGGTGGCGAGTTGATCGTCAAGAAAGGAGCGGGCATCGAGGAGCGTGACGCCGATACCGGAAATCTCATCGGCGATGGCGCCGAAGATAGTTTCGGCGTTGCGGCGTTTCAACGTGGCGAGGATGCGGATGGCCTTGAGGTCAGGATGGAGGCCCTTGAAGAGTTTTCGTGGGGAAATCTGGCCGGCCATGATGGCGTTGGCGGCACCGAAATCTTCAAGGGCGCGGAGCATTTTTCCGATCTGGCCGACCAGAATTTTGCGGCAATCGGCCGGGGCGAAAGTGGCGATGAGTTCGGGAGCGGTTTCCTCTTCGAACGCGACCAAACGCAAGGGAACCCCGGCGCGGCGAACGGCGGCGGCGATGAGCTGCGGGTAGATGCCCTGGCCGGCTATCAGCGCGATCGGGCGGGTCGGGTCGAAATTGGCCGGAAGAAAACTGGATAGAGGGGCGGGCACGGGAGAGGCCGGAAGGTTGCGCGAGCGTTGCGGTGGAATGAAGCCAAATTCGGGACAAGAAAAACGCCGCGCAGGGAGCGCGGCGGCGAGGGAGAATTGAAGGCTGATCGGGCGGGAGCGCGATCAGCTTTGGGCGCCGTAATATTTCTTGTAGCTTCGGTAGTAGCGGTAATTCGAATAATACTCGATGCGCCGCGGGGACATGCCGTTGAGCACGATGCCAAGGACTTCGTTTTTACCGCGCTGCAGGGCTTTGATGTAAAGCTTGATGTGCTTTCGGAACGCACGGTTGAAGCGGCAGACGTAGATCACTTCGTCGATCCGCTCGGCGATCAGCAATGCATCGGTGACGGCGCCCATCGGAGGTGAGTCGACGACGACAAGATCGTAGTGCTTTTTGAGACGCTCGAGCAGTTGGCCGAAGATCGGATTTTCGAGCAATTCGGTGGGGCTCTTGGAGCGTCCACCCGAAGTGAGCAGGGAGAGATTCTCACCGACCTTAATGACGCCCAAATTTATGTCACGGCTGAGGTCGCCCTCGAGGTTGGCGCCGGCTTCGAACCATGGGATAAGGCCGGCGTTGTTCTGTTGTTTAAAGTGACGGTGCAGCATCGGCCGGCGAAGGTCGCAGTCGATGAGCAAGGTGCGCTTGCCATGTCGGGCGAAGCTTCCGGCGACGTTGCAGGAGATGAGGGTTTTGCCTTCTCCGGGGATGGTGCTGGTGATCAGCAGTGACTTGGGGAAATCCAGTTTCGAGTGAATCTTGGCCGAACTGTAGACACTGAGAAACGCTTCTACACCCGGCACCTGACTTCCGTCCAAAACAAGCGACGCCCGGTCCTCTTCTTTGACCGAGTTCAAATTCGGGATGATTCCTAGCAAGTTAACCCCGATGAAAGATTCTACGTCCCACGAGCTCTTGACGCGATCGTCGAGGAAGCTGAGGGCCAAGGCGACGCCGATAAAGACGATTACGCCCAGACCGATACTGCTACGGGTGATGCGATCGAGATTGGGCGCATACGGGCTGCCTGGAACGGTGGCCCGATCAAGGGGGCGCAGCGGGATCTTCTCGAGATACTTGGTGGTGGTCGTCTCGTTGAGGCGACCGAGAATCGTGAGGTAATCGGTTTTCGACGCGGTGGCCTTGTATTGAAGCGCATTGAACTCGACGCCCAATTCGCGAACCCGAAGGGCCTGTTGCTCCTGTTTGTAATACTCGGCTTCGAGCGTTTTGACGGTTTGGCGGGCCTCCGCTAGATTGGCGGCGATATCGGCGATCGCGTCGACGATTGCTTGATCGAGGTGTTCTTGGGTGACGGCGATTTTATTGGCGACGTCGATTACCCGGGGATGGCGTTCGAGATAGCGCTCGTTGAGGAGAGATTGAGACTGCTGGAGCTCGTTGATTTGGTTCCGGAGGCCGACGACAACGGGCCGTGAAGAAATTGCCGAAACTTCCAGAATGGGCCGATTTTCTGCGCGGTAAGATTCGATCTGTTTCGCCAGGTTTTCGAGGTTGAGGACCGTCAAACGGGCACTGGTGAGATTGTTATTAATCGAAAGCAGGCCGGATGAAACCATGTCGACGCTCTTGTCCAACGAAACGAGTTTGTTGTCGCGCATATAGGCCTGCAGGCGGTCTTCGTCGGCTTTAAATTCTTTCTCCAAGGCCACCGCGCGTTCGCGGAGAAACTTGAGGGCGTCGTCGTTCTTTCCGCCGACGTTTTCCTGCAGGTAACTCATGAACTGCCTAACATAGGCGTTGGCCACGAGGGCGGCGGCTTCCGGGTCTTGATTGCGGGAGGTGACACTGATCAGAAAGCTGTTTCGGACCGCATCGATGCTAACACTTCCGAGCAATCCGTCGGCCCTTTGAGGGGTAGGGATGGTCTGGCCGGGAGGCAGTTGCTTTATGGTCGCCCGGTGGAGAATCTTGATCTCATCGGGAGTGAAAGACTCCGCCACGCGGGTGCGCATTTTCTGACTGTTGAAAATCTGAAGATACGTGTTGAGGTCGACATCGGATCGAACGCTCTGATCGACCACGCCTTGGGCGGTGACGACGGTTTCGGGCTTCTCGAACTGCATGGTCGCGCTGGCGGCATACATCGGGGTCTCGCGGGATTGGTAATACCCGTTGCCGATCGCAACAATGAGGGCAAGGGGAAGGGCAATCCAAAGTCGCTCGCGCAGGATAATGTAATAGTCTCGAAGCGTGCGGCGCTCGACTGCGTCCTCTTCATCTTTCGGCGGGACGCCAGACGGATGGTTTTTAGAAAGGTCGGCCATGGCTTAGATTATTCGCTCCGGCACGTAGACAATGTCATTGGGCTCCAAAACGAGCGAACTGTCTTCGGCCCGGGCGTCTTTTCTTCCCTTCAAGATACTTTCCACGTCGAAAACGAGAGTGGTGACCGAGCCGTCGGGTTGAATCCGGGTGACTCGAACGGCGGTTCCTCTCGCGGTATCCGTAAATCCCCCGGCCCTGCTAACGAGGTCGAGGAGAGTCATCGCAGTTTCCAGAGGAAGCGGATATCTGGCGGGGATCTTAACCGAACCCCCGATGGTGACCTCGCGCGGACCATATTCTTCGACAGTGATTGTGACCTGAGGCTTTCGCAGAAAACGACCTTCGCGGTAGGCATTCTCAACCAAGCGCTCGGCTTCATTGACCGTCAGTCCATCGACGCGCAACTCCTGAACCAAGGGTAGGTTGATCGTTCCTTTCGCATCCACCCGGGGCGTGGAAGTGAGATCATCTTCTTGAAAAACCCGGACGCCCAGTCGATCTGCCGCGCGAATCTTATAGACGACTGCTTTTTTGCCGGCGGACCTTGGGGCCGGAGCCGTCTCTCCGAGCAACATCGACGGATTAATGCCGGCGAAAGAAAGGACACAAAGGGCCAAGCGGAAGGTGATCGAACTGAGCAAAGCAGGTTTCTTCATGTTATCTTACCAGCGGGATGAAGCGCCTGCACTCCAGGAACTACGATCATAATCGCCGAAGTCAGAATTCGACCAGTTCTTGGTGTAATTATAAGCTAGGTAAAGCGAAAGATGCTGGGAGAAGGTATAGCCAACCCGCGCGCCCCAATCGAAGCTGGTGTCTTCGCGACCGATGTCGGTGCCAAAAATCAGGCCGCCCGGCCCGAGAAAATCGTTGTGACCATAACCGGCGTTGATGCCGGCAGTAAGCTTTGCGCTGTAAGCATATTGGAGCTCAAGCCCGGCGGTCAGGGAATCGAGTGTCGTATCGAGGGCCGTGGCCGAGAAGTCTTTGCCTACCTGACCGCTGAGCGTCAGCTTTTTATTGAATGCGTAGGAAACGGTAGCGGCGGACGTCCATGATTCATAGGAGCTGTTTCTCCGGTCGTCGTCCGGTGTCCGGATCTGATAGCCAATGCTTACGGATCCGTTCACTCTCGGCAGAATGCGGCCGCTGAGGCCGATATTCACACCATGATCTACATCGCTCGTGCTCCGTGAGGTTTCATTTGAGCGGTATCGATACCCGGCGAATAGGTCGCGTTCGTTGCTCAGAATATAGAACAGATTTATGTTGGCGCTATAGCTCGCGAGGTCGACGAAGGCCGGGTTGTCGACATACTTAATCCGGTTGTAGCCGATCCCTGCCGAAAGCGCGTAACGCTCGATCACGGGATATTTGGCGTTGAGGCCCGCGGAGTAGTTCCAAGACGTGTTGCGCGTATTCAACACCGCATCGGCCCTGCTCTGGCGGGCTGCGCTCAATGAAAGCGCCCCCGTGGTGCGACCGGTTTGTTTACTGAAGTCCAAACTAAAGTTGGGATTTTGAAAATCTTCACTGCTGAACTTGTCGAACCGGGACAAACTTACGCCGACTCCGGCGTTAACTCCGATCCAGCCCGCTTTGCGTGCATACTCCAAGCTAACCCCGCCGCTATACACGAAGTCACTTCCCCCCTCTCGGCTGGCAAAGATATTCGAGTCCCGGCTCACACCGATCGAACCCACGACGAAGATTTTGTCGGTGCCATCGTTCAATGTGACCAGAGCTCTCGCTTGTTGGCAAAGAAGCATAGCCGACAAGGCCGTAGTGACCAAGGGGTGTCTGAATCCGGGAAATTGCATGAACGATAATCGCAGCTTGGAACTCCGACTCAAAGCCTCGATGCACTCACCGGTGACGCCGGCGGCGTTACTGGCACAACTTCTACGGGGACGATCTCGGTGACCGTGGTAATCAAAGGACCTCCCGATTGTTTCACCGACTCGTTCCCGGGTGTAAGATTGATCGGGGTCAAACGATTTCCCGCAGCGTCCGTTCCATCGAAGACGGTAACTGCTCCACCTTCGTTGACGGTGGAATCGTTTCCGTCGCCACCTTGCTCCGAGGCCACGTCGCCATCGTTGGCAGGACGTTCCCGCACTTCGAAGTAAACGGTTCGTTTTGCCATACAGGCGAGGGTGACCTTTTCTTCCAAGCGTGGTCGCTCCAAGTCAGGAATCTTGATGATCTGAATAGTGTTTGCCTGGCCGGGAGCGGTTCGACGGATGATTGCTTGTTCACCTTCCTTCAACGTCTGCCCACCGAGGTCGAGGTCTCCGCCTTTGACGCTGCTCTCGCCTTCGATCATCGAGATTTTTGTCTCATCGTCGCTGGCCTCAATCACCACCTTTTTGCCGCGGACGTTAATGCTGCCGTGAGCAGTTGAGTAGGTCATGCTGCTGCCGGCGACTTGCTTGCTGGTGCAGAGACCTACCGCGCCTCGGGCTACGAAAGCGTTGGTCTGGGAAATGGACGGTTCAACATCCATATCGGTGCGGTTCGGCGTAAATGGCTCTTGCGCGAACCGCCTGATTTCTACGCGGGTATCTTCGGCGAAATAGGATCCCGTGCCGTTTGAAAAAACCATCGAGTTATTCGCCTTCGGCTTGGTTTCGATGATCGTCCCTTGGGCATTGTAGACGGATTTTTTGGCGAGGTCATCGATTCGTTCGCCGTTTTTCGTTTCAATCCGTATCTGAGCTTCGCCGTTGAGATCGGCCACGTAAACTTTGCTGGTGGGATTTCTCTTCTTCCCTTGGGCGGAAACGGTCGACGTGCCCAAGACGGCTGAGCAAAGGGCTACGGCGATGTAAGTGGCTTTTGAACGGAAGGAAGCGGAATCTGGAATCTTCATGAGAAATAGCTTCTTAATGTTGGTCAGGCTGACTTATTTCCCGCTGGAACTAGGTGTTTTTATCTAGGTGAGGCAAGGCGCATAACTACCTATTTAGGCGATCACCAAGTTCAGTATCTTGCCGGGAACATAGATAACACGAACGATTGCCTTGCCCACGATGTGAGGGGCGACCTTGGCATTGGCTTGGGCAAGGGCGACGGCGGCGTCTTGGGCAAGGCCGACGGGCACGAGTTGGTCGCCGCGGTGTTTTCCGTTTACTTGGAAAACGAGCTTCACGTCGGTGGTGACCAATCGCGTCGGGTCGTAAATGGGCCACGGAGCGCGCTGGATCGAATCGGAGCCGCCAAGGCGGGTCCAAAGCTCTTCGGCCAGATGCGGAGCGAACGGGGCGAGCAATTGCAGAAAGGCAAACACTGCAGCGCGGCTCACCTGCGGCGCCTTTTGTAGCGCGTTGGAGAAGATCATCATCGAGGAAATCGCGGTGTTGAAGCGCAGGGCCTCGATATCGTCGCCGACCTTTTTGATGGTCTCGTGCAGAAGTTTGGTGAACTCGACCGAGTCGGCGAAGGCCGGGTCGGTGGCGATCTTGGGGTTTATCGAACCTTCGGAGGTCAGACACTCGCGCCAGATTTTGTGCAGGAAGCGATGGACACCCTCGATCTGCTGCATGGACCAAGGCTTCATCGCTTCGAGCGGGCCAAGGAACATAAGATAGAGCCGAAGGGTATCGGTGCCGTGGGAGGCGATGATCGTGTCCGGGCTGACCACGTTGCCCCGGCTCTTGGACATTTTTTCGCCGTCCTCGCCGAGAATGATTCCTTGGTGAAAGAGTTTGGTGAACGGCTCGGCCTGCGGCACAACGCCGAGGTCGAAGAGCACTTTGTGCCAGAAGCGAGCGTAGAGCAGATGAAGCACCGCGTGTTCGGCGCCGCCGACGTAGAGATCGGGCACGCCCCAATACTTCAACGCCTCGGGAGAGGCAAAGGCGGAGGCGTTGGCGGGATCGGTAAAGCGCAGATAATACCAGCACGAGCCGGCCCATTGCGGCATGGTGTTGGTCTCCCGACGGGCGCGGACCCAAGCGTCACCGATCGGACAGGGCTCGGTGGCGGACACGGCGGCGCCGGTCGCGACATTGAGCCAGATTTCAAGCCACGGCGTTTCGTTGGCCAGGGGACTTTCGCCGTTACCGCTTGGGAGGTAGGATTGCACGCTCGGCAGCACGAGCGGGAGCGATTGCGCGGGGAGAGGGAGTGCAAAAAGCTTCACCCCGCCCTCGGAGAACGTGACTGGTTGCGCCGGCAGATCTTTGCGAAGGAGCGCCGCTTTCCGGTAGTCGGCCTCGCTGATCCAAGCGATGGGGAACGGCTCGCCCCAGTAGCGCTGACGCGAAAAAAGCCAGTCGCGGAGCTTGTAGTTGACCGTGGCTTTACCGACGCCGCGCGCGGCGAGATCGTTGGTGATTTTCTTCTTCGCCTCAGGCCAAGTCAGGCCGTCATAGCCGGGTGAGTTGATTAAGGTGCCGTCCCCCGTGTAGGGGAGCTTCTCGTTTCCATCCGGGCCGGAAATTACACGGGGGATTGGCAGCGCGAATTGCTGGGCGAATTCAAAGTCCCGCTCGTCGTGTGCCGGCACGGCCATGATCGCGCCGGTGCCGTAGCCCATGAGAACGTAGTCGGCGATCCAGATGGGGACGCGCTGGGCGTTGACGGGATTGATCGCGTAGGCGCCGCTGAATACGCCGCTTTTGTCCTTCGCGAGATCGGTGCGCTCGAGGTCGCTCTTGCCGGCGGCCTTTTGACGGTAAACGGCGACGGCGTCCTTTTGCTCGGCCGTGGTCAGGGCGTCCACGAGCGGGTGCTCGGGCGCGAGCACCATGTAGGTGCAGCCGAAAAGCGTGTCGGGCCGGGTGGTGAAAATCTTCAGCGGGCCGAATGCTTTGTTCTCAAGTTCGAAGAGGATCTCGGCGCCTTCGCTGCGGCCGATCCACGCTTCCTGCATGCGCTTGGTCGACTCGGGCCAGTCGACGTCCTTGAGGTCGGCGAGCAGGCGTTCGGCGTAGGCGGTGATGCGCAGGACCCACTGGCGGAGGTTGCGGCGTTCGACGGGAAAACCGCCGACTTCGCTCATTCCGTCGACGACTTCCTCGTTGGCGAGGACCGTGCGGAGCTCGGGGCACCACCAGACGGGACGTTCGTCGACGTAAGCGAGTCCGCGTTCAAAAAGTTGCAGGAAGATCCACTGCGTCCACCGGAAATACTTCGGGTCGGTGGTGTCGATTTCCCGACCCCAGTCGTAGGAGAAACCGAGTGCTTTGATCTGGCGCTTGAAATTGACGATGTTGTTGCGGGTGTTCGATGCCGGATGGGTGCCGGTCTTCACAGCGTGCTGCTCGGCGGGCAAACCGAAGGCATCCCAGCCGATGGGGTGGAGGACATTGAAACCTCGGGCGCGCTTGTAGCGGGCGATTATGTCGGTCGCGGTATAGCCCTCGGGGTGGCCGATGTGCAGACCTGAGCCGGACGGGTAAGGGAACATGTCGAGCACGTAGTATTTCGGCTTCGACGAGTTTTGCTCGGCCCGGGCGGTGAGGTTTTCCTCCCAGAAAGATTGCCAGTGGGGCTCGATCTCTAGGAAGTTGTATTCTTTGCACTGAGTAGACATCGCGTGAATCATCCCACAGTTAGCCAATCAACTTTTCGGTCAATCCTAGCGTTCGTGCTGTGCTACGCCGGCGTTTTGGCGCTGCCGGCAACGGCGGCAATGAGCCGGGGCTTCAATCAATTGCTCGAAGCCGTGGTGCGCATTGATGTGCGGGAAGTTGTTTTTGAAAGCGGTGCGCGGCGGTATTCGGCCGGCATCGGTTCCGGGGTGATTCTGTCGGCCGACGGCTTGGTGTTGACCAACGCTCACGTGGTCAGTCCCCGGGCGGTCGAACTCAGCATCACTCTGTCCAATTTGGAACGCGTGGGCGCGACGCTCGTCGGTTGGGACCATTGGACTGATCTGGCGGTGCTTCGGATCGACGTTGCCGACGCCCGGCGCCGCGGCCTGAAATTCGCCACGGCCGAGTTTGGGGATAGCGCCAAGCTCTTCCCCGGGCAGACGGTTTTCGCCGTGGGCACGCCCCACGGCCTGACGCGCACGGTGACGCGCGGAATCATTTCCAACAACAACCGCTACTTCGAGGACAGCACCGGCGTGGGCGGCTACGAAACGGGCGCGTTCAACACGTGGCTTCAAACCGACGCCGCCATCAACCCGGGCAACTCCGGCGGCCCATTGGTCACTGAAGACGGTCGAGTGGTGGGCATCAGTTCGCGGGGTTATCTTGGGGCCAACAATCTCGGCTTTGCGATCCCGTCGGCGATCGCCCAAAAAATCGTGAGCGGGCTCGTTCGTGACGGCGCGATCACCCGCAGCACGATCGGCCTCGTGCCGGCTGCGTTGCAGGATCTAGAGATCTTTTACGCGCTCGCGCTCAACACCGGGGTCCTCATCAACAGCGTCGCACCGGGCTCTCCGGCGGCCCGCGCCGGCTTGCGGGGCGGCGATATCTTGCTTGCAATCGACGGGGTGAAGGTGGACGGACGCTTCCCCGAGCAATTGCCACCGATTCAGAATCTGATCGCGAGTCGGCCCGTCGGTGACCGCTTGAAACTCACCTACAAACGGGGCGGACAAACGGCCGAGGTTGCGGTGGTGACCGAGCGGCTCGAGAGCAGGGTGGGTGAGGAGTGGGCACTGGAAAAGTGGGGTCTGAGCGTAAGGAAAGTTTCCCGCACGTTTGCCCGTGAAAATCAGCTGTCGAGCGATGTCGGGGTTGTGGTCATCGGCGTGCAGGCCGGATTTCCGGCGGAGGTGGCCGGAGTGTCGCGAGGCGACGTCATCATCAAAATCAACCAGCAACCGGTGGACTCGCTAGAGGTCATAAAGGCCGCCCACGCGGCTTATGAGGTCCAGCCGGCTCCGACGCTCATCGAAGCGCAGCGGGACCGCCGGGTATCTCTCTACATCCTCAAACCATGGAACGTTTCTGCCTTTTGATTTTGCTGATGCTCCCGTGGAGCGTGCGGTCTGCGCCGGATTTGCCGGGCCTGATGGCCGAGCGCTTGAAGTGCGTGGTCGCCGTCGAATATTTTACGGAAACGGAGACGGAGCGCCGACCGAGCTCCGCGTATGGAGTCGTGATCGATGCGCGGGGCACGATCATTTTGCCGGCGGCGGCGGTCGATCCGCGGGTAACTCCGTCCCAACTGAAGGAGTTTAAAGTTTATTTGCCCGGCGATGCGGCGAGCGCAGCGGCGGTTTACCTCGGGCAGGACGCGTTGACGGGCTGGCATTTTGTGCGGGTGGAGGAACGATTGCGCGCCCAGTTGGTGCCGATCACGCGGTTCGTAGTTGAGGGCGGCGCGGGGGAGCCGGCTCTCGCCGAGTCGGTTTGGGGCATTGGGCTGCGCAATAAGGACGAGGACTTCATGCCGTATCTTTTGCAGGGGAATGTGGCGCTCGTGCAAAATTTGCCGCAACGCACCGCGATCGCCCAGCAGGAGGTCGCCGGTCCGGGCCTGCCGGTGTTCAACCGGGCCGGTGGTTTTGTCGGGCTCGCGGCGACTTCGTTTGGCCAGACGTTTTTGCAGTTTTCCCGCGCCGAGCGCGGCGGGTCTCCCACGATGTTGATCAATGTGGAGGAGAGCAGCGCGTTTTACGTGGCCTCAGAGGTCCTGCCCTATCTCGGCCGGGTGCCGCAAAGCGTCTTTGGTAGGCCCTTGGCTTGGTTGGGAGCTTATGGTTTTGAACCGATGGATCGTGAGGTGGCAAAATTTTTGAAACTAGAAGCTCAGTCCGGAGCGGTCGTG
>CALSBN010000065.1:0-21454 GCA_943373185.1 Opitutus sp. GAS368 | reverse complement strand
AGCTGGGCGAGGCGCTGCGAAGTCTGTTCAGCAGTCGGGGCTTTCTGCTGGCACTGGGTTACTGGGGGCTACTCGGTATGAGCGTGTGGTCGGTCGTCGGGTGGATGCCGACCTACCTGAAGGAACATTTTTCGCTGGGGCAGGGCGTCGCGGGAATCTCGGCGACAGGGTATTATCAAGGCGCGTCGATTGTCGGGATTTTGTTCGGCGGATGGTTGGCTGATCGCTGGAGTCGGACGCGTCCGAATGCCCCCGTGCTCGTGCCGCTCATCGGTATGTGTGTAGCGGCGCCGGCGATCTTGCTGGCTTCGAGCACCAATGTGCTGCCGCTCGCGCTCGGCGGGTTGATGCTGTTCGGCCTCACCAAGTCGTTTGCCGATGCCAACATGATGCCGATTCTTACGCTGGTCTCGGACAAACGCTACCGCGCGACCGGCTACGGCGTGCTCAATCTCTGCGCTTGTGTGGTCGGCGGCATCACGATCTACGCGGGGGGCGCGTTGCGCGACGCCAAGATCGACGTGAGCAACGTGTTTCACTTTGGCGCCGCAAGCATCGTGGTGTGTGCGGTGCTGTTGTTTTTCGTGAAGCCGAAGGGAACGCCAGAAACGTGAACGCCCTGGCTGTCATCACGCGTATTGTCGGGATGATATGGTTTCTCTGCGTAGGATTGGCGATGCCCGTCGAAGCCGAGACTGAGCTGCAAGAGAAAGTGCGCGACCTCGGGGCGGCACCGCAGGGGCCGTTTGTGCGGACGGGCGACGGCGCGATTTTCGGGGTCGACGAGCGAGGTGGGTTGGTTTCCCGGGATGACGGCAAGACCTGGGCGCCGCGCCCGCTTTACGATTCGTCCACTTACCGGTCCCGGCCGGAACGCGCGCTGCTACGAACGAAAGAGGGCGTCTTGCTCTACGCGTTCCTCAATGAGAACGAGAAGGTTTTCAAGTGGGACGACAAGCAGGGCGGTCCGCTCGAGAGCTGCCGTTTACCGATTTATATTTCCCGCAGTGTGGATGACGGGAAAACCTGGGCAGCCCCGGTTTTGTTGCAGGAGGGGTGGTGTGGTGCGGTGCGCCAGATGATTCAACTGCGTTCCGGCCGCATCGTCCTTGTGTCGCAGGTGGCGAAGGCCAACCCCGGGAGGCATGTGACGCTCACTTATCTTTCGGATGATTTGGGCAAGACGTGGCGGGTGGGCGAGGTGATCGATCTGGGGGCCGAGGGAAACTACGCGGGCAAAGTGGCTGGTTTGACGGCTGCGACCCATGGCGGCGGAATCGAGGGCACGATTTTTGAAAAGCAGGCCGGCGGGGCGAAACTCCTACTGCGGGTTCCGCACGGTTATCTTCATGAGCTGACGTCGAATGATGGAACCCAGTGGAAAGCGAGCATGCCGTCGACGATCGAGGCGAGCGATTCGCCGGCCATGGTGGTGCGGTTGGCGAGTGGGCGGTTGGCGTTGGTTTGGAACCGCTACCGCAACCCGGTTACGCGGGAGGGACGTCGGGATGAACTCTCGATCGCTTTTTCGGAGAACGACGGTCTCACGTGGACGACGCCCCAGGTGGTGGTGCGTAACCGCAGGGTTGACGGTGAGCGGGAGTCGAGGCGTTGGATTTCCTACCCCTATATTTTTGAGCCGAAGCCGGGACGAATCTGGGTTTCGACGATGCAGGGCAACGTCCGGGTGGAGCTCAACGAACTTGATTTTATCGTGCCGGTCGCGGTGCCGCTAGGCAGGCGATCGGTGCGCATCTTGGCGTTGGGCGATTCCATCACGCGGGGCGCCCGCCCAAGGGTGGGACCGAACGTGGCGTTCCCCGCACAGTTGGAGGCTGCGCTGCGCAGCAAAGGCGTGCGGGCAAGCGTCCATGGCGTCGGCATTGGCAGCGAGCGCACCGACTTGGCGTTGGCGCGGTTGGAGCGGGATGTGCTTTCGCAGCGCCCGGATATTGTCACCGTGATGTATGGGACCAACGATAGCCGCGTAGACCAAGGGAAGTCGGCGTCGCGGCTTACCGGCGAAGTGTTTGAATCCAATCTCGCTACGATGATCGGCCGATTGCGCGAGGCGAAGATTAGCGTGGTGCTGATGACCCCGCCGCGGTTTGCGGAAGAGTTCCCGCGGGACGGTTTGGGCGATGAGTCCAACGTAAGGCTCTCCGTGTTTGCCGAACGCATCCGCAAGGTGGCCGCGCAAACGGGCCTGCCGATGGTCGATCATTTCGGCGGTTGGACGGAACGCCAGCAACGGGGGCAACGATTGCAGGAGTGGACGACCGATGGTTGCCACCCCAATAGCCTTGGTCACTCCGACTTGGCTCAACGGGCAGCGGTGGTCATCGCCCCCTTGGCAGCAGCGGTGTCCTCATCTTCTCCATGATCTCTACGTTTCCCCGTTGGTGGCTGTTTGGCTTACTTGTAATGGCTGGGCTCGGTTGGGCGCCTGGTTCCGCGGTGGCGGTCGACGCGACGCCCCGTGCGCCGGTGCTGGAGTTGGCGCCGGGGCCGGGAAACCCGCGGAACAGCGAGGGGGCTTTCCTCGATTTGAACGACGGGCGAATCCTGTTTGTTTACAGCCGTTTTGTGGGCACGTCGTTTTCCGACGCGGCCAAGGCGAGGTTGGCGACGCGCCGTTCCTCGGATGGTGGGGTGACGTGGTCCGAGGATGCTCTGATCGAGACCCCGGAGGAGAACGACGTGATGAACGTGATGAGTGTCTCGCTCGTGCGTTTCGGAAACGGCGAAATCGGATTGTTCTATCTGCTGCGCCGGAGTTGGCACGACATGCGGATGTGGTGCCGGCGTTCCGCTGATGAAGGCAATACTTGGAGCCCGGCCGTGCAGTGCATGCCCGCGGCCGGCTACTACGTGGTCAACAACGACCGTGTGGTGCGCCTGAAGTCAGGCCGGTTGGTGATCCCGGCCGCGCTCCACCGTAGCTTGGCCGATCGTAACGAGGCCTCGGCGGTCGACTGGCGTGGAATCGCGGAGTTTTTCTTGTCCGACGACGATGGCCGCACTTGGCGGAAGGCTCGCGGCTATTGCACGCTGCCGGTGGTGCACACCAAGAGCGGGTTGCAGGAGCCGGGTCTCATCGAGCTAAGCAACGGGGTGCTTTGGGCGTGGGCGCGGACCGACCTAGGCCGCCAATACGAATTTTTCTCCCACGATGGTGGAGAGACGTGGAGCGTGCCTGCTCCTTCCCGCTTCACCTCGCCCAACTCGCCGCTGTCCATGAAGCGTATGCCCGCGTCGGAGCGTCTGCTGGCGATTTGGAATCCGGGGCCGGCCTACGAGACGAGGCCGCTCCAGCCGATTGGCGGTGACCGCACGCCTTTGGTGGCGGCGCTGGGTTCGACGCCCGACGGTCGCTGGAGTCGCGCGTTCGTGGTCGATGGGAAGGAAGGCGTTGATGAGGGTTATTGCTACACCGCCATCCACTTCACGGCCGAAGGGGTGCTCCTGGCCTACTGCGCCGGCGGCACCGCGGATAAGCACCGCTTGGCCAAGCTCCGCATCAAGAAGCTGCCTTTTTCCGATTTCAAGTAGTGCCAACGACCCCGGACTGCGTTCCGTGGTCACAAAGTATTACCTGTCAAATCCCCTCGGATGAGCGGGGGCGGAAAGCAGGATTCTAGCAGCGCAGAGCCGGCGATTCGGCCTCTGACGCCCAACCTAGAATTTTTGCCTTATGACCACCTCCTTGTCGCTCCGAATGCTCGTCTTGCGTTTCCGCGAAGTAGGTTCGCGTTTTGTCCTTCTGTTCGTCGTGGCCGGATTGATCCTAGCAGCGACAACAGCCCACGGCCAAGGTCCGGCTGCGGTTGGCGTGATCGAAGGCAGTGTGGTGGGCGAAAACAACGGCAGTTCGCTCAACAATGCCCGCGTCACAATCGTGGGCACTACGCTTGAAACCACGACCGATGAGACCGGTCGTTATCGCTTGGTCGGCGTGCCGGCCGGCTCCGTGCAGTTGCGCGTTTCGTATACGGGGCTGGAATCCAAGACCGCAGCGGTGACCGTCGGTGGCGGCGGGGCGGCCCGCCAAGACTTCGAGCTCACGATCCCGCGCAGCAGCACGACGCTCGACGACAAGAGCATGGTCAAACTTGAGAGCTTTGTCGTGGAGTCGACGGCACTCAGCGCGGCGGCAGCGGCGATTAACGAGCAGAAGATGTCGCCCAATATCAAGAACGTCATCGTGCTCGACGAGATCGGTGATCTCGGCGACGGCAATATCGGCGAGTATCTGAAATACACTCCGGGCCTTTCAATCGTCAGCGGGCCACAGACGGCCGCGACGGCATCCATTCGCGGTCTGCCCGGCAGCGGTATTGTTTTCATGATCGACGGCGCCGAAGTTTCTTCACCGGCGGCGGATCGATCGTTCGATCTCGCGGCGAGTTCCTCGGGCAGCGTGGACCGGATCGAAATCACGAAGGTGCCCACGCCCGACCGTCCGGCCAATGCCGTCGGTGGCACGGTCAACATCATCGGCAAGAGCGGATTTAATGTGAAGAAACGCGTGCTGAAAGTTAACACCTATGGCGCCTACAATTCCGACAACCGCCTCCAGCCGCCCGGATTGAACGACACCGTCGGCAGTGATTCCCGTTCAAAGGCGCGGGTGCTCCAGCCCGGCATTGACGTCAACTATGCCCATCCGGTGAACCAGTCCTTCGCGTTCACAATCAACCTGAGCCAGCTCACCCGCGTTTACGACATGGACTACGATTCGCCGACGTGGGATCTCTTTCGGGGCGTTCAAACGGTCAACACGGAGCAAAACGTCCTGCAGACCACCGAACGCCAATTGGCTTCGACCACGTTGGATTGGCGCATCAACCGCGAGGATTCGTTCCGGCTGAATCTTGAGCACGTGCAGATCAACACGCCGACCCGGCAAAATATCTTCGCGGTGGCATGGGGCGCCGGCAACACGGGCGGCGCTGATTTCACCCAAGGCGCCGCGACGGGCGTCGACACGGTTCGACAAACGATGACCTACGGCGACCGCAAGCGTGGCACCTCCTCGGCGGTGCTTCGCTACAATCATGACGGCAAACTCTATAAGATCGACGCCAACGCCAATTTTTCGCGCAGCTGGGATGAGCGCGAAGATCTGGCGAACGGATTTTTCCGCACCGTTGGCATTTTCTCCCAGGGCTCATTGCGGGTGCGGGCGGACGGCCTCAACGGGATCTATTCACGGCGCGCGCCAACCCTTACGGTCACGAACCGGGCCGGCCAAACGGTCGACCCCTACGACAACGCGAACCTGACCTTGGGTAATCCCACCAGTCAGCCCAACGAGATCGTCTCCGACATGAAGAGCGTTTCCGCCAACATCGCCCGCAGCTTTGCCTTGGCGGCTCCAACCACGATCAAGGCGGGGTTCTCGATCAACCGGCAGCGGAAGGACAACACCTCGGTGTTGCGGACCTGGACGTTTGCCCCGCCCGCGACGGTCAGTCGACTCGCCAAAGACCACGATCTCACCAATGATATGCTTTCCCAACAGTCGTTCTTCAGTGACACGCTGAAGTTAAAGTGGGTCAGCCCGACCAAATACTACGATCTCTTCAAGGCCCACCCCGAGTGGTTTACGACGAGTGATGCGGCGGCGCATCAATCTCAGGTAACTAACTCCAAATATTTCCAAGAGACCATCTCGGCGGCCTATGTTCGCACCGATGTGAAATACTTTAACAATCGGCTTTGGTTGGTCGGCGGCGTGCGGTTCGAGCAGACCGGCGACTATGGCGCCGGCCCACTGAACGATATTCGTGCCACCTATCGCCAGGATGCGAATGGCAACCTTCTCCGCGACAGTGCCGGCCGGTTGATCCCGGTCACCACCGATGCGTTGGCGACGGCGAAACTTCGCTACACCGAGCGCGGCACCGTAGCCGAACGTTCTTACTCAGGTTACTACCCGAGCTTCAACAGCACGTTCTATTTCACCGAGGCGCTCGTGGCCCGCGCCGCCTACGCAAAGACCATCGGTCGGCCGAACCTTAACGAAATCATTCCCGGCATTACCGTGTCGGACCCGGGCGCGGCCGCCGGTGCCCGCACGGCGACAATTATCAACAGCGGCCTGCAACCGTGGAGTGCCGACAACTTCGACCTGTCGCTGGAAACTTACAGCCTAAAGGGGGCGACGATCGCATTCAGTCTCTTTCAAAAGAACATCACGGGATTTTTCGTCGATACGCGGGTGCCGGCGACGCTCGAGCTGCTGCAAACTTACGGTCTCTCTGACGACTACCTCGACTACGAGATCATCTCGACGGTCAATGGCGGTAGCGCGACGGTCGAGGGCTACGAGGCTAGCTGGCGGCAGTCGCTCTACTTTCTGCCTTCGTGGGCCAAAGGTTTTTCGACCTTTGCCAACGCGACGATCTCCCGTGTCAGCGGAGAGAACTCTGCCGACTTCACCCCGTTTGCCCATAAAAACCTGAACTGGGGCGCGAGCTACATTCGGAAAAAATTCTCCTTTCGTTTCAACGTGGCTTACGCCTACCGCGTGAGCGGAGCGGCGGTGGCGCCGAGCGCAACGGTGCCGGCCGGCACCCGTTCGTATGTCGCGCCGCAGATTACGCAGGACTGGTCGTTTGAGTATCGCTTTGCCAAAAAATTCAGTCTTTACGGCGGCGCACGCAATTTCACCGGCATTGAAAAACGCACGGAGCGTTCCGGTCCTGGCACGCCGGTTTGGACGCGGCCGCAGTCCTACCAGAATTTCGGCACGCTCGTGACTCTGGGCGTGCGCTCGGAATTTTGATTCACCCGGGGTGAGATGACGAACCCGCTCCTTCGCCTCCGCCCGTGGCTTTGCGCCATCGTCTTGGGCGTAGGCGCGAAAGCGCAGCACGAGCCCGCCGGAAGGGTGGAGGAAATGACGTTCGTCGCCAACGCGGAGAACCTCACGACGCCGGCGGTCCGTTACACGGGAACGCCGTGGACGGCAGATGCGGGCGGCTTTTTGCGGGGCACCGGCCGCGGGAAACGGTTGCTGGCGATCCAAGCTCCGGCGGCCGGAGATTTCCGGGCGGAGTTCGAACTCAGCCTAGCGACGCCGAAGCGGGAGTCGTCGGTGGTGTTGGGGGCGGACAGCGAGCTGTCGTTCGCGGCAGGCGCCGCGTCTTGGCAGGTGCGCGGACGTTTTTTTCGGGCGTCGGATCGCCCCGTGACGATCGATGCGCCAGGTTTGAAAGCCGGGCAGCGATTCAAGCTAACGATCGAGCGGATTGGCCCCGAGGTGATGGTGGCGGTGGACGGCGCGGTGATCCATCGGGGCGCGTGCAGCCGGGTTGAACTTGGGGCGCTCGGCCTCGATCCGGGGACCGGCACGGTGAATCTCTTTGGGTTCTCGGCGCGGGGATTGCTTACCGCCGACAAGCGCGCGCCGAAACCATTTGGCAATCCCTTCGGCCTGCAGTTGCGGTCGGTGCCGAGCGAGCCCAAGGCGGTTTACGCGCCGGTGATCATCCGCGAGGCGGTCACCAACGAGAGTTCGATGATCCGTCGCCGCGATGGCGCACTCGAGATCTATTCGGTCACCAAGCCGGCGAGTGATTCTGTGAGCGTCATGCGCTCCCGCGATGGGGGCCTCACTTGGTCCGAACCTGAGGTCGCCTTGGTTTTGCCCGGGAAAGCCTACTATGCGGTGCAGGCGCTCGAGGCGGCCGACGGCGTCGTTCATATCGTGGTGCACATTGCAGGCGAAGGCCCCGGAGGATATCGCGGGCGACTCTATGAGGTATATCACGCAACGTTGGCTCAGGACTCCGGTAAGTGGACGGTGCCGCAGCGCGTGGTTCCCGGCTACGTGGGCTCAATTCGTGGGTTTATCCAACTGCGGTCGGGGCGAATTTTGCTGGCGGTCGGGCGCGCAATTCCGGCCCGGGAGCAGCCGCCCGCGACCGGTCCGGATCTGGGTTGGAACGATACGTTCGTCTACCTCTCGGATGACCAAGGAAGGACGTGGCGGGCGTCGCCGGATCAACTCTCGATCGAATTGAAGACGGCGAATGCCACCCGCTACGGCGCGGTGGAACCGGCGCTCCTGGAACTCCGGGATGGCCGCGTGTGGATGCTGGTGCGCGATCGACAGGGGCGGCTTTTCCAATCGTTTTCCCAAGACGGCGAACGTTGGTCGCCGCCGACCCGGACCGACTTTGTTTCTTCCGATTCTCCGGCGGCGTTGTTGCGCCTCAGTAGTGGCAAGATCCTGCTGCTTCTCAACGGATGCCAAAATTGGAGCGATCCGCGGAGCTACGCGATGGGTGGGCGCGAGGTGTTGCACGCGGCCATCAGCGCCGATGAAGGCACGACGTGGTCCGGCTTCCGCGAGATCCTGCATGAAACCAATCTGGTGAGTGGCGGCGACCGCGGCACCGCGTATGCGACGGCGGCGGAGAACACGCTGGGTAAGGTCGTGGTCGTGAGCGGGCAGGGCGAGGGGAAGCGGGCGGTGGTTACTTTTGATCCCCGTTGGTTGGAGGAGCGGCAGGTGCGGGATGATCTGACGAACGGCCCCGTCTGCTGGACCCAGTTTGGCGACGATGGAATTCGCAGTGAGCCCACCGCAGAAGGAGCGCGTGTGGCCGCGATCGTGGTTAAGGCCGACGGACTTTGCGGTGCACTTTGGAATTTTCCGAGCGCGGTGGCCGGCGAATTGCGCTTGCGCCTCCGTTTGCCCGACCAAGCGCACCACGTGCGGTTAGGGCTCACCGACCACTTCAACCGGATTGATGACCGCCGCGCTACGGAACACGCGGTGTTTGCGGTCGAAGCCGATAGATTGGGTCGCGTCGGCGAAGGACGTTGGCGTGACTTGGTCGTCCGCTGGGGTAAAACGACCACCATGGGAGAGTTGACGATTGAAGTAGACGGTAAGGTCGTGACGCGCGCGACGGCGCAGCGGGCGGCGCGCTTTGGCGTCAACTACCTGAGGATCGAGTTTCGTGGTGGGGCCGATGAAGGCCACGTGGCGGTCGGTGAGCTTTCGGTCCAACTCAAGTGATGAAACGCCACCTTTTGCTCTTTGTCGCACTGATCGTGGGCTGCTCGGCGGCGCCACGGGCGCGGCCCGATTTCGGGCTTGTTTTCAATGATGACGCCGACCTCTCGTTTGTCCTGCCCGACCGCTCGCAGTCGGAAGCGCTTTTGCGCGCAAACGTGAGGGCACTCGCCGACACCCCGGTAAACACATTGGTCTATTGTATCGGGATGGGCGGCGACCTGCTTTATTATAACACCGAGGTCGCGAGTCGCGTCGGCTGGCGCAAGTCGCCCGACGAAAAGCCGGGATCGCTGATGGAGAAACGTATGGAAAACGCGCGAGTCTGCCTCGCGCAGGGCGCGGACGCAGTGCGGACCGCCGGCGAAACAGCGAAGCAGTTGGGCCTGCGTTTTATCCCGAGCCTACGGATGAACGACGCCCACTTCATGGCTGATCCGGACGGTCACGCGATGACCAGCGAGTTTTGGTTCAAGCATCGCGCGGACTACACGATCAAGGACTCCCCGTTGGCCTTCCAGCCCGCCTACGGCAACCTGCTCGACTACAGCCACGCCGCGGTGCGGCAGCTCCGGCTCGACACCGTCTTCGAGGCCCTCGCCCGCAATCGCGATCTCGTCGATGGCTTCGAGCTCGATTTCAACCGCTTCCAAGTGTTCTTCCCGCGGGGCCGGGCCGCGGCGGGTGCCCCGCTCATGACCGAGCTCGTGCGCCGCGTGCGGGCGCGGCTCGACGAGTTGGCGACGAGCGAAAAACGTCCGATGTATTTGTTTGTGCGTGTGCCGCCGTCGTTGGCGGATTGCACCGCGGCCGGATTGGAGGTCGAAACGTGGATGGCCGAGGGCTTGGTGGACCTCGTTTCGCCCTCGCAAATCATGACGCTCGCGTGGGACATGCCGATCGCCGACCTCGCTGCGCTCGGGCGCAAACACGGCGTGCGGGTGCATCCTTCGCTCTTTCCTCGCACCTCGTGGCGGGTGCCGTTTCCGACGGCAGCGGCGACTCGTTACGTGGGTGGGGTGGTTGGCCGCGACGCGACGCTGGAGGAAATCCGAGGCGCCGCCCGCAACTACCATGCGATGGGGGTGAATGGGTTCTACCTCTTCAACTTCTACAACGCGTTCGGTTCCGCGCGTCCGCATGACAGCCGGCTTTACCAGGTCTTTCGCGACCTCGCCCGCCCGGAGAATCTCGATGGGCAGACGTCCGTCTTCGCGGTGACGAAGAGCTACTATTTCGACGGTCCCAATTCTTATGCCTACGGCAAACAGCTGCCCGCCAAGCTCGCGCCCGGAAGTGAACTGCGACTCAGCTTCCCGTTGGGTGAAAACCCGAAGGCAGTGACATTCCCCCTTCGCTCGGCGGAAGTAAGAATTGGATTTCGCTCGCTGGCGCCCGAATCAAACGTGGTCGTGACCCTAAATGATCGGCCACTTTTCAACGGGGTTCCTGCAACAGCGGCCCGATTTGTGACCCGCGAGTTTATCGCCAAACCCTCACGTCAGCCAGATCTCGCCGAAGAGTATCTGCATCTAGAACTGCCGCCGACCGCGGCCGTCGCGCCGGGGCAAAATGAATTCCGTCTGAGCATCACCGGTGGCTCCAAGCCCGTTGAGGTGACCGATCTCGAGGTGCGCTACGAATACCAGAACTATCTCGATCAGATTTGGAACCGAGTCCCCGTTCGCTAAGAGCCCCTTTTTTCGTCATGCCTTACTCCTTCGCAAAATCCCAGGAGCTCTTTCAACGAGCCCAAAAAAGCATCGCCGCCGGCGTAAACAGCGGCATCCGGAAAATGGAGGCACCCGTGCCGCTCTACTTTGCGCGCGGCTGTGGCCCGAACCTGTGGGACGTCGACGGTAACCACTACCTCGATTTTCAACTCGGTCAGGGAGCGCTGCTTTACGGTCATGCCCCTGCGGGCATGGCGGAGGCGATCGGTGCGCAGGCCAAGTTGGGCACGCACTGGGCGGCACAGAGCGAACTCGAGATTGAGGTGTCGGAGCGGCTGCAGCAAATGATCCCGTCGGCGGAATTGGTGCGTTTCAACAACTCGGCTACCGAGGTGGTGCTCGCGGCGTTTCGACTCGCCCGCGCTCACACCGGGCGGAAGTTGATTTTGCGTTTCGAAGGTCACTATCACGGCTGGGCGGATGAAGGATTGGTGGGCTTTGCCAATCCGGCCGCGAGTTGGGGCGACGATGAGGATCCGGCCCGGACCCATCCGAGCAAGGGTGTGATTCCCGAGGTGCTGGACCAGTTCGTGGTCGCCCGGTGGAACGACGTCGAGCACCTGCGCCGGCGGGTCGATCAGTTCCGCGGGCAGTTCGCCGCCATCGTCTTCGAACCCGTGCTGTGCAACACCTGCTGCCTTGAACCGGTGGAAGGACTCCTGACGACGATCCGTGAGCTCTGCGACCGCGACGGGATGCTCATGATCTCGGACGAAACGATCACGGGTTTCCGTTTCGGAGCCTCCTGCGCCCAAGGCTACTACGGCTACAAACCCGATCTCACGATTCTCGGCAAAGCGATCGGCGGCGGCACGCCGTTCGCCGCGCTGGCGGGCACCAAGGCGGCGTTCGCCAAGATCCTATCAGGCGAAGTGGTGCACGCCGGCACGCTCAACGCCAATCCGCTCTGCCTTGCCGCCAGTAAGTGGTGCCTCGACGAGGTGCTCGCGCTCGGGAGCGCGCATCCTGCACAGAGTCAGGAACTCGGGCGCCGTTTGATGGCGGGCTTGTCCGCGCTCGCGCAGCAGCATGGTGTGCCGCTGCGGCCACAGGGACCGGGGCTGATTTTCCACGGCGTCATGGTAAAGCCCGGAGCAACCGAAGGCGCGATCCGCGACTACCGCGACTATGTGCGCCGTCATGATGCGCCACGCTGGGCGCACCTGCGCCGTTGTCTGCTCGAAGAAGGTGTGCGTGCCATCGAGCGCGGTCTGTGGTCGGTCAGTCTCGCCCATACTCAGCCGGATATCGACGCGGCGCTGCAGCGGGCGGCGGTGGCGTTCGCCCGGCACGCGGCGACGTGGCAGGCCCCCGCCTGACGGCCCGCATGAAGCCGCAAATCCTCTACGCCGGATTTTTCCACGAGACCCATACGTTCGTGGACGATAAGACGCAGTGGGCTGATTTCGACGTCGCGCTCGGGGATGCGGTGCTGGCCAAACGCGGCGACGGCTCGCCGACCGACGGCTTTCTTGACGAAGCTGCGATCCAGGGTTTTGCCGTGATTCCGACGTTGGATGCGCGCGCGACGCCCAGCGGGACGGTCACTGATGTGGCATTTGAAACCTTCTGGACCGAGTTCGCGGCGCGGGCGAAACCGGCGCTCGCCGCAGGCGTGGAAGGAATTTTCCTCGTGCTGCACGGGGCGATGGCCACCGAGACATGGCCGGACGCGGAGGGTGAGTTGCTGGCGCGCATCCGGGCGTTGCCGCAGGCTGACGCGGTGCCAATTTTCGGCGTGCTGGACCTGCACGCCAATGTCTCGGCCAAGATGTGCGCGTTGGCCAACGGCCTCGTGATGTATCGCGAGAATCCGCACATCGACGCCAAGGACGCCGCTCGGCGCGGCACCGCGCTGCTCGGCCGCTGCCTGCGCGAACAGCGGTTGCCCCGCATGCGCTGGGGCCGGCCGCCGATTGTTTGGGCGCCGCCGGGCACGGGCACCGGAGTTGATCCGATGCGGGCGTTGGAGCTTTTCGCCCACAACTTGGAGGCAACCCAACCGGAGGTCTGGGCATGCAATGTCGCGGCGGGTTTTTCGTTTGCCGATACGTTCGATACTGGGGTGTCGCTAAGCCTTGTGACGGTGGCGCCGCCCGGCGTCGCGCATGGCTGGTTGCGGGCAGGCGCGCAGCTCGCTTGGTCGCTGCGGGAGAGCGGTGATGTGCGCTATCCCGGCGTGGACGAGGTCGTCCGGCGGATCGCCGGCGAGTCGCCCAAATTGGGGCCGACTTTGCTTATCGAACCGGCCGACAATATCGGCGCCGGTGCACCCGGCGACGGCACGGGCATTTTGCGCGCACTGCTCGCGCACGGGGTGGCGAACAGTCTCGTCGTGATCAATGACCCGGTGGCGGTCACAGTGCTGGCTAAGGTTGCGATCGGCGGGACCTGTGTGCTCGCCGTGGGCGGACGCGGGTCGCGCCTCGATCAAGGGCCGGTAACGCTTGAAGTGTCGCTCGAGTCGCGCAGCGGCGGTGGATTTGATCTCGAAGACCGTCAGAGCCACCTCGCGTCCATGGTAGGGTCGCGTTTTGAGATGGGCCCCTGCGCGGTGGTGCGCAGCGGTGGCGTCACAATCTTGCTTACCAGCCGGAAGACGCCGCCGTTTGACCTCGGTCAATTGCGGAGCCAGGGCCTCGAGCCCAGAAGCTTTGCAGTGATCGGCGTGAAGGCGGCGGTCGCGCACAAGCGCGCTTACGATCCGATCGCCGTGGCTTCGCACTACGTCGACACCGCGGGTCCATGCTCAAGCACGCTGGGCAGTTTCGCGTGGGGGCGGCTGCGACGGCCGGTTTGGCCGCTTGATCCCGGCACCGAGTTTTCCTGCATTTATCTATGAACCCTGATGTTTCCTTTCCCCGCGATCCCTCCACTCCGGTATCGCATCTGCCCTTTAGTCCGGCCGTCCGTGTCGGTGAGCTGATTTTTGTTTCTGGCCAAGCGTCGGTCGACGCGACCGGCCAGATCGTAGGCGATACTTTTGAAGGCGAGTTCCGTCGGTCGGTCGAGAACCTGCGCAAAGTGCTGGTGTCGGCCGGCAGTGATTTGGCGCACGTGGTGCAGACGCGCAACTACGTGCGGGATGCCGAGGAGTTGCCCCTCTTCAACCGACTGTATCGCGAATATTTCACGGCGCCCTTCCCGGCGCGGACGACCATCACAAACTGCCTGCCGGCGTCGCTGCGGTATGAGATCGAGTGCGTCGCGGTGCCCGCCCCAAAGGGCTGATTTTATGAAACTCATTCGTTACCTCGACGCGGCAGGCGTGGTTCATTCCGGAGCCGAGCAGGCGGACGGCATGGCGCTACGGATCTCCGGCGATGTCTTCGGCCGCTATGAAATCACCTCGCAGCAAGATGAGGTGGTTAAGCGCCTCGCGCCCGTGCAGCCCACGCAGATCCTCGGTGTGGGCCTGAACTACCGGCATCACGCCAAGGAGGCCGGAATGAAGGAGCCGGAGTTGCCCGTGCTGTTTGTGAAGGGCGTGAACACGTTGCAGCATCCCGGTGACCCCATTCTGATTCCGACGCACCTCCCCAGCACCGAGGTCGACTACGAGTGCGAACTGGCGGTGGTGATCGGACGGGCCTGCAAGAATGTGAGCAAGGAGGAGGCTTTGGGCTATGTCTTGGGTTACACCTGCGCCAACGATGTCTCGGCGCGGGATTGGCAGATCAAGCGGGGTGGCGGGCAATGGTGTCGCGGAAAATTCTTCGACACATTTTGCCCTCTCGGGCCACGTCTCGTGACGACGGCCGAACTGCCGAACCCGAATGCGCTCAAGATTGCGACGCGGTTGAACGGCAAGACCGTGCAAGATTGGACGACGTCGGATATGATCTTCGACGTCGCCACAATCATCGCGTTTCTGAGCGCGAGCACGACGCTGCCAGCCGGGACGGTGATCCTCACGGGCACGCCGCACGGTGTGGGCATGGCGACGAAGCCGGAGCCGCGTTGGCTGCGACCGGGCGATGAAGTCACGATCGAGATCGAGGGCATCGGGGCGCTGACCAATCCCGTCGCGCTGGAGCCGACGTTCTGAACCTTGTTTCCCACCCGAGCCCGGAGCGAAGGCTTCTTGGGAACAAGGACCCGAAACTAGATCAACCCGGCGTTGGCGAAACTGTAGTAGCCGAGGCCGGCGGGATCGGCGGTGGGGCGGCCCATGATCAGATGGTCAATGAGCGGGATATCGACGGCCTTGGAGGCGGCGAAGATTTGTCGGGTGATCGCGACATCGGGCGCGCTGGGGGACGGGTCGCCGCTGGGGTGGTTGTGGACGCAGATAACGGCGCTGGCGGATTCACGCATGGCGGCGCGGAAGACCTCGCGGGGATGGGCGAGGGTGCTGTTGGCGGTCCCCGAGGTGATTTCCTCGCGGCGGATGAGCCGGTTGCGGCGGTTAAGGCTGAGAATCCAAAACTTTTCCACGTCGAGGCCGGCGACGATGGGCTGCATGTAGGCGGCGATGAGATCGGCGCGGGTGAGCAGCGGGGTTTCGCCGGTCTGTTGGCCGAGCACCCGGCGGGCGACCTCGATCACGGTGACCAGTTGGAGGGCCTTGACCGGGCCGATGCCTTTGAATTTGCGGAAGTCGGCGGCGGACCAACCGATGAGACCGGCGAGCGAACCGGCGTCGGCGACGAGGCGTTGGGCGAGGGTGAGGACATCTTGGCCGCGGGTGCCGCTGCGCAACAGCATGGCGAGAAGCTCGGCGTCGCCGAGGGCGGCGGCCCCGAATTTTTGGAGACGTTCCTGCGGACGCTCGCCAAGGGCGGTGGCCTTGAGGCGATTCTCGGGCGGAGGCGTGGGGTCGGAATCGCTCATTGGGGTTGCAGCTTTCTGGTTGATGGGAAGGTGGGGAGCAATTCCTGTTCCGGGCATGACTTTACCATCGCTGCGGGTCGTCGTCTGGGGAGAAAACGTGCACGAGCATACCAACGCCAAGGTCGCGGCGGTTTATCCGCACGGCATGCACACGGCGATCGCGGCCGGTCTGCGGGAACTGTTACCCGGGGCGCAGGTGAGCACGGCGACGTTGCAGGAGCCGGAGCACGGGCTGACCGAAGCGCGGTTGGCGGAGACGGATGTGCTTACGTGGTGGGGGCACAAGGCGCACGGTGACGTGAGCGACGCGGTCGTGGCGCGCGTGCAGAAGCGGGTGCTCGAGGGCATGGGACTGCTCGTGCTGCACTCGGGGCACTATTCGAAGATTTTCAAACGGCTGATGGGGACGACGTGTTCGTTGACGTGGCGCGAGGCGGACGAGAAGGAACGCCTCTGGGTGTGCAATCCGGGGCACCCGATCGCGCAGGGGCTCGGGGCCTATTTTGAGCTGCCGCGGGAGGAGATGTATGGCGAACCGTTCGGGGTGCCGCCGCCGGAGGAGCAGGTTTTCATCTCGTGGTTCGAGGGCGGGGAAGTGTTTCGCAGCGGGTGCTGCTACACGCGGGGCAACGGAAAGATTTTCTATTTCCGGCCGGGGCACGAAACGTATCCGACGTATTTTGATGCGAACGTGCGACGCGTGCTGGCCAACGCCGTGGAGTGGGCGCGACCGCCGGCGACGCGCTGGGTCGATTCCTGCCCGAACGCGAAAAATCCACCGGAGAAAATCACGCCGAAGGGCTGATGCTCAGAGAGCGGGAGCGGGAGCGTCGGCGGCTTGGGCGGCCGCAAGACCGCGCCGTTCGTCGATGAAGCAGGTGACGATCAATCCGGCGACGAGAAAGCCGGCCAGCACGAGAAGTGCGGCGGTCGTGCCGAGAGTGTCCTTGGCCAAGCCGAAGGGGATGGTCAGGACGGCGGCGGACTTGAAGACCAGACCCCAGAGTCCAAAAAACTCGGCGGAGCGGCTGGCCGGGGTGAGGTAGCAGAAAAACGCGCGGTTCGCGGCCCCGAGCGAGCCGAGGCCGAAGCCGATGAAGTTGCCCACGATCCAGAGCGGCCAGCGGGGATAGGCGGCGGGATCGGCGGACTGTGCGCGGAGCCACGAAAACAAGGCGAAGCCAAGGGCGGCGAAAATCCAAACCAAGAGCAGCACGACCGTCATGCGTTTGTGGCCGAAGCGGTCTTGGAAAAACGCCGGGATGAGCGTGCCGATCACGCCGGATACGGTGATGACGGCAACGAAGAGAACGAGCTGGACGTCGTTGAAGCCGAACTCGGCGGCGAGAATCGAGGCAAACATCACGATCACCGTCATGCCGGTGCCGTAGAGCAGTGATGCGCCGAGGAGCACGGCGAGATCGCGGAATTTGGCGGCCTGGCTGATCGTGGTTTTGAGCTGGCGGAAGGTGTCGGTGAAGAGCCGGTGTGCGGGCGCGCCGGCGGGGGCGGGACGTTCGCGGAGCCCGAGGAGCGTCGGAATCGCCAGAGCGAAGAACCAAAGGCCGGCGAAGACAAAGATCGGGCGCCACTGGTCGGGCGATTCCAATTTCAGGCCGATCATGAGGCCGGCGGTAACGACGAGCAGGAGCAAGGCGGCGGAGTAGGCGCAGGCCCAGGAGAACGCGGAGACCCGGCCGAAGTGTTCGCGCTCGGAGAGCTCGGGCATAAATGAGGCGAGGAAGTTTTCGCCGAGGGAAAACATGAAGTTCGCCGGAATATAGAGGGCGATGGCCAAGGCGATTTGGCCGGGTTGGATGAGAGCAAGAGCGCAGGTGAAGGCGGCGCAGGTGAAGCCGGTGATCAGCAGGCCGGCTTTTTTCCAGGCGTGCGCGTCGGCGAGGGCGCCGGCAAAGGGCGAAACGATGACAACGAGCACCATGCTTGCGGCATAAGTGAGCGTCCAAATCAGGTCATCCCGGGTGGGATCGCGAACCACAACCTTTTGAAAGAAGATCGAGAACAGCAGCGTATTGATGATGAGCGTGAACGACTGGTTCGCGACATCGAAGGAGATCCAAGACCAGAGCTGGCCTTGGCGGGGAAGACCGCGCAGCGGGTAGAGGCGGGAAAACCGGGAGGGCGGCACGTCGGAAAGTTGGGGCTAACTTCCCTGCGTGAAAAGACGGAACTGGCCGGCGCAGTATGCGCGCACGCGAAGGTGGGTGCGCGCCGGACTCAGTAGTGCTTCACGTAGCCGTTGCGGCGGAGGCGCTCGAGCCAGCGCTCTTGGCTGGTGCGGGCCATCTGGGTCACGAGGAGACGCTCAATCTGGTCGCGAACCTCGTCGATGGCTTGGTTGCCGGCGAACTTGCGCTCTTCGGCGAATAGAATGAAGCAGCCCTCGGGGAGAATGACGGGCGCCGTGATTTCACCGGCCTTCAGATCAAAGAGTGGCTTGGCGAATTCCTCCTTCAAGTCGGAGCGTTTTTGCCAGCCCCAATCGCCACCTTTGGCGCGGCGGGAGTCTTGGCTGTATTCGCGGGCGAGGTCTTCAAATTTGATGCCGGCGCGGAATTTGGCGATGAGCTCGTCGGCCTTGGCCCGAAGGCTGGCGTCGGTCGCATCGTCGACGCGGGAGAGCTGAATCAGGCGGAGATGGACGCTGTCCTCTTGAAAGAAACGGTCTTTGTTTTCGCGGTAAAACGTCTCGATGCGCACGGGGCTGACCACGCTTTGCGACTTCCGCTGCTGCTGCTGCATGTAGTGATAGATGATGTCCTCTTCGATTTCCGAGCGGTATTCCCGCAGGGTGACGCCTTTGCCGCGGAGGTAGGCGAGGAACTTGGAGCGATCGTTGTCGAACTGCTCGGTCAAGATGTCGGCGATACGATTGTCGATGTAGCTCTCGGGAATGCGGCGGACTTCCTTTTCGTCTTTGGCCTTCCGAAATTCTTTAACGATCAAAACTTTGTCGATGAGGTCTTGGATGACCTGGTCTTGGAGGGATTCGAGTTTCTCGTTGAATTCCTTCTCGTTGCGGGCGTCGCGCTGGATTTGGGGGATGAGCGGGGCGATCTCGCGGCGGATGTCGTCGACGGTGATGACTTTCTGCTCGGCGATCGCGGCGATGCCGTTGGCGAAACGCATGTTCAAGCCATCGTCTTGGGCCAGGGCGGAGGTGAGCGAGGCGAGTGCGCAACCGATGAAGGCGATACTTCGGGAGATGGTCATGGGGTCGGCAGGTTGTTCAAAAATGTGATTACTTCTTTCAAACGTAGAAGTGGCTTAGGAGCGGTCAACCGTGGAAACCGGGTGCCGTGCATCACCCAGTCGTCGCGCTGGCCGCTCTGACGCCGACACTTCAAACGCGTCGATTCGGTTTCGACGGAAATGATGCCTTTTTGTTCCGCCCGAATTCGGATCTCGGTGATCAGGAGCAAGGCCCTGACCTCGTCGCCAAATTTGCCGAAACGGTCGCGGAGGTCGGCTTCCACTTGCTTGAGCGACGCGAGAGTATCGGCGAGGGCGAGCTTGCGGTAAAAGTCGATGCGTAAACGGGTTTCGCTGACGTAGGCGGCCGGAATCCGGGCCTGGATGGGCTCGACGGCCGGGCCCTCGTTGGCGGCGTCTTCGGCATCGCGGATCGCCGTGTAGCTATCGACGTGTCGGCCGCGGCTTTGGGCGTCCCGCGGGGTGCCGTCGCCGACGAAGACGAAGTCGAGCTTAACGCTGGCGCGGATGGCGGCGGCGGTCTTGTCGCCTTTGAGCCGGGCGACGGATTGGCGGAGCAACTGGCAGTAAAGTTCGAAGCCCACGCCGACAATGTGGCCGCTTTGCTCGGAGCCGAGGAGGTTGCCGGCGCCGCGGAGTTCGAGGTCGCGCATCGCGATGCGGAAGCCGGCGCCGAGCTGGTTGTGCTGGCGCATCGCGCCGAGGCGCTCGCGGGCGATCTCGAGGAGCTTCGTGTGCCGGTGGAGGAGCAGGTAAGCGTAGGCCTGGTGCTTGAAACGGCCGACGCGGCCCCGGAGTTGGTAGAGCTGGGAAAGGCCGAAGCGGTCGGCGCCCTCGATGATGATCGTGTTGCAGTTGGGGATATCGAGGCCGCTCTCGATGATCGTGGTGCAAATGAGAACCTGATACCTGGTGGCGACGAAGTCGGTCATGATGTGTTCGAGTTCGTCGGCTTCCATCTGACCGTGGCCCACGCCGATCGTGAGTTCCGGCAGCAGTTGGCGGAGGCGCGCGGCGACGAGCTCGATCGTCATGATCCGGTTGTGCAGGTAAAAGACCTGGCCGCCGCGCCGCACTTCGTGGCGGATGGCGTCGACCACCAGTTGCTCGTCGTAGGTTTTGACGATGGTCTGGATGGGGTGGCGGTTGGTGGGCGCGGTCTCGATGACGCTGAGGTCGCGGGCACCGGTGAGTGCCATGTAGAGCGTGCGGGGGATCGGCGTCGCGCTCATGGCGAGCACGTCGACGGTGGCGCGCATGCGCTTGAAGGCTTCTTTGTGTTTCACACCGAAGCGTTGCTCCTCGTCGATGATGACGAGGCCGAGTTCGCGGAATTTGACGTCGGCCTGGAGGAGGCGGTGCGTGCCGATGAGAATGTCAACTTGGCCGGCGGCGGCGGCTTCCAGGATTTTTTTCTGCTCCGCCCGGGTGCGGAAACGGCTGACCATCTCGACGGCGATGGGGTAGCCGGCCATGCGCTCGCGGAAGGTGTTGAGATGCTGCTGGGCGAGGACGGTGGTCGGGACGAGCAACGCGACTTGGCGACCGCTTTGAACGGATTTGAAGGCGGCGCGGATGGCGACTTCGGTTTTCCCGAAGCCGACGTCGCCGCAGATGAGGCGATCCATGGGCCGGGTTTTTTCCATGTCGGTTTTGGTGTCGGCGATGGCCTTGAGCTGGTCGCGCGTCTCGGTGTAAGCGAACGAACCCTCGAACTCGCGCTGCCACGCGGTGTCGGGCGGGCAGGCGAAACCGGGTTGGGCCTCGCGCTCGGCATGGATGCGGAGCAACTCGGCGGCGAGGTCGATGGTGGAGCGTTCGGCGGCTTGGCGGGCTTTCTCCCAGCGTCCGGAACCGATGCGGCCGAGTTGGGGCTTGGTCTTGCTGAGCCCAACGTAGCGGCTGATCAGGTGGGATTCCTGGAGCGGAACGTGAAGGGTGACGTGGTCGTCGAACTCGAGGGTGATGACCTCCCGGATGCCCTGCGCGGTGTCGAGTTTTGAGAGGCCGCGGTAGAGGGCGATCCCGTGTTGGAGATGGACCACGAAGTCGCCTTCGACGAGTTCGGAGAAGTCGAGCAGTTGGTCGACTTGGGCGCGCTGGGCGGAGGCGCGAAAGATGCCGGTGGTTCGGCGGGCGCGTTGCCGGCCGAAGATCTCGGTCTCGGTGACGAGCACAAGACCGGCGGGGCTGGCGCCGAATTCGGTCCAATGCAGCGCGGGGCGGGCGGGGCCGAAGGCGATTTTGAACCCCTCGTTGAGCACGCCGCGGAGAAAGATCGGCTTGAGGATTTTGAGCGAAGGATCCTCGGCGATGATTTCGCGGATGCGTTGCTCTTCGCCCTCCTTGGCGGCGACGACGGCGACGGCGTAGCGTGCCTTGCGCCAGGCGGCGACTTGGCGAAGGAAGCGGCTCCGGGCGTCGACCTCGACCTGCAGACGTTCTTGCGCGACGAGGGCGTCGTCGGGGTAGGTGCGGTGATGGGCGAGGCTCTCGGTATCCCAAGTGAGTTCGGTCGCGGGCGTGGCGAGCAACGAGGTGGCCTCGTCAAGATCGCTCAAGGCGAAGTGGGCGGCGCAACGGGCGGAGAGCGGAGTGAAGCCATCGAAGCCCTCGCGGGCGA
>CALSBN010000064.1:0-21946 GCA_943373185.1 Opitutus sp. GAS368 | reverse complement strand
GAGGTCCGGGCGCGGTTCGGTGCTGCCGGAGCGGTGAGGTGAGGCGGGGCCGGGTTGAGAGTTGAGGGCTGAGAGTTGAGGGATGAGAGCTGAAGCGGCGCGTCTCCAAGGACCGTCATTGCGAGAAGTCGCGCGCTGCGCGGGGACGAAGCAATCCAGCTGGATCGCCGCGGTGCGCTGCGTGCACCTCGCGATGATAAGCCTCCTTGCGGTGCGTTCTAGCGGCGTTCGAGGCGGGTGCGGGCGACGACGGCGCGTTTGTTCTTGGAGAGCCCGGTGCTCTAATAAAGGAGGCTGCCGATCTGGCGTTGGAGTTGCCGCTTCGACCAGCCGCCAAGGAGGCATTCGTTTTCGTAGAACGCACGCTTCCATGGGTCGTCGAGGCGGAGGAGTTCGATCAGCTGGGTCCAACTGAATCGCAGCACTTGTTCGGGAGTGAGAGGGGTCGGCAGAGGCTCCTTCGATTTCCGCATCACTGATGCGGAAATTGAGAGCGACGCCAATTGGCTAACCACTGGTTGGCTTTTCTTGGACTTCGTCACCAGTGGTGACGAAATCTCAAAATCGGCAGAAGATGCGTCTATTTGCAGTTTCCTCACCACCGGTGAGGAAATTGCCGCAGGCTCAGATTCGCCAGGCAGTGACTGGCGAATTGGGTCAAGCTGAGGTGCCTCGTTCGATTTCCTCACCACTGGTGAGGAAATTGTGCCGCCCACCTGCGGGTAGTCTTGCATACGACCCGCTTACAACGGCTCGTGCGCAGTCAGGTAGAGCGTGCGGACTTCGCGTCCGCTGCTCTCGTGTTCTTGGATGTCTTCTTCGCAGGTGAAGCGATAGGACGACCCGATTTTAAGGCCTTCCAGCGAGGGGCCGTTCTCTTTAGTTTTTCCGGCCTCGGCACCATCGGCAGTGAGTAAGCGCCATGAGCCGTTTTGGCGGTCCACCTTGTCGAGCTCACCCGTGAGTTGAAGAGATTCGGAGCCGAGATTGGCGATGCCCGAAAGTGCGTCGATGATCGGCTGGGTTTCCTTATCCGCCAAAGCGTGGTGGCGTTCTACGGCAAAGGACGGCTCGGCCCATGAGTAACGCAGCCCGCTGCGGTTCACGGCCAGAAACTTGAGCAACCGCACGTAGGCCGCCGCCAAGTGCCCGCGCCGATTCTTAACTCTGGTGACGGTATCCGACGGACTGGAAGTGCTGGCGAAAAGTTCGTCCACGATGGTCAAAGCCCGGGCGAGTTCGTTTTGGCCCAACATGTCGGGCCCCTTGGCGGCTTCCAGCACGACCCGGAACGAGCCGGGCGCGGCGGGTATGATGACATCCATCAAGTGGGCATCCGTGCGATCCAGCGATTTTCGGGTGTCGATGGAGAGTTCGCGAAGTGCCGCTCCGTAGGCGTGTTTAAGCAGCGTTTGGGTATGCGTGAGCAGACCGGCGAGAGTGCGGGCGCGGATGCGATGCTCCGTGGCGGCCTCTGGCGGCTCGACCGCAAGTTCAAGCACGAGATTATTTCGGGCACGGGCTTCTTGCAGGCTGGCGGAGGAGGCGGGCGCATCATGCAGGACGAAGCCTGCATCGGGCAGATAGGGGCAATCAGCCCACGGCGAACTCTGCGATTCCAGTTTAAGAGGCTGGGCGAGGTCGGCGTCTCCATTGGCCAGGAACCAAGGGCTATCGGGGTTGCTCATTAGCAAGGCGCGCAGATCGAGCGAACCAAGGCGAAACTCGCGCAGACGCTCGGGAGCCACGCCCGCGAGCAGGTAGCGGTTGGCGCTCGCCCCCGAATCGACCAAGAGCCCCACGTAATGGCCGCCGATGGCGTCGCGGCCCTCGAAGACCTGCGGCCCATCGTAGTAAAACAGGGTGGCGTGATGGCGGACAGTATTCATGCAGCGACCTCGCTAATGCTGCCGAGAATATCAAAGGAAGCAAGGGGCCACCACGTGTGATGGGAAGGCTTGCCGGTTTGCTTCAAGTGGCCGCTGGCTGGCGACAAACGAACCGCGCAAGGCTGCCGACCTTTCAAGTTGGGGAGTTTGGTGGCCATTTCCGAGTCTCGGCGCAAGGCGTGAACAGAAAGGCCCCGCGCCAAGCACTCGTTTGAAAAATACTTTTCCGGATTCTCTGCCCGCTGGGAGCGGAAATCCTCTTCCGTAGGCGGCAGCGTGCGCACGAGCCGATAGACCATCACCTCGGAGGCGAGGATAGGGGCGTCGGCGGGCGGACAGCCCTCGGGCAAGGGTTCACGGAAGGACATGACTCGTGCAGTTTCGGAAATCGAGACGGCGGAACGCAAGATGTTAGGCGGCGGGGGCGAAGGCTTCGCGGAGGACGGCTTGGAGCAGGGCGGCGGCGTGGGCGCGGCTCCGCTCGATCTCCGCCTCCAACTCCCGACAACGCTCCAGCAAGCCCTCCAACTACTTGGCTTTAAGGAGCAACTCCCAGCCGTTGATGGCGAGGACGGCGAAGGCCTCCTCTCGATAGAGGAAATCCGGTTTATTGTAGATTTCGATGGCTGCGACCGTGGCGGCGACGGCGCGGTCGAGTAGTTCCTTCGAGCGAGCTTTCATTGGTTCGGACTCACGTTGAATTGATCGCGGATCGTTTTGAGCCGGCGGAGAAGGTCGTCGTAGGTCATGATTTCCACGACGTGGCGGTATTTGCGGCGAATGACCTCAAAATCGTTCCGCTGCTCGGCGGTGAGCGTGTCGTCGCGGCCCATGATGATCATGCCGGAGGGGTTCACGATCTTGATGGAGAGACCGGCGGGTAGCTTGTCGGCATAACGCTCATTGAGCTTGGTTTCCCCCGCCTGACCCCAGCGGTTGAGGTGATACAGGTATTTCTCCAACTGCATGATCGTGCCGCTCAGCTCGCGCATGGGCACATGGTTGTCGCGGTAGGTGTTGCTGGTTACGATGCACTCCGCGAAAGGTTTTTTGATCTCGATTGCATCGACGTAGCCGGAGGCATCGACGAGGAGGAAGTCGATGCTTCGGTCCTTGTTCGCCAAACTGTCCCTAACCGGTGCCTCGCGAAACGCTTTGATGTATTTCGGGTAGAGAAACTGGATGACTTGTAGGATCTCGGCCTGCCATTGGGTCTCGGTGTAGGTCGCCGCGCCCCCGAGCATGGCCTCTATTTTATCGACGAGATCGGAGAATTTTTCCGCTTCGTATTCGCCGAAATCCTCACGCGGTTGGGAGCCCTGCACGGAGGCTTTTCGCTCCATGTAGCGAACGTAGTCGGCGGCGAAATCAGCCCGCATCGGCACGTAATTGCGGATCATGCTGCTGACGCGTGCCCGTGCGTATTTCTTCAACTCGTAGGTATTCGGGAACTGGCGCAGCATCTCTTCGAACACCGCTTGGGGCAACGAGTCGGGAGCATCGCCGCCGATGCGAAATTCGGTGAACCCATAGTCGTTAAAACCTCGAAAAATGGCGATATTGGTTTCTGCAACGAAGGTCTTCCGCTGGAACGTCAGCGCTTGGTGGAGGAAGAGATCGTAGCGGATGTCCAGAAAACGCCGATCCATCCGATAGTAGCCGTTTTCAAGACTACCGACGACGAAACGGTAGCGGGCGTCCATCTCGTAGTCGCCATCCCTGAGGTCGGGGCGATAGATTTCCCGACGCACGTGCAGGGTTCCGCCCGACAAGGGGATGTCGTCTTCCGATTCCAAGGGCCGAACTAGCCAGTCGTCGTCCCCTCGTTCGGGGACGTAGCGCATGACGAGATACGCCCCATTTTTGACGAAGTCGATCATCGGTCGAGGACTGCTGGCAAAAGTTCCTCGGCGAGCGCGTCGAGCCTGCTATCCTCTGTGAGTTTGCGAATTAGATCGATACTTCGAAGATCGATCAGTTGCTGGAACGCTGCCACGTCTTTGATAGTCCAGGGCAATTGAGTCATAAGGCTATTCCACTCTTCGGACGTGGAGAGGAGGTCAGCGTTATTTGGCAAGGGCTCCAATTCACGGTTACCGCGACCACGGTTTGTGGACGTGTCCAGCCAACGGAAGTTTCCCAGCGAGTTGCCGATAAGGCTTCGGTGATGGCGGAAGTTTTCGTCGGTATCGTCGAAACTGATGTAGGAGGCCCGTGACTTCCAATGAAACCCGAACTTCGATTCTGGCACCAGGTGATCCAAGTCCACCGGCAAATCTTCGTCACGATTTGAGGTGGGATCGAAGTCGGGGAAAGATGTCGCGAGATATTCCCGCTGGAGCCAGAGAAGGGTGCGTTTGGTGAGTTCTCGATCACATGTGAGCACGCGCAGGGCTTCACCGGGCTTTCTTTCATCGGTGGCGTCCGCGCCAGTGAAACGTTCCGCCCAAGATCGCAGGCGGTGATTGCCTTTACGGATCTCCTCTCTCAACAGCGTAAGTTCGTCCCGCCGTGGCAAGACACGCGAGACGCCTTCGGACTCCAGCTCCCGAATCAAGGCTGGAATAGTCGGAAGGTCGGCGGTCTTGTCGACATGAGGGTGACGTCGAAACATCAACCATGCCCCTTTGTCGGTGTCCGCGACGAAGAGTAGCCAAAACAACACAAAAGTAGGCAAGGGATCGGGCTGATTTATGGTCTTGCGGTCGGCTAAGTCTTCCAGGCTCTGGCGCAATAGAAGCACGTCGACCAAAGAATGCGGCAGGCGGGCGAGGAGCAGGCGCGGCAACCCGGCGGGATTGTCCGTGGGGTGATATTCCAATCGTCTGCGAATCGTCTCTAGGCGAAGTTTCAGGAGCCCGTTCGAGGGCGGGGCGATCATACGCAGAAACGCTTCGAGAACAGCCGCGAGGTGTGGCTGCTTCAACTCGTAGACAAAATCAGGGGATGGTCGCCCCAGGATTTTCCACTCCACTCCTCCACCGTCCCACCCTGAGGTAACCTTGGCTACGCGTAGGGCCGCGAGCACTAGATTGACCTCGCCTGCGATGCGACCGGCCGGCCCATCCATGATTTCCCTCATCCTGTCGCGGATCTGCGGATACTGGAGTTTTATGATGGAGTATGTCAGCTCGTCGTCGGTCAGTCGCGTGCCACCTTGGCCGAGGCGGGCGAAGTAGCGAACATAGTCCCTTTCCTGCTCAATCAGACTAGCATCGACCCGCTGGAAAATGATCGCTTGCTGAAGCGTATTCATCAGGGCCTGCACAAAAGCCTCTATACGTTCGGGCGGCGCGCCAGGGCAGGCGTCTGTCATAATCTTTACCGCCTCCCACTGGCGACTGGTGACTAGCGAGACTGCTTTATCCAAGGGGAATGCGAATTGTGCTGAGATGAGATCGAGGCCGGTGACTGTAAGGAAAACCTCCTTCGCGTGGAAGGCTTGGCCGGGGTGTTTCTCAGTCCAAGCAGCTTGGCATTTAGCCCGCTCGCCAAGCGGCGGTTTGTCATTGGGCGAGTCTGCGCGGTAACCGAAGGGTTGGCCTGAGCTACTTATGCGCAGCTGGAAAAGCAGGCCGGACGCATCGCTGGGTGACTTGCCCAAATCTACCCAGAGCCTCAGCCGGTGATGGAGTTGCCCCGCACCGTAGCCGAGTAGCAGGGCGGTGAGCCGTTGCTGGCCGTCGAAGAGGTCATAGTCTTGGTCTCGAGCCTGGGTTGTAACGCCATCGAGGGTGAGCGACTGCGCTCTGGACTGATGCACTAGCATGAGACCGGCAGGATATCCGCGCAGAAGGCTATCCCAGTAATTGATGATCTGAGCGTTTCGCCAGACCGCCGAGCGTTGAATGGGCGGCAGGAGCAAGCGCGAGCCATCTTGGTTTTGGGACCAAGCCACCACGTCCTGGACGGCGATGGTTTCGAAGGAGCGGCCGAATTTGAAATAGTCGCGGGGCATGTCAGGCGGCGGGGTGCATGGCGGGGAGAGAAACGGTTTGGCGGGGGAGCGTCAAAGCCCGGGAAAGTATGGATTGGAATTGGCAGGGTGCGCGGGGCCGCCTCTGCTCTCGCGAACCTCATGCTGAACCTCGCGATTCCCTTGGCCCACTTGGCCTTTCTGACCGGCGAGCCGGCGGATGGGGCTTTGTCCGAGGAGACGCTCATCGCGCGCATCCGGGAGCAGTTTGGGTTTCTCGGGGCCGGCGTGACGGTGGTCATTCGCGACGGCATCGCACACATTTCGCGGCCGGCCGCCGCGGCCGCGAAGGCCGATGAAGCCACGAAACTCTACGAACGCGCCGGCAAGCGTGCCCGCGCCGGTGATTTTGCCCGGGCGGCCGAACTTTACGCCCGCGTGCTGAAGCTGAATCCGGCGCTCCCGACCGTGCACCGGGACCTCGCCATGAGCCTCGTCGAGTTACAGCGGCCGGAGGAGGCTAAGGACGCGCTGATCGACGCCCTGCGCCTCAAGCCCGACGACGCGTGGAGCTTGGTCGTATTGGGCAACATCTACATCCAGCAGCCCGACGGCCTCGCCCGCGCCCGGCAATTTTTCGCCCGCGCCCTGGAGCTGAAGCCCGCCGATGCGTGGGCGCTCAACGGTCTCGCGACGGCGCTCGCGCGCACCGGCGACACCGCCGGCGCGCTCGCCCGCTACGACGAGGCCATCGTCGCGCAGCCCGACTATGCCCACAGTTGGTATGGCAAGGCGCTCACGCTCTCGCGCGACGGCGCCGCGGCCGCAGCGGCGGACACCCTCAAGGCGATGTTCCGCCGGGCGACGGTGTTGGATGCCCGTTCGGAGCCGGTCTTTGAGCAGGCGAGCCGCCTGTTTCTCTCGGTCGAGACCACCCTCGCGCAGCAGGGCGAATCGGAAGCGTTTAAAGCGGTGGAAGACTACCGGCGCACCGTCGAGCGCGAGTCGGGCTACCCGGTGGAAATCGCCGAGGACAAACTTCCCGCCTGGATCGCCGGCCGGGCGCAGATGGCGTGGAAGCACGGGCGTGACCGCCACGTGGTGACCGTGCGCAAGGCCCCCCCCCCCCAGCCGGTTCCGCTGCCGCTCACGTCGCACCTCGTCGCCCACGAGCTGACGCATATCCGGCTGGAGACGGAGGCGCGTCGCGCCGGCCGCAACCGCTTCTTCGCCACCACGAACGAAACGCGCGAGCGGGCGTTTCGTTCGCTGGCGACCGACATTCGCCGTCTCGAGCAGCAGCGCTACAGTCCGGACGCCATCGAACGTGTCGTGCAGGAACTCGTGTCCGGCACGTGTGCGCTGCTCTTCAACGGCCCGCTCGACATGCTGATCGAGCGCCGGCTTGACGCTGAAATGCCGGCCCTGCGTCCCGTGCAGATGCTCTCGCTCGTGCAATTGGCGAGCGAGGCGCGGGCGGCGACAATCAATCCCGAGATCCGCCGGCTCACGCCTCAGCGAATCTTACGTGCGACGAGTGCATTTAATGGCGCGCAAGCGCTGCTCCTTGACCACCTCAGCGGCGGAGCGACGCGGTGCTGGGGGCCCTACCAACGCCTCGAAACCGCCGAGTTGTCGCAGAAACTTTGGCGCCACTGGCAACAACGCCAACCCGCGCTCACGCCCGGCGACGAATACGACCTCGTCGACGAATTCGCCGATCTCGTGGGTCTACGCGATTGGTATGTGTGGAAGCCCGACCCCGGCGACCAGAAGCCCACCGCCGCCGAACCGGTGACGGAAGGCACCACCAATCCCGAGTTGTTGCGCGCCAAACATCCGGCCGCCGTGTGGTTCCTGCTCGATGCGCTCCAGCGCTATGCCCGTCTCTCCAACGAAGACGTGCGGAAGATCGCTTTCGAAGTCGCGATGATTGGCCGCGAGGGTCTCGACTACGCGAGCCCCGAGAAGAAATACCGCGTGCGCGCGTTGCCGGGCGAAGAATTCAGCGGTCTGCAGATGATGTGCCTGATGCACGCCGGATTCAAACGCCTCGCGCCTGACCAAGACACTGGGATGGACCTCGACGAACCGTTTTTGACGGCGCTGGAAATGTTTAACGACAGGCAAAAAGGAGACTGATCATAATATGAGCGAACAACTCTGGATAGTCCCTGCACAGAACGATGACTCCTTTGCGAACATTGCTAAGTCGATTGCGAATCCGATCTCGGACGAAGCGGCGAAAATAGCCGGTGTTGCGGGTCCGGTATGGGCGTGGGGTGCGCAATCCGGAACTCACGACAACAATGTTCTAAATGTCATGCAGGCTGGTGATTTTTGCCTCTTCTACAGCCAGGATGAAAAAAGGCAGAAGGCGTTTCATTGGGCAGCTCGGATCAAACAGCGCGGCATAAAGAGTTCGGACTTGGCATCTGCTATTTGGGGAGATCCCTCGTTTGAGTTGGTGTTTTTGTTGTCGGAGGTTTGGCCAATTGAGCTGAGTTTGGCGGAGTATACTCGCGTCATGGGATTTCAGAACCCCGAGATGCCTCCCCGAAAATTGTCGCGGACTTCCGATGAGCCGCTGTCTCTCATTTTGAAGGAGTTCGGAAGCGTTGAGGGCTGGCTCCGTCCAAACCGCGCGCCTTCTGACCAAAACCCGCCCAAACAGCCGATTTCTCGCGAGTCCGATCAACCTGCAGCGGCTTTTAATCTGGCAGCGTGCCTTGTCCGTCTACGCACAAGAGGATTCTCACTCGACGAAAAGAAACTGGCTCAATTCTACGCCGCGATCCGCGCCAAACCTTTCGTGATTCTCGCCGGCAACTCCGGCACAGGAAAGTCACGGCTCGTCCGGCTCTTTGCCGAAGCATGTGGATCAACCGCATCCAACGGCGGATTTCATCTGGTTGCCGTGCGGCCTGATTGGAGCGATGGCGGTGAGTTGCTCGGCTACCTCGATCTGCAAAACAACTTTCGGCCGGGCCAGCTGCTTGAGCCGCTCCTCCGTGCGCACGCACAGCCGCAACAGCCGGTGTTTGTGTGTCTCGACGAGATGAACCTCGCCCGCGTGGAGCACTATTTCTCGGACTTCCTCTCCAAGATCGAATCCCGGCGGCGCTCGGCCGATGGTGGCGTTGTCTCGGATGCCGTCATTGGTGCGCGCGACTTGGATCTGCTCTCTCCGGCTTCAGTTCCGGAATCGCTACGAAATACGCTCGCTCGTCTGAAGGCGGCTCAGCAGGGCGTCTGTCTGCCACCCAACCTGATTGTTGTAGGCACGGTGAACATGGACGAGACGACACATGCGTTCAGCCGCAAAGTCCTTGATCGGGCTAATACGCTGGAAATCGATGCAGGTCGTTTGGGCGCGGACCTTCCTTCTCCGGCAGCGGTCGCGCCGCCAACGCCACCCCTCGGTGCGTTTGATCTCACGGCCCCGTTTTTGACCGCACAAGACATGGTGCAGGATCCGAAACATGCCAAGGCCCTCGCGCACGTGGCCGGCCTGCTCGACTCGCTGAACGATATCCTTTCCGAGGCAAACCTTCAGGTGGCTTATCGCACACGGGACGAAGCGGCGGCCTTCTTCATTCACGCGACGACCGTGGGGCTTTCGAGCAACGAAGCGGACCAAGCCATCGTCATGCAGAAAATCTTACCACGGGTTCAGGGCAGCTCGCCACGACTTGCGCGGATACTGAGGGAACTGTTGGGCCGATTTCAGCCGGGCGGATCGATCGATTCAAACAGCGAGAAACTTAACGAAGAACTGCTGGCCCTGCGCAAAGACACTTCGCGATCCCCGCTCGTCCGAAAAATCGCCAGCATGTGGCTGGTCTACCAGGAAGAGGGATTCACATCGTTTTGGGTGGCATAGCCGAGCATGTCTCTGCTGAGCCTAACGCTATCGGGTGGTTTTGAGCTCTTCGTCGACGGCCCGAGCAACAGAAGGTTGGTGCCGGGGAATGTGAGTAGTTCGGTCGTGCTCGAGCTCGGGTCGGGAGTGAGTGCGACGCTGAATGTCGGGACGGTTCGACTCGCGGTCGGCGGGCGGGTGGCTGTGCCACCACTGCTTTTTGAACAGACGCGCTACGAGGTGGAGGTCGTGCAGCCCGACATTCCCGACGCGGTGCCGGTAAGCCTCCTCGTGGCGGGGAAGGATGTGTTGCGAGGACGGCAGCGGCGAGGCCACGCGATGGCGACGATCAATTTCGAGAGCGAAATCGGATTCACTCGCTGGGAACTAAGACAATCGGGCCGGCTCATCGCGGCGCTCCGACTCGAAGTGTTTCCCAGCAAGTTGGACTACCAAAGTGACTATTTCGCGCTGCGCGCTTCGCTGGAATCGGAGGTTCGTATATTGGCCGGAGCATTGTCGGGTCGCACGTGGCAGCCGCGCGGTAGAAAACGAACCACGCAACAACCGACTGATCTCGAATGGCTGGTTCAGTTGCGCGGTCTTTTCGACGAATGGGTTCAGGCCATCGAGTGCATTGACCGACACCCGCGACGGAGGCTTGTGCGAGAAACGCAGCTCCGGCCGATAGCTCAGGTCCGCCGGGCCGACCAGACGGCGCTCGCCCACCTGCGCAAACATCCCAATCAGCTGAGTCGCGCACCAAACGGACCAATCCGAATCGGCACCGAACGCTGGACAACGGCGCGTCTGCCGGATTCGCGCCGGAGTTTGGACTTAAACACACCGGAGAATCTCTTTGTCGCCTACGCGTTTCAGCGGGTGTGCTCAAAAATTCGCGGAATTCTGGCGCGGCTGGACCCTGAAAGATCTGGCGCAAAGGAGTGGTGCGATTTCCTGGCGGCTGCATCTACGAAGCTGCGTCGTTTGGAGGCGCGGACTTTCTTGTCGGAGGTCGATGCCCCTCAGCACGCTTCCAGCATCACGCTGGCGATGCACCTCTCACCGGGCTATCGAGAGTTTCTCCGAACGTGGAACCTACTGCAGGCCGGGCTGACGCTGGATGGTGACGCGCTGGCGATGAGCGAGAAGAACGTAGCTACTCTCTACGAACTCTGGTGCTTCGTCGCACTTGGCAATCTGCTGCGAACCGAATTGGGAGCGACGCCGAAACGGCCGGATTGGCTCGTCGTCGATCATCGCGGCGTGGCGCTCGGACTACGCAAGGGCCGGGCATCGGAGTTGGTCATCGATGCTCCGCGCCACGGCAAAATACGCGTCACCTACAATCGCTCGGACGAAACTCCGACGGGTGATTGCCGCCCGGACAACACGCTGGAGGTTGAACAATCCGGACCAGCGCAGAGGTCTTTTCGTTACGTGTTCGATGCGAAGTATCGCCTGAGCGATGATGCGAAATACGTGGAGTTGAATGGAGCGCCTGGCGTGCCGGCCGATGTCGTCACGCAAATGCACGCCTACCGAGATCAGATCGTAACTTCAGTGTTGAGGGAGGCGGCGCCTGATCCTTCGGCGATAGTGTGGGATGTCGGCCAGCGACGTTACGTGCAGAGAACGGTGGGCGCGTTCGCGTTGTTTCCCTACGCGGGCGCGGACGCAGAAAAGAACCGATTCTTCAAGTCCATCGCGTCGGTCGGAGTTGGCGCGTTACCATTTCTTCCTTCGCGAAGGGAGGAGGTCAAAGCTCTCATTCGTCAGATTGTCGCCAACAGCGCCGAGACCGTGGAAGATTTGGCGGTAGAGCTGAGTGGCACGGAAGAAGTCGCGCGGATCGTGAAAAGTCACGAATACGGTTTGTTGGGGATTGTAAAAAATCGCACCCAGCTGGAATGGGCGCTGCGGGAAAAGATCTACCACATGCCCTACCGGGCCAAGCAGCTGCGTTTGCGCGCCGACTTTGTGGTTCTCATTATCAGTGCGGCGCAGTCGAAAGAACACTACGGGGCGATTTATCACGCCAAGGTTCGGAGCGTGAACTTCGGCAACCGAGGATCGATTTCGCCGATTCCACCGGGCGATGAATCCGGAGGCCGCTCGGGCGATCCGTATGTTTGGTTTGAAACCGAAGCGTGGAAGGAGATTGCCCCACCGCTGAGCTACGAAGGCAGGCCGTCGCACTTTGGATTTACAACGAGGCTCGCCTTCGAATCGGCCAAGGGCGTCGCTGATTTATTGCTCGTGCGAGAACCGGAAAGGCGACTCGCCGATGAATTAAGGTCAACGGGAGCAAGCGTCCGCGTGTTTGATGAGACGTCGACCGAGTCCTCGCCCTTTGATGTAGCGTCGCTGCGATTGCGAATGGTCGTTCGTTGGGAAGACTCCCCAAAAGACGTTGCTGTTAGGTTCACTCCCAGTGCCGGTGAATTTCGCTGGGAGGGCGAAGTTGCGACGTGGAAGGAACTGATGTTTTCGCCCGCAGAAGTTGTGGCGAGGATTCGACAGGCCGGCCACCCCACAACAGTTAGCGCCAAGCCTTAAAGGTGACAGCTTCATTGCACGTCCAACCGGCAATTGGACGCTGGCCTAACCGGCAAATGGACGGTCGGGCGGATTCGCTGGGAGCACGTGTAGTTTGCGGATGTTTGCAGGTGGGCTTCGAGGCGCGCCCGGAGGTCGCGGCCCTACCTTTGATCGGACTCAGGTCGCGACGGGGAGTTCGAACCAGAAGAGGCTACCGCCGGTTTTTTCGGGGAAGTCGGCGCCGGTGGTGCCGCCTTGGGATTCGACGAGGTGTTTTACGATGGCGAGGCCGAGGCCGTTGCTTTCTTCGCCGCCGGTGGGGCGCGGGCTGAGGCGGGCGTGTTCGCGGAAGAGTTGCGGGCGCTCGGCGACGGGGATGCCGGGGCCGGTGTCCTGGATCTCGGCGCGGATTTTGGTGCCGTTGAGCAGGGTTCGCACGGTGACGGTGCCGCCGGGTGGGGTGAACTTGAGGGCGTTGCTGATGAAGTTGGTGAACGCCTGGTAGCCGTGCGCGGCGTCGCAGCGGGCGAGCGGGAGGTTTTCGGTGAAGGCGGTTTCGACGGTGATGTTTTTTCGCTCGGCGGCATGTTCGTGTTGGCGGACGACGGCGGCGGCGAGGAGGCCGAGATCGACGCGGCCGGAGGCGGGGCCGGCGGGTTGGGGCGCCCGGAGGTTGAGGAAGGTGTCGATGATGCGGCGCATCTGCGCGGCGCCTTCGTCGATGTTGGCGAGAAATTTGGCGACACCCGGGGTGATTGCGGGTTGGCGGCGGGCGAGTTCGCCGGACATGAGGATCAGGCAGAGGGGATTGCGGAGATCGTGGCCGGCGATGCGCATGAAGCGCTCTTTGAGTTCGAGCTGGGACTGGAGTTCGCGCTGAAGACGGCGGAGGGTGAGGTGGGTGCGGACGCGGGCGAGGGCTTCCTCGTGCTCGATGGGTTTGGTGATGTAATCCACGCCGCCGGCGGCGAAGGCTTTCACTTTGTCGGCGGTCTCGCTGAGCGCGGTCATGAAGAGCACGGGCACGTCGCGGGTCTCGGCGCGGGCTTTGAGGCGGCGGCAAGTCTCGAAGCCGTCGAGGCCGGGCATCATCACGTCGAGGAGGATGAGGTCGGGCTGGGTCTGGGCGGTCTGCGCGAGGGCTTCCTCGCCGTCCTCGGCGACCATGAGCTGGTAGCCGGCGGTGCCGAGAGTTTCGACGAGGACGCCAAGGTTGGCGGGGGTGTCGTCGACGATGAGGATGGTTTCGGGCATGGCCGGAAAGATGAGAGTTGAGGGCTGAGAGTTGAAAGGTCGGAGGGCGGAACGGGCGTGGACGAGCCGCGCCCCTACGCGGAGGGCGGGTCGGAGACCCTGCCCTACTTGTCGGGCAGGTAGCGGGCGACGAATTGGCGGATGGTTTTCATCTTAAAGCGGGCGGCGAGGTCGAGGATGACCTGAGCGAAAGGGGCGAGCTGCGGGTCGGCGGTGAGCAGGGCTTGGGCGCGGGTGCGGATGGCGACGACGTCGCCCTTGGCGGCGAGTTCGTAGAAGGCGGCGGCTTCGGCGGGGGGCGGGGCGTGGACGACGTGCGGGAACGGGCTGCGGGTTTCCTCGGAATCGGCGGTGAGCCAGACGAGGCCGAGGGCGCGATCAAGGGCGGACCAGAGTTCGTCTTCGCGGAACGGCTTGGCGAGAAACGCGGTGCAGCCGGCGGCGAAGCATTCGTTGCGGTCGAGGTCGTAGGCGCTGGCGGAGACGGCGATGATGGGAACGGCGGCGCCGGCGGGAGTGGCGCGGATGCGGCGGGTGGCCTCAAGGCCGTCGATGCCGCCGGGGAGGCGGAGGTCCATGAAAATGAGGGCGGGCGACACGGTGGCGGCTTGGGTGACGGCGGCCTCGCCGGTGGCGGCTTCGGTGAGCTCGAAGCCGAGCGGGGCGAGGAGGTTGACGAGGACGGCGCGGTTGGTGGCGTTGTCGTCGACGACGAGGAGGCGGAGGCGCGGACCCTCGTAGCCGAGGACGCGGCGGGCAAGGTTGGCGGAATGGGGCAGGGAGTCGCCGCGGGCGATGGGCAGCGCGAGGTCGAACCAGAAGCGGCTGCCCCAGCCGACGCGGCTCTCGACCTGGAGGCGACCGCCGAGGTGTTCGACGAGACTGCGGCTGATGGCGAGGCCGAGGCCGGTGCCGGTGGCGCTGCGGGCGGCGTCGCCGACTTGGGTAAACGGCTCGAAGATGCGCTCGAGGTCGGACTCGGCGATGCCGGGACCGGTGTCGCTGACGGAGAAGCGAAGCCGGGGCGTGGCCGCGGGCGCGGTGGGGGCGACGGGCTGGACGGAGAAGACGACGCCACCGCGGGTGGTGAATTTCACGGCGTTGCCGAGGAGATTGAAGATGACTTGGCGGAGGCGTTGTTCGTCGCCGTGGACGAAGCGCGGGAGGTCGATGGCGAGGGCGGTTTCGAGTAGCAGATTTTTTTCGCGGGCGCGTGGGGCGAAGATGCGCTCGGTGCCCTCGGCGAAACCGGGCAGGTCGAAATCGGCAGGGTGAAGCTCGAGACGGCCGGCTTCGACTTTGGACAGGTCGAGGATGTCGTTGATGAGGGCGAGGAGGTGGTCGGCGGATTCGTGGATGACGCGGACGCCGTCGCGCTGTTTCTCGGCGAGGGCCGGGTCGCGGCGGAGAATCTGGGTGTAGCCGAGGATGCCGTTCAGCGGGGTGCGGAGCTCGTGGCTCACGCTGGCGAGGAAGCGGCTCTTGGAGCGGCTCGCGGTGTCGGCGGCGTCCTTGGCGGCCCGGAGGGCGCGGGCGGCTTCGCGGCGCTGGGTGATGTCGATGGCGACGCCCTCGAAGTGATCGATCGTGCCGGCGGCATCGCGGACGGCGCGGACGGATTCGGAAACCCAGAACGTGGAGCCGTCGGCGCGGAGAATCTCGGATTCGAAATCGGTGACGGTGTCGTTGCCCTTGATGAGTTGGAGAAATTCTTCGCGACGGCGGGGGTGGGCGTAGAGCTGGCGACCGATGTCGTTGGTCGCGGCCAGCATCGCGGTGGGGTTGGCGTAGCCGCACATGCGGGCGAGGGCGGGGTTGATGCGGAGGAAGCGGCCGTCGATCGAGGAGAGGTAGAGACCCTCGAGGGCGTTTTCGAAGATGCTGCGGTAGTTGGCCTCGGCGCGGGCGCGGGCGGCTTCGGCGCGGTGGCGTTGGACGGTGGCGGCGGTCTGCTCGGCGACGAAGCCAAGGAGTTGGAGTTCGTCGGGGCCGTAGGCGGCGGGGTTGTCGTAGTCTTGCAGGGCGATCACGCCGACGGCGCGTCCGGCGATGAGGAGCGGGGCGCCGAGGCGTTGGGCGGCGGGGCGCACGGGCGGGGTGTAGGGACCGCGGGCGGACAGAATGGTGGCGAGCTCGGGGGCGGTGGCGAGGAGCGGGCGGCCGGTGGCAAGGAGGTATTCCGTGAAGCCGTTCTGCGGGGCGCGGGGTGCGGGCGGCGGCACGATGGAATCGACGAAGTAGGGGAACGTGTGTTGCGTGCCGTCATCGCCCACGAGGGCGACGTAGAGGTTTTGCGCGGGCATGAGGCCGGCGATGATCCGGTGCACGCCGGCGAAGAGGGCCGGGAGGTCGCCGTCGCCGAGGACGAGTTGGGAGATGGCGTAGGTGGCGGCCTGAACTTGATCCCGACGGCGGCGTTCGGTGATGTCGATACCGACGGTGAGCATGCAGGCGGCGCCACCGAGCTCGATGAGATCGGCGTTGAGGAGGAGGGTGCGGATCGCGCCGGCCTTGCTGCGAAACTCGGTGGAGAAATCACGGATGAAACCGGCGGTGCGGATGCGGCCGATGAATTCCTCGCGCTGAGCGGGGTGATGCCAGACGCGGAGGTCGGCGGTGGTTTTGCCGACGACTTCATCGCGCGTATAGCCGGAGTTGCGGAGAAAGGCGGGGTTGATCTCGAGGATCGCACCGTCGGCGACGCGGGCGATCGACATGAGGGCGGAGCTGGCGTGGAAGGATTTTTCGAAGTAGGCGCGCGCTTCGCGCTGCGTGGCCTCGACCTGGTGGCGGTGGACGGCGACGGCGGCCTGGTCGGCGACGAACATGAGGAGCTGCAAGTCGGCCTCGGTGTAGGCGGCGGGATTGTGGTAATCCTGCACGGTGAGGACGCCGATGGCGCGGCCCTCGATCATGAGCGGGGCACCGAGCCAAAGGGCGGAGGGCTTGCCGGTGGGGCGGTAGCGGCCGTCGGCGCGGAGGATGACGGTGAGTTCGTCGGCGGTGGAGCGGAGCGGGCGGGCGGTGTTGATGACGTATTCGGTGAGGCCGAAGCCGGGCTTGCGGGGGGCCGGCGTTGTGGCGGTCTCGTCAACAAAGTAGGGGAACGACAGGAGCGAGCGGTCGGGGTTGAGCAGGGCGACGTAGAAATTCTTGGCGTCGATGAGTCCGCCAACGATCCGGTGGAGCTCGGCGAAAAGCGCGGGAAGATCACCGCCGGCGAGGGCGGCCTGGGAGATGGCGTAGGTGGCGGCCTGAACTTGGTCCCGGCGGCGGCGTTCGGTGATGTCGATGCCGACGGTGAGCATGCAGGCCTCGCCGCCGATCTCGAGGCGATCGGCGTTGAGCAAGAGGGAGAAAGCGTGTCCGTCGGCGCGGCGGAAATCGGCCTCGAAGTCGCGCACGGACTGGTCGGTGACGAGTTTTTGGAGGAATTCGTCGCGCTGCGCGGGTCGGGCCCAGAGGCCGAGGCTGACCGGCGAGTGGCCGATGGCTTGGTCGCGGGTGAGACCGCAGAGGCGCAGGAAGGACGGGTTGACCTCGATCAGTCGGGCGTCGCTGACGCGCGAGATCGTCATCACGGCGGGGTTGGAGTGGAAGCTGCGTTCGAACGACGTCTGGGACTCGCGCTGGCTGGTGGCGGTGGCCTCGAGCGCCGCGTGTGTGCGGGCGAGATCGGCGGTGCGCTCGGCGATGCGCTCCTCGAGTTGGGTCTGGAGCGCGAGGAGGCGGGCCTCGGTGGCTTTGCGCTCGGTAATGTCGCGCAGGTGGGCGGTGAAGAGCGGCGGGCCTTCGCCGGCGAGGCGGGTGATGGTGAGCTCGACAGGAAACTCGGTGCCGTCGGCGCGCAAGGCGTCGATCTCGATGCGGCGGCCGAGCATCTTGGGGGCACCGCCGGCGTAAAGGCGCGCCATGCCGGCGCGGTGATGCTCGCGGTGGCGGGTGGGAACGATCAGGTCCGTCATCTCGCGGCCGAGGACGGCGGCGCGGGCGTAGCCGAAGATGCGCTCGGCGGCGGGATTGAAATCGAGGAAACGCCCCAAGTGGTCGACGGTGACGATGGCGTCGATGGCGGCTTCGAGAATGCCGGTGAGGCGGGCCTGAAGCGCGTCGGGATCGAGGGAAGGCGGCGGGTTGTCGGGCATCCGGTGGACGTGGGTGAGCTCGGCGGAGAAAGACAAAAGCCGCCGCCGGGCGCAATGATGCGTTCCGGCGGCGGGTTGCCGTGACGGGAAGCTGAGTGCTGATAACGAAGAGCTAAGTGCTGAAAGCCGGAAGAAACGCGGTTTAACGGGCGAGGGATTTCAGGTAGGCGGTGACGGCGGCGGCATCGGCGGAGTCGAAGCGGTATTCCGGCATGGGTGGGAGGGGCGTGGTGCCGTCGGGGCGTTTGCCGTCTTGGAAGAACGCGATCGCCTGAGCCTCAGTCATCGACGGGAGGCCGGCGATGGGCGGGGCGGCGGGGGACCACGGCATCGGGACGGTGGGAGCGAAGCCGAGGGCGGAGCCGGCGAGTTCCTGGCCGCGGATGAACTGACCCTTTTGGTCGCGGGGCGAGTGGCAGTCGGCGCACATGCCGACGCGTTCGACGAGGTAGCGGCCGCGGGCGAGGACGGGATCGGTGGGGGCGGTCGACGGCGCGGGAACCGGGGCCTGCGCGCAGGCGAAAGAGGCGGCGATGAGGACGCCGAGCACGAAGGCGAAGAGGTATTGGGCGTGGCGGGTTTTCATGACGGGAACGAGCTGCAGGCGAAGGGAGGCGCTGGATTCGGATTTTCGACTGACGGAAAAGGGACGGGGCTCAGGCGAATAGGGCGCTGAGGACGAGGCCGATGGTGACGAGGGCGAGACCGGCGATGGCGGCCCATTCGGGGACGGTGTAGTCGGAGAGTTGGGAGAGCATGGCGGGCGCGTTAAGCGGCTTGGGTTTGGTGGGCATGGGCGGCATCGAGCATGGCGCTTGCAAGGGTGTTGTAGGTGGTGGTCCACGCGGCGCGGACCTCGGGGGTGAAGGCGGAGCCGAGACCTTTTTCGAGGGTCCAGAGGAGGGCGGCGCCGACGGTGGCGTAGTGACTGTCATCGACGCCGTAGCCGACATGGCGGACGCCGAGCTGGCGGACGGCGGGGAGGAGCTGGTCGAGTTTCTCCAGGCTGCCCACGGCGAGACTTAGGACGCTCATGAGCTTGCGGCCCTGCTCCTGCATGTCGCCGCGGAAGAAAGCGCGGAGGGCGGGATCGAGTTCGAAAAGACGGGCGTAGAAAAGGGCGGCGGCTTGGTCGGCGATGGGGGCGACGGCGCGGAACGAGGATTGGACGAGGGTGATTTCGCGGGAAGTCATGGGTGCGGGGAAGTTGAAAATTGAGGGCACGGAGTTAAGCGGACGGAACCCGCTCAGCCGGCGAGCGGGAGACGGTGGGATCGATCGAGGGCGGCGCCCGTGAGCGGCTTGGTGGGCCGGCGATAGTCGTTGAAAAAAATCGCGACGATACCGCTGATGGCGAAAAGCGAGATCGCGATCTCGGAATTGAAGGGAGCGAAGACAATCGCGGTGAGGGCGATGATGAGGATGGCGGGCAATGTTTTCATGATGGGAAAGGATGAAGGATTGGGCTGGGCGTTGAGTTGACCCGGTCATCATGCCACAGATGGACGCGGAGCGGTATGGGCCGGGCGGAGGTGGGCCGACCGGCCCATGCGGCGACTTTACTTTGCGGGGAGCGCTCCGCATTTTCTCCGCCCGTGAAACGAATCCTGGTCATTGACGACGAAGCGAAGCTGCGGGCGCAGACCGCGGAATTGCTGCGGCTCGAGGGCTACGAAGTCACCGAGGCGCGCAATGGCCGGGACGGGGTGGAGCAGGCCCGGAAGAAACCGCCCGACGTGATCGTGTGCGATATCACGATGCCGGAGATGAACGGCCATCGGGTGCTGGAGACGCTGCGGAGCGAAAAGCGGACGGCGCACGTGCCGTTTATTTTTCTCACGGGCTGGGGCGAGAGCGCAGATGTGCGGGCGGGAATGAATCTGGGAGCGGACGACTATTTGGTGAAACCGGTGGTGCCGGCGGACCTGTTGGCAGCGGTGAGCGCAAGGCTGCGGCGCGTGGAAGCGACGGCGGGACGCAAGGTGCCGTCGAGCGAACCGGAGCCGAGGCAGCTCGAAGCGCTGGGCCTCACGCCGCGCGAGGCGGAGGTGCTTTTTTGGGTGGCGCAGGGAAAATCAAATCCCGAGATCGCGACGATTTTGGGCGTTGGCCTGACCACGGTGAAGAAGCACCTCGAAGCGACGTTTGCGAAGCTCGGGGTGGAGAATCGCACGAGCGCGGCGGCGATGGCGCTCGAGCGGTTGGGTTCCGGGTAAGGGGAAGTGAAGCTCCGAGATCCGGGCGTGGAGCCGGGTTTTCTGGGAAAACCGACCGGCGGTCGGTGCTACAGCTTGGCCAACCTATTGGACGACGACGGTCGCGTCTTCGATGATGAGCGGGTATTTGTAGCCGCTGCCGAAATCGCGGTCGGTGCCGAGCTTGCCGGTCACGAGCACGAGGTCGCCGACCTTGACCGTGGCGGCGGTGGTGACGGTGAGGTCGTTGGTGCCGGGGGCGCCGGAGCCGTCCTGAATGTGCAGCCAGTTTTTGCCGAGAATCTGGGCGTTGTATTTTACGACGCGGGCGCGGATGGCGATGGGGCGGCCGGCGAATTTCGTCTTGCCGGTGATGACTTCGGCGACGGTCTGGCCGTTTTCGGCGCGCTTGATGCCGGTGAGATCGGGCGCGGTCTTGGTCGGCATCGGCGGGTGGCCGGGGGGTAGGGTTGTCGTGGTGGGCGAAGGGGCGGCCGGAGCGGCGGCGGCAGACGCGCCGTTGACCGAGATGTTGCCGGTGAAATAAACCAATTCGAAGGTGCGGTTGAGGGTTTTGCTCTGGTAATTGAGCATCGGCATCGCATCGGCGATCGCGGCGGTGTCACCGACCTTCACGGCAAACTGCGGGGCCGCGACCCAGGCTTTTTTCGCGCCGGTGTCGATGAGCACGTAGGTGTAGGAAGCGGCGTTCATGGTCTCGACGACTTTGCCGGAAATCGCGCCGCCGGCGGCGGCAGGGGCGGCTTGAATCGGGGTGGCGGCGAGCGCGAGCAGGAGCGTGAGGTGGCCGAGGATAGACGAGAGTTGCATGGGAGTGAGTGAGGCGGGTTCGTGGGATTCGGCAAGACCGGCGGCGGGAAACTGGGGGGGCGCGGGTGAGTGGTGGGGAGTAGGGCGAGGTCTTTGACCTGCCCAACGGGTTTGGCGTGGCGAAACTTGGAGGGCAGGTCGGAGACCTTGCCCTACTTTGCGGCGAAGGCGTTTCGCGGTGGGCGGGGTGTGGCTCAGGGTTTGGCGGCGTCTTTTTCGGGTCCGAAGCGGGTGCCGAAGAAGTCGCCGGGTCTCCACGACGGGGGGGCCGGGTCGTTGGCGACCGAGCGAATGAGGTCGGCGGTGAGAAGGGCGAAGGTGCCGGCGGAGGGCCAGTGGATCGGGCGCGTGAGGTCGTCGCTGGGTTTGTGGTAGTGGTTTTTGCGGAAATCAGACTCCAGGGCGGCAAGGTCTTGCTTCGGGTCGAGGCCGTGTTGGCCGGATTTCAGGAAGAGGGCGGGAATGCCGGCGCGGATGAACGGGTATTGGTCGCTGCGGACGAAGACGACCTCGTCGGGCGTGGGGTCGGGGCTGACGGTGACGTTGAGTTTGCCGGCGACGGCGGCGAGGGAATTGCCGAGGGAAGTGTGCTCGGCGCCGATGCCGATGACGTCGCGCACGGGGGCAAGGATGACGGGCATATCGAAATTGAGATTGGCGGCGAAACGGCGCACGCGGGCGGGCGGATGCCTCACGAGGTGGGTCGCACCGAGGAGGCCTTTTTCCTCGGCGGTGAGCGCGGCGAAGAGCACGGGGCGTTGCAGGCGCGGCCCGGCGACGAGTTGTTCGGCGGCGTCGATGAGGGCCGCGGTGCCAAGGGCGTTGTCGAGGGCGCCGTTGTAGATGGAGTCGCCGTTGATCGGCGGGCCGATGCCGAGGTGGTCGAGGTGCGCGGTGACGACGATGGGCTCGCCGGCGAGGGCCGGGTCGGCGCCGGGGAGCCAGCCGAGGACGTTGGCACTGGTGATATCGGAGACGACGGCGCGACCGCCGAGAGTGAGTTCGACGTTGAGAGCGAAGGCTTGGGGCTCGCTGCGTTCGGAGGTGGCGAAGACCTCGGCAAGCGGGCGCGGGCCGGACTGGAAGAGGGCTGCGGCGGCGATGCGGCTCACGGACGCGGTGGCGCGGAGCTCGGGGTAGGCCTCGTGGAGGGAGCCGTCGGGGTTGACCAGGCGCATCGCGGGGAAACGGGAGCTGTTGATGGCGAAGGCCCACGGGGCGCGTTTCTCCTCGGCGGGGGTGAGGATGGAAACGATGCCGACGGCGCCGCGGCGGACGAGCTCGGCGGTTTTTTCGCGGGAGTAGTGGGCCTT
>CALSBN010000063.1:0-22164 GCA_943373185.1 Opitutus sp. GAS368 | reverse complement strand
CATCCCAGTGTTTTGGCGCGCTACACGTATGCACTCGGTTTGCAGAGGAATGATGGTCGGCGGGTCGCGAGTGCAATCAACACTTACGCTCCCGCACTGCGGGTCGATCTGGGGGAAAAATGGACCTTCAATTACAGCCCAAGTTGGGTCTCATATACCGCTCGCGGATTTTCGGATAGCCTCGATCAGTCGATGAACCTCGCCTACGCCACCAAGGTTCAGGAGTGGGGCGTCCAGTTTTCCGAGGGCTACAGTTTCTCGTCGCCCATTTTGCTCGAAACCGGGCAACAGACGCCTCAGCGAAATTGGACCACCAGCCTCGGCGCCGGTCGCAGCTTCGGCCCGGACCTGACCTTCCAGACCTCGCTCGGCCTAAGCGAGCGCTACGCGGAAATCACACCCGATGTGCGCGATTGGTCGACGATGAATTGGATCACGTCTCGCGCCCTCCCCAAAATGGAGTTCGGCCTTGGGGTAGGTGCCGGCTACAGCGACGTAGTCGGGAAAAAAGATTCAAATAACGAGAGTTACATGGGCCGGTTCAATTGGGGACTAAGCGAGAAACTTTCCGTCGGGATCGACGGAGGTCTACAAGTCACCCATTCCCGCGGAGCCGAAGCCACCACCACCAGCACCCCGACGGCGAATGCCTCCCTCGGCTACAAACCGTTCAAAGCCACGGCCGTCAGCTTCGCCTACACCCGATCGTTGAAATCCTCGTTCATCGCGGATCAGCTCTCGCGCAGCTCGAGCTGGAACGTCGCCATTCAACAACGCCTGTTAAAGCGGTTTTTCGGGAGCGCCTCGTATTCGCGCCAAACCACGAAATTCATCTCGGTTTTTGCCAATCCACCGCTCCCACCGCCCGCTGAGTTGGGCGCTGAAGACTCATCGTCGACTTCGCCCCTTGGCTTTGTGAGTTCCTCCCCAGGTCGGTCCGATATCGCGGAATCAATAACCCTCAGCCTTCGCACCCAGATCTTTGAGCGTATTTCCCTCGGTGTATCCTACCAACACACCGAGAATCGTTCGAGCCTGAGGCGATTTGTCTCCAACTCCTCCCAGATGAGCGCGGATGTGAGCTGCGCCTACTGATTGCGCAACGACTCATTCCCACGATCAATTCCTCTCTGCTCCTTTGGGATTTCAAGAATGACACCGCCGTGGACCGTCGCCCGCGAGGCTATCCCCGAAAACCAATGTTAACGCTGGCCGATTTCCTTACGATTGTTTTACCGTTCCTCCACGCCGAATCCCATGGTTGATTTTCCAAAGTCCGACTCGCATCCGCATCAGGCCACGGGCACTCCCGACTTGGCTTCACAGGTTACGAGCGTTCGGGGCTTTCTGGGCTGTCTGATCCTCATCGTGGCGGCTTTCAGCGTGCATCTTTTTGATTGGGCGCGATTCGCGCTCAAGAGCGACCTCTATTCGCATGTCGTTCTGATTCCTTTCATCTCAGTCGTCATGATCTGGCTGGAGCGCCGGAATCTTCCTGAGCCGTCGAAGCCCTTTCGTCCGGCGGCGTTCGTCGGCCTTTCGGCCGGGCTGCTGATTTTACTCTACCGTTGGTCCACCAAGCCGGAGAGTGGCGACGCACTTGCGTTTTCCTCTTTGGCTTTGGTTTTTTTCGTCCTCGGGACCTGCGCATTTTTCATCGGCCGGCGCACCCTCCGGGCAATCGCTTTCCCTCTCGGATTTCTCGTTTTCATGGCCCCCTTCCCTTCGGCGCTCACCCACTGGATTGAGACCGCGCTGCAAGCGGGATCGGCGGATGCGGCCCACCTGTTGTTCCAGCTGCGCGGCGCAACCGTATTCCGCCATGAACTGTTTTTCGAATTGCCCGGCATCAAACTGCTGGTTGCCCCCGAATGCAGCGGTATTCATTCCACGCTCGCCCTCTTCATTACCAGCCTGCTGGCCGGGCATTTCTTCCTGAAGTCCCCGTGGAAACGTGCCCTGCTCGCCGGCGTCGTGGTCCCGATCGCAATTTTCCGAAACGGCCTGCGTATTTTTACAATCGGGCAATTGTGCGTCCACATCGGTCCGGAGATGATCGACTCCTTCATCCATACACACGGAGGCCCCATTTTCTTTCTGATCTCACTGGTGCCCTTCTTTCTGGTCCTCTTTCTTATCATCAAGTCCGAACGTATTTCCCAAAAAAAACCGGCTTCAACTCCTCAGACTCCATGAAAATGCCCCTGCTTCACCGCCTTCTTCCGCTCCTTGCTGCGATGTTGTTCATCGGCTTCGGAAGCGGCTGCTCCCCGACTGCCAAAAAATCGAACCATCTGGCGGACGCCGACCGGCACTACGCCGCCGGGCAATACGATCAGGCGGAGATTGAATACAAAAACGTGCTTCAGATCGAGCCGACGAACGCCAAGGCCATCGGCCAACTGGGTCGCATTTATTTCGAACAGACCCGAGTGATCGTAGCCAGATCATTTCTCAAAAAAGCCAGCGAACTTGATCCGACCGATCTGGATTTGCAGATCAAGCTCGGTCTTATCGATTTGGCCTTTCGCGATTTTGCCGCCGCCAAAGTCAAAGCCGAGCTGGTGCTCGACAAAGCCCCGTCCAATCCCGAAGCCCCGCTGGTGTTGGCCCAAGCTGCGACCACCGCCCCGCTGATCGCCGAAGTTCGCACCCGACTGAAGGCTCTGCCCGGCATCGCGGCCCAGACGGCACCGGTGCTGGTGGCTCTGGGCATTCTTGACCTGCGGGAAAACAAACCCGACGACGCCGAGGCCAACGCCAAACTCGCCATCGCTCAGAATCCAAAATCCGCCGATGCGCACGCATTGTTGGGTGCCCTTCATTTGATCGCCAAGAATCCGGCCTTGGCGGAACCGGAACTGAAACTCGCGGCCGAACTCGCCCCGGCGCGATCCGCCAAGCGCATCGAGTATGCCCAGTTCAAAATCAGCAAAGGCGAGGTGCCGGCGGCGAAAGAGTTGATGGAGAAACTCACCAAAGAGGCGCCCGATTATTTGCCGGCTTGGATGCTCCTCGCCCAAATGGCCTCAGTTGAGCGAAAATATGATGAGAGCCTCGCCTTCGTTACAAAGGTGCTCGCCCGCGACAGCACGTTTCCCGAAGCACTTCTGCTAAGTGCCCGGCTGCGCTTGGCCAAGGGCGACTTTCCCACGGCGGTCAAGGAACTCGAAAAGGCAGTCGGGATTTTTCCCTCATCCCCCCAATTTCTTTACCAGATGGCTCTCGCTTATGTGGCCACCAACAACAACCAAAAGGCCATTGAAACATTGAACCGGGCGCTCGGGGTAGCTCCGGGCTACACGGATGCCAGCGTTCTCCTCGCCGGCCTGAATCTGCGAATCGGCGATGAAAACGCCGCCATCAGTTCCTTGCGGACCGTCGTGCAAAAACATCCTGAGTTGATCCAGCCGCGCTTGCTGCTGGCCGATGCTTACCGGTCTCAAAACAACTTGGTCGATGCGCTCGCCGTCTACGAACAGATCGAGAAAGATTTCCCGGATAACGCCCGCACCCCTCTTTTGATGGGCACCGTTCTCGCTCAGCAAAAGAAACTCAGCGAGGCACGGGCCGCGTTCAATCTGGCACTGAAGCGCGATCCAAAACTACGGCCGGCGACCGAGCAGTTGATCACGCTCGACGTGCTCGAGAAGCAATTCCCCGCGGCCCGCCAGCGGATCGACGAGCTCATTGCCAATGAGCCCAAATCCGCCGAGCTCCACTTCCTCCTCGCCCGATTCTTCGGCGCCCAAAATGACACCGCGCAAGCCGAGACGGCGCTGCAAAAGAGCATCGAACTCAATCCGGACGCACCCGGCCCTTACTTTCTTTTGGCCCAGATTCATCTCTCCAAAAAGGATCCGACGAAGGCCATCGAGACCTTTGAGAAAGCCGCAGCCATCAATCCCAAGGACACTCAGGCCCTGATGATGATCGCCATGATCAGCGAACAACAAAAGCGCTATGACGCGGCGTTGGCGGCCTACGAAAAAATTCTCACGCTCAATCCAAAGTCGGGCATCGCCCTGAACAACATCGCCGTGCTCTATGCCGAGCGCCTCAACCAACTGGATAAGGCGGTAGAGTCCGCCCAGAAGGCACGCGAACTTTTCCCGCGTGATCCTAACGTCGCCGATACGCTCGGTTGGCTCTTGGTCAAAAAACGCCAGTTGCCCCGCGCGCTCGTGTTGCTTCAGGAAAGCGCCGAGAAACTGCCGAAGTCCGCGGAAGTCCGGTATCATCTCGGCACCGCCCATTACCTGTTGGGCAACGAGGAACCGGCCCGCGCGGCGCTGGAGGAGTCCGTCAAGGCAACCGAGCCGTTTTCCGGAATCGAAGACGCAAAGAAGCTCCTCGCCCTGCTTCTCCTCGATACCGCCAAAGCCGGCCCGGAAGGACGCAAAACTCTTGAGGCCGCCCTGGCTGAACGGCCCGACGATACCGTTGCTCTTGTTCGCCTGGCCGCGATTCACGAGCGCGACCGCGAGCCCGAGAAGGCCATCGAACGACTTGAGGCGGCATCGAAAGCCAGTCCCACCAACGTAAAGATTGTCCTCAACCTCGCCCGGCTGCATACTCAGCAAAAGGAATTAACGAAGGCTCTCGAATTGGCCAAGGCCGCCCGAAAGCTCGCGCCCAACGATCCGGACACCGGCATCGTTCTGGGGCGGTTGGCCTATTCCACCCAAGACTACGCCTACGCTTACAGCCTGCTGCAGGAAGCGACCCGCAGACAACCGGAGAATACCGAAGTGATGCGGGACTTCGCCAAAGCGGCCTACAGTTTGGGCAAGACCAACGAAGCCCAGGACGCCCTCCGCGAATCCCTCACGGCTGATAAACTTTCCCTGAAGGCAGTTGAAGCCGCGGCTTTCTTGGAGTTTATCGGCTTGGCCGAGAGCCCTGAAAAAGCGGCGGCAGCAGCGGCGAAAATCGCCCAAAGGCTCAAAACAACTCCCGATGATGTCCCGGCTTTGATGGCCTCGGGCACGCTGAGTGAACAAAAACGCGACACCGCCGCGGCCATCACTCACTACGAGAAAGTTTTGGGGCACTTCCCGGATTTTAATCCGGCAAAACGGCGGCTCGCGATCATCTACGCCGCAAATCAAAGCAACAACAAGAAGGCCTTGGAATTGGCCGTAAAGGCGCGCACGGCCTTCCCCGACGATTTGGCCCTGACGAAAGCCTTGGGCATTATTCTCTACCGCGAGAACGAATTCAGCCGGGCGCTCACCGCGCTACGGGAAGGTTCGACCAAGAATAAAGACGACGCCGAATTCGCCTACTATCTGGGCATGACCCAACTCAAGCTCAACGATCGCGTCGCGGCGAAGCAGTCGCTTGAGCGCGCCGTCGGCCTAAAACTGGATTCAAACTTGGCGACCGAAGCGCGAAAAACGCTTGCTGAGCTTAAGTGACACCGCCCTCGGGCACCCGGACCGCGACTCACAACACCCGATCGCCCCGGTGTCGCCCATAACGACGAGCTTGAGCTGTGAACTTTAACGCCGCGCTCTCCTTCGCCGCGGCCGCTGCGAGCGCGGCGCTGGTGGTCGCGGTGCTGATTCGGCCGAATCGCACGGTCTCAACGTGGGCATTCGCCGTTGGCCTGCTCGTGCTCGCAGCTGAGAGCATTTTTGTAGGGCTGAACACCAACAGTCCTACAAATCCCGACAGCCCGTGGCTCGGCGGGCAGCTCATCACCCTTTCCCTCGTTCCCGGATTCTGGATCGTTTTCAGCCTGACCTACGCCAGAGGTGAGCTCCACCGTCTGACAACTCGTCGCATCGCGCTGATCGCAGCCGCGGTCGTGGCTCCGTTGGCGTTCACGGTTCTTTTCCGAGACGCCGCGGTGTTTCGCGTCACATTCAACGGCGAGCCCCTTCTGCGCTTGGGCTGGCCGGGTGTGGTCCTTCACGGCTTCGTGCTCGTCGCGTCGATCATCGTTCTGATGCAGTTGGAACGCACCTACCGGGCATCCGTCGGCACCATCCGATGGCGGATCAAATTCATTCTCATCGGTGCGGGAATTCTGTTCATCGTCCGGGTTTATACGAGCAGCCAATCGCTCTTGTTTCGGGGCGTTGACCCGCTCGTCGACAGCGTCAATTCCGGGGCGCTCCTGGTCGCGACCTTGCTCTTCGCCCGCTCTCTCCTGCGCGACAGCCAGCTCAATCTCCAGGTCTATCCCTCGCAGTCCCTTCTCCAGAATTCGCTCACCGCCCTGCTCGCCGGCGTTTACCTGCTCTTCGTCGGCATCTTTGCCAAAATCGTCGCCCTTTTCGGCGGCGATTCGGCCTTCGCTTTAAAGGCGTTCCTTGGACTGGTTTCATTGGTCCTGCTCGCCCTGTTGCTGCAGTCCGATCATGTGCGCCTGCATCTCCGGCGTTTCGTCAGCCGGAATTTTGAGCGCCCCCTTTACGACTATCGCCAAACTTGGATCAAGTTTACCGACAGCACCGCGTCGTGTGTGGAACAAGGCGAGCTGTGCCGCGTGCTGGCCAGACTCTTTGCCGACACCTTTCAGGTTCTTTCAGTTTCGATCTGGATCGTTGACGATCAAAAAAACTTGGCTCGCGCCGCAGCCACCACCGCGTCGAAAAGCAGCGAAGCCGCTTCAGATTCCCAAAAGGCCCTCGTCGCCGGCCTGATCGAGTTCTTTCGCAAAAACCCGGAGCCAATAGATATCGAATTGTCGGCCGAGCCTTGGGCGGCGCTGCTCCGCGATTGGCATCAGGCCGAGTTTATCAAAGGAGGCCATAGGATCTCGGTTCCGATCCTCGGTCGCGGCGAGGTTCTGGGGGTGATCGTGGTCGGCGACCGCGTGGGCGGCGTCACCTTTTCACTTCAAGATTTTGAGATGCTAAAATGCGCTTCGGATCACGCCGCCGCCAGCCTGCTCAACGTGCAACTTTCCCGACGGCTGCTTCAGTCAAAGGAACTTGAAGCCTTCCAGACGATGGCCGCTTTCTTCGTGCACGATCTCAAAAATGCCGCGTCCACCCTAAACTTGATGCTGCAAAATCTGCCGGAGCATTTTGCCGACCCGGAGTTCCGCGCGGACGCTCTGCGGGGCGCTTCCAAGACCGTCACCCACATCAATCACCTCATCAGCCGCCTCGGAATGCTTCGACACGAATTGAAAATCGCGCCGGTGACCGCGGATTTAAACGAGGTGATCGTTCAATCCATCGAGGGCCTGGACTCCGGAACGGGATACTCTCTGACCAAAACCTTCGCCCCGTTGCCTAAGTTTTCGTTTGATCCCGATCAGATCGGGAAAGTCGTGACCAATCTTGTGCTCAATGCGCGTGAAGCCATGCAGGGTGCCGTCAGCATTCAAGTGTCGACCAGTCAGCAAGGCTCTTGGGCGGTGCTGGCGGTCAGCGATAACGGCTGCGGCATGAGCCCCGAATTCATCGGCCGATCCCTCTTCCGCCCTTTCCAAACGACGAAGAAGAGCGGCCTTGGAATCGGCATGTTTCAAAGCAAAACGATCATCGAAGCCCACGGCGGTCGCATCACCGTTATGAGCGAACTCAAAAAAGGAACTACGTTTCAAGTTTACCTGCCGCTGGGTTGATCGGGCGAGCAACATCCATCAACCCAATCCCCGGCCGAACGGCACTCGCAAAGCACGGCCCGCAAAACTCTTCCGCTTCCAAGCTCCAAAGAATTGATTGTCTGGAGTCTCCTTTCGCACGACACCTTAGTCCGCTCCTCGCAACCTCTGACGAATACCCGCATGAAACCGAAACTACTCATCGTCGACGACGACGAAGAGATTCGCACCCAGATGAAATGGGCGCTCACCAAGGACTACACGGTGTCCCTCGCCGAGGACCGGGCATCAGCCATCAAGGTTTTCCAAGCCGAGCAGCCCTTGGTGGTGCTACTCGACCTGGGACTGCCGCCACACACGGGAACGCCCGAAGAAGGATTGGCCACCCTCTCCGAACTCATGAAGTTGGACGGTTTGACCAAAGTCGTGATCGTGAGCGGGCAAGGAGAGAAGGAGATCGCGCTACAAGCGATCGGAGCCGGGGCCTACGATTTCCTAGGAAAACCCGTCGATACGGGTGAGCTCAAGCTGCTTTTGAAGCGGTGTTTTTACGTCGCCCAATTGGAGCGGGAACACCGCACCCTGCAGCGACAACTCCCCGAGGGGGCTTTCGAGGGCATGCTCGGCGATAGCACTCCGATGCAGGCGGTCTTCACCACCATCAGGAAAGTGGCGACGAGTGACGCCCCGGTTTTGATTCTTGGCGAAAGCGGCACGGGGAAAGAACGGGTGGCACTGGCCATCCATCAAAAGAGCAATCGCAAGGACGGCCCTTTCGTCGCGATCAATTGCAGTGCAATTCCGGAATCGCTCATCGAGAGCGAATTGTTCGGTCACGAAAAAGGTGCGTTCACCGGAGCACACGCCCAACGCAAAGGCCGGATAGAGTCCGCCAATGGCGGCACCCTCTTCCTCGACGAAGTCGGTGAGATCCCATTGCTCCTCCAAGTGAAGCTGCTGCGATTCCTCCAAGAGCAGCGCATCGAGCGGGTCGGAGGGCGCCAGGAAATTCAAGTCGATGCGCGCGTGCTCGCCGCCACCAATGTCGATCTCAAGAAAAACATGGGGGAGGGAAAATTTCGCGAAGACCTCTTCTACCGCCTCGCCGTGGTCCAACTTTCAATGCCTCCGCTACGCGAGCGCGGCGAAGACGTGGCGCTCCTCGCCCATTTTTTTACCCAGCAATTCGCCACCCAAAACGGCAAGCGAGGCATGGCCCTCAGCCAAGACGCCGTCCGCGCCATCCACCATCATCCTTGGCCCGGTAACGTGCGTGAGCTTCAGAATCGTATCAAACGCGCGGTTATCATGGCGGAGAGCAAACGCCTCACGCCTGAGGACATGGAGCTTGCCGCACCCGCCGCCCCGTCGTTCGGCTCATCACTCAAGAGTGCGCGAGAAAATCTTGAGCGAGAGATGATCAAGGAAGCTTTGCGCAAAAGTGGCGGCAGTATCACGAACGCCGCGGCGGAGCTCGGCGTCAGCCGGCCGACGCTATATGAACTGCTGGAAAAGCTGGGCTTGCAGAAGCCCGACTGAACGGCGCCGCGTCATCAGGCGCGCTCGGCCGCTCGATCCAGCAGTTGGTCAACGGACCGGACTTACGGCAGCTTGGTCAATTCAGCTTTGATGATGTTGGCCGCGACCCGATGGCCCAGAGGATTGAGATGACCGTCGTTGAGAAAGAAGAAGGAGGCGCGTTCCCGGCGATGCTGTTCGCCCATCCGGCCCGCGACGTCGATCACCCTCCTTCGGTTCCGAGCACACGCCGCAATGATGTGCTCGCGAAATACGTTTTGATACTGGGCCGAAACTGAACCGGCGTCTTCGACGAACGAACGACCGGCCAAAACAGCGACGATGAGTTCCACCTTTTCCCGTGCACAGTCGGCTGCGATCCGATCCAAAATTCCGTCGAAGATCTGGGTCGCCGCTTCGAAGCGCGCCGTAAACTCCGCTTCCCGATTTTTCTCCGGGACGGTCGCCTGAAACATGAGCCGCACAAGTTCGGACTGTTGTTCCAAGCGAGTCCGCCACGGCCAAAGGCTGGCGTCCGGTCCCCACACCGCTTCCGACAGGCCGCCCAAGTCGCGCGGCTTGCGCTCCATCGGCACCGGACTGTTCCGCAACTCCAAGCCCGCAGCTCCCTTCACAAAATATGGCTTCGCACTACCCACCTGCATGGGAAACGCCTTCAGGTTATCAAAAAAATCATTACCGAGATAGACGACCAGCATGAGCCGATCCGGCTTCAACGCCAAGAGTCTGCCCTCAAGCAACAACGCCTGTTGATCCGTGCTGTAGCCCGGAATCGCTCCGTTGAAGAACCTGACACCGGTCGGTCGTTCGGCCTGCAGCAGGTGGACGAAGGTTGCGTCATCGTTTACACCGAGTCCGAAGGTGAAGCTGTCACCAACGACGACCGTGAGCCGTTCCATTTGCTCGGCAGAAAGCACCGGGGTGTCGGCGCGAAATCCCAAGGTATTGATCTCATAGGTCGCCGAAAAGTCGTGATGGGTATGCGACCCTTTCCAGCCTGGATTCAGTTTCCAACCCAAGGCCGAATCATACTGCACCATTCCCGGCGCGAGCCGGTCGCTCTGCGAGATCCGCTTTCCACTCTGCCGCAAAAAAAGCTCCCCGAGCACGGCCATCCCAATACAAGCGAGCAAAAGCGCCGCCACCCGAAAGGCCCAAAGTTTCGCGGCGGAAATCTTCACCGAGTGAGGGGAGACGGTGTCGCTCATGAACTCAAGGCAGGCGGTCTGACTGATTGAGCCAAGTCGGAAATCGCTCCCGGGCGAAGCGATCACGTCGTGTCGGCTTCAATACATTTTCCCGAAACCCCCATTGCGTCCGACGGGCCTCCAGTAACTGGTTTCTTCAGGACGTTTGCGGAGATTAAGCGGGTCGTGACCGAAAAGCCGCAGGATCAGCCCAAGCGGAAGCATGCACACAAAAAAGAAAACTGTGAGCACCACTCGCCCCACTCTCGCCCCCAGCCATACGCTTGCGATCATACCGAACCGATAAAATCCACGGAACCATCGCGCGCGAAACCAAGCCGCTAAACTCACCGACACAGGAACCCCGATCAGGAAAGGAAGTCCCGCAATCAAGACCCCGTTCCTCCACGCAATCCAACCGCTGAGCACCGCCACCAGTCCGCAAAATTGCAGCGTAAACTTTCTCCACTCGTCTGGTGTTTCCTTCAGCTTGATCTTCATGGGGGCAGTCGTGATTTCGACGGAGGACCGGGTCAATCAATCCGGCTGCAGGTCCGCCCGGGCAATCTGCGCGGCGCCGGCGGGTTGCTGATTCCGTTCCATGACGTAATTCCCCACGACGAGCACGTCCATGTTCGTGGTCATGAAGCAACGATAGGCGTCGTCGGGCGAACACACGATCGGCTCACCGCGGATGTTGAACGAAGTATTGATCAACACCGGGCAGCCCGTCGCCTCGTTGAAACGGGTGAGCAGCGCATGAAAAAGTGCGTTTGTCTCGTGGGTCACCGTTTGAACCCGGGCTGAAAAGTCCACGTGGGTCACCGCCGGAATCGTCGAGTGCGCGTGTCGCAATCGCGCGAGTCCGGTCAACTCCGTCGGCGGCGGTTTCCGGAGTGCAGGGCGAACCGCCGCAACTTGGAGCATGTAAGGAGAGTCTTGCGTCAAATCGAAGTAGTCCGCCGCGTGATCGAGCAACACCGCCGGGGCAAACGGGCGGAATGATTCGCGAAACTTGACCTTCAAATTCATCGTCGATTGCAAAGCTGCCGAGCGTGGATCGCCCAAAATGGAACGATTCCCCAGCGCCCGTGGGCCGAACTCCATTCGACCTTGAAACCAACCTACAACCTTCTCCTCCCGCAGCAGCGACACGGTTTGGTCGAGTAAATCCTGATCGTCGAAACGCCGGAAGACGGCGCCCCGGGCGTGCAACGCATGGGCGATTTCTTGATCGGTGAAATCCGGTCCGAGCAGGGCTCCTTGCATGTGATCGGAGCCGATGGGCCGCGGACGTCCGGCCGGCTCCGTCGGTAAACCGGGTCGCACCTGCTGATGCCAAGCCGCCAACGCAGCCCCGAGCGCCCCGCCCGCATCGCCCGCCGCCGGCTGGATCCAAATCGAGTCAAAAATTCCGGCCTTGGCGATTCGCCCATTCGCCACGCAATTGAGCGCCACTCCACCGGCCATGCACAAATTGGCCGCCCCCGTGACTTCCTTGGCGTGCCTCGCCAATCGAATCATAACCTCTTCCGTCACCGCTTGGATCGAGCGGGCAACGTCGCAGTGACGCGAAGTGATCGGTTCATCTGGTTGACGGGCTGGGCCGCCGAACAGGGCATCAAAGCGTGGGTTCGTCATGCGCTCCCCTTTCAGGAACGCGAAATAATCCAAATTAAGCTGGAATGAGCCGTCCGTCTTCAGGTCGAGCAATTCCCTCTGAATGACCGCGGCATACTTGGGCTCCCCATACGGTGCCAAACCCATGAGCTTATATTCGCCCGAATTCACCCTAAAGCCGCAATAGGTCGTGAACGCCGAATAGAGCAGCCCGAGCGAGTGAGGAAAGCGCATCTCGGACATCAGCTCGATTCGATCATCACTCCCGCGGCCGATCACGGTGGTCGCCCATTCGCCGACTCCATCGACGGTCAAGATGGCCGCGTCCCGAAAGGGCGAGGGGTAGAACGCGCTCGCAGCGTGAGCTTGATGGTGCGAGGAAAAAAGAATCTCACAATTCTGGGGGAGCCCCTCGAGTTCGCGTCTGATCGTTCCTCTGATATCCAGTTTTTCAGAGAGCCAGCCCGGAAGCACGCGCCCAAACGAGCGCCAACCACCCGGCGCCACCGCCAGATAACTTTCGAGCATTCGGGCGAACTTGACGATCGGTTTGTCGTAAAAGACGACCGCACTCAACTCGCCCGCGGGTATCCCCGCCCGCCGCAAACAGAACTCAATCGCATCGAGCGGAAATGCCTCGTCGTTCTTTCTTCTTGAAAATCTTTCCTGCTGAGCCGCCGCGACAATTTCACCGCCACGCAACAATGTCGCCGCCGAGTCGTGGTAAAAGGCCGAAACTCCCAAAATGTAGGGCGCGACACCCATGACTCACATAAACGGATAAATCGCCCACCCCAGCCCGGACGATGACCCGAAAATCAACACAGCACCGAACCCGATCAACATGACCACGAGCGGGATCAGCCACCATTTTTTTTCTGCCCTGAGGTAGAACAAAAACTCTTTCAGTAGATTCCACATGACCGTGCCAAAACTGGATTCATTTGTTGCATTAAGACTACGGAAACTCCGGAAAGCAAAGAGGAAGCCCCGCGGCCGTGCAGCCCGCGGGAAATTCAAGGCGAGACGACTATCACTTAGGGAAGATCCCAACATGGCGGTGTCGTGATTGGCGCCGGCCAAGACGGGATTTTTCCAAAGATAGAGACAGTGCTTGAGATTTCTGTCGCGAACCAAAAAAAACTGCAAAATTCTCCCTCATGCCGCTTAGTCTTAGCCAAATGTCGCTCGGTGAATACGCCGAATCCCAGTCGCGACTTGGGGTGAAGATCATCTGCAAGAACGGGCTATACTGGCGCCGCATCAGGCCATTTTTCTATCGTCCGGTTTTGCCTGTCACAGCTATTCCCGAAGAAAAAATTCTGCCGCCCCCGATACCTTGGCCCAGCGGCTATCAATACGCGATCGTCTCTCCGGCACGGTCGAATTCTTCCATGAATTTTTTGATGCTGACCGATCTGAGCAGCTATAGCTTCGACGAACTGGGTCAAAAGCGCCGCTACATCATCACCCGAGCGGCGAAACAATTTGAAGTTCGCCCGATCGCGAGCGCACACGAGCTCAAAGAACACGGCCATTCCGTCTATCTATCGTTTTTTCAGCGCACCGGTTACTTCTACAAATCCGACCGCATTCGGAAGGCTGTATTTGATCAATGGGTCGACGATATTTTTGCGAATTCGAAGACGATTTTGATCGGGGGCTACGATCAAGGGAGGCTGGTCGCCTTCTCAACGTGGTATTGGGTCGAGTGCACCCTTGTTTATACCACGCTCGTGAGCGAAACGGAGGCGATGCGAAAAAACCTCGGAGATCTGATGTTTCACGAAGTCCGAACGCTTGCGGGCAGACAGCGGGGTCTCGATGAAATCTTCCTGCGAAATTACCAAGGTGGAAATTCGATCGATCAGTATCACCTCATCCGCGGCGGCCAACTGATCAGGAAACCGGCACGGCTCTGTGTTCCGACGTCGCTTTTGACCGTAATGCGCCGACTAGCCCCAAAGCAGCACGAGCTCTTGCTGGGCAGCTTTTAGTTTCATGCTACCTCCAATCTTTACGAGAACGTCTTTGTCTGACGAATCCTGAGCCGAATCACAGTGATCAGGGGAATTCACTTCATCGACGCCATCGGCCGCACCTCGATTACGGCTCACCTTTGCAATCCGGTTCGAGTTCAAAATCTGCCACCGATCCGGGCCTCGCTTCGCCGACGAGTTCTTCATCAGGTCCGGCGAGTCACGTTTCCAACGCTTCCGCCGTCGTGACGAACCCTACCGTTCAAATCGTAGCGGCTGCATGGGATCAATTTTTGCAACAGAGTCCTTTGGGCCAGTTCCAACAAACGAGCCGCTGGGCCGAGGTTAAGGCGCTCGATGGGTGGAATCGCGAACTGATACTCAATGATCCATCCGACATCGGCGCCGGCGGAGTTCAACTGCTGTGGAAACCCAGCCGAATCGGGCGAATCGGTTACGTCAGCAAAGGCCCGGTGCTCGCAAACGAGGACGTCTCATCCATCGACGCTGCGCTTACCAGATTGAGCGTGCGCGCCCGCACACTGAGACTACGCGCACTTATTCTACAACCGCCGGATCATAGCCAAATCTCAGGGGCCGACTTGTGTCGTCACCAGTTTGGGACGCACCCGATTCCGTCTGTGATCCATGCCACCGCCATGGTCAACCTAAGCGGCGGACGCGAAGGCATATTGACGCGGCTTAGCCACAAAACCCGTCAAAATTCACGCACCGCGACAAAGAACGGAGTGACCGTTCGCCGCGCCCAACGCGAGGCTCTGCCCAAGTTTTTCGCACTGATGCGCGAAAGCTGCCAACGCCAGCATGAGCAGCCAAATCCTAGCCGCGTCGAATTACTTGAGGCGCTCTGGGAGCGGTTCAGCCCACAGTTGTGGCTCGGTATTGCCAGCATCGACCAAACCGATGTTTCCGGCCTTTTGATGATCGGCCATGGCCAACGCATGACCTTTTGGAAGAAAGGCGGCAACGCTCATGGAAATCAGCTCCAAGCCAACTGCCTGCTAATGGTTGAGGCGCTCGCTTGGGCGGCCGATGCCGGCTACCAAACGGCTGACTTCGTGAGCATAAATCCCCAAATCGCCGCGACACTTTTGGCGGGTGAAAGATTAACCCCACTGCAACAGAAGAGCCAGGACATGTTCAAACTGCGTTTTGCCGCCGAACCAAAACTCCTACCACCGGCGAAGCTCCTGATCGTGGATCCATTACTCCGCCAAATCTGTCGCCCCTTCACAAAGTCCAAAAAACTTCAATCGCTCTTGTTGCGAAGGTTAGTTGCGAAATAACCGCGCAAACAAAACAACCAGCGTGCGATCGGACCATCAATTCTCCCCAAACTGGCCCACTGGATGTTTGGGCAACTTCAGTGATCGCTTCCGCCGCAGTCTTTTCACTCCGGCAAATCCAGCCAGCACAGCGCCCACAATCAACGAAGCTGTGGCCGGTTCGGGGATGGCCGTGTAGGTATAAGTGAACGGCGTTATATTCACGGCGTTCGTCATCGCACGCGCCCGATCAATCTGAAGCCCACCCGACAATGCCCCGCTCCCAAGGTTATCATTTCCTACATTAGTTCCGCCGATACTACCGGTAAGGAAATCGAGACCATTTCCGTGAGGAAAGATATCATTGATTGATGCGGTATTTGTGCGTGGGCTCGACATCAGATTATTTGCTCCGCCCGCTCCTTGCGTGTCGTGGTCCAAACCTAAGTTGTGGCCGAGTTCATGAGCGATAACATCGATTCGACCAACCCCTCCGTTGAAGGAGAACGCGCTGTCCGCGATCACAATTCCATTCTTCTGTTGAATAACATTATTGAAACCGCCATTGGTGATGCCGGACTGCAACGAGAACCCCAACGCCGACGAATCATTGTCGATCGTCTGCGCAAAAAAAAGCCGAATCACCGTGGGCGCTAAGCCCAGCGATCCGCCGCTGACCCAAGGCGTCCCGCTTTTCGTGACTAAGCCGGCTAGACTATTCGAATTGAGTGCATTTGCAGATACCGACAAATAAGCGCTATCGTTATAGGTCGCCATCGGAAGAAACAGCACATCAATCCCAGCTTGCGCCCAAATCTTCTTTGTCTCCGCTTCGAAGAGGGTTTGGGCCGAATTTGCGACGGTGGTCACACCATCTGTGCTCCGGATCTGAATTGGCTGAATCGTAACGCGCTTGCTGATCTGAACCGTAGTCTGAGCGTGTGCATCAGCCCTCCCGAAAAATCCGATCAAACAGACAAGTAGACAAGAAAAAGCTAGACTGCGAGATTTCATGACGTAATCCGATTTGAAAGAACATGCGGGTCAACTGGTTTTCGTTCGTGGAAAGTATCCACATCGTAGCTCTTGGCAGGAAGAGGTTGGTTCGCAAAAAAACACCCGCTGATTTTCAGCGGGTGTTGGTTGAAAAACTCGAACGGCCAGTTACGCCTTGCGGCGCTTAGAACCGAAAACTGCCATGCTGATTAGACCAAGTGCGATGAGAACGAAGCTGGTGGCACCGTCCGGAACCTTGTCAAAACCACCACCGAACTGGCCCTTGAGCGAGTCGTTGCCGCATTCCATCGTGTAGCTGAACCACACATCGGTGCCTGCAGCGACCGAAAGGAAGCTGAGATCGATTGCCAAAACATTGTGATTTCCGCCCTTGAGCTGGCCGTTAACGCCATCCGAAGAGGCCCCAGTGAGGCCTAGCGTGTTCGTCAAGAACGAGTTGTTGGAAGCCAAACCTGAAGTGTAAGTAATTCCGACATTGTTGTTCATGAACGTGCCGCCGGAGCTATACTTCCATGGATTTGCACCGAACTGATCGTAGACGACCGAGTTCAAGAGACTGGTATTCGAAAGCGAATAAAGGTTCGCGGCGGTGCCGGTTGCGCCGACCGGCAGAGTAAGATCAATAGCGTAGGTGTAACCGTAGTTCGAGTTCGATACCGTGCCGGGAGTGTTCACGATCGGGCTGGCGCCGGGTTGCGAACCACCAACCTTGATGAAGAGATCGCCGGGGACGAGCATTCCCGAGACCACCGAGCCGCCGCCACCAGCAGCGCCCACTTGCATATTGTAACCGCCAACGATGTATAGAGTTTTGCCAACCACGACGAAGGCCTCAAGGTCCCAGATTTGACTAGAAATCGTGCCGGGCTCCGTCTCATTATCTTCGCCGCCGAGACCATAAGGACCGCCGCCAAAGTAATTGGGGGCTGATTGGTTGAAGTCAGCGATGGTGATGTTGACCGGGGCGGCAAACGCGGACGAAGCGCTCACAAGGAGGCTTCCTGCGGCGAGGAGGCTGATGTATTTGTTTTTCATTTTCGATAAAGGACTGAGAAGTGGTTATTTCGCTGGACCCCTTCAATAAGCACTGGTCGTGCCATGCCAAATTCTCTGGCGGCAATGGCTATCATTTAGTTATGGTTAACAACTATTTAAGAGATTTTAGATTTTTTCATACCAGAAAATCCCTCTCAAAAACTCCGTTATTTTGTAAGATTTTCCGACAGTTTTGACCCCTTAAATTCAGGAACTCTTTACGTTTTGCGTCGCCGTCTAGAACCAAGTCTCCATCCGCCTTCTCGGCGGAAAGAGCATCACTCCAGTTGACCGCGGCTTTCAGAGCGACCGACCATGCGCCACCTACGCCTCAGATAAATACGGCTCATCACTTTTGCCATTGATAGGCAGGAATATGCAACGCCGTATCGCAACAAGAAACCTCCGGTCAATTCTGCTCAGAGACACAATCTCTCACCCGATTCCGCTTCATCGACGCCGCAAAAGAGTCGCCTTTATGCTGAGCCCCTCCCAAGGAAGAACGACCGCGATGAGCCGGCCTCCGAGTCAGGAAGGCGATGACAACTAGACGCCGCGCTCCTTCAAAACTCATCCCTTGATGAATCCCATCAGCGGCAAAACCATAATCCGGGATTTGGGCCAAGTTCGACCTCTACCCCGGGAAGGCACTAGAAACCCTTCTCCGATCCGAATCGGAACTCTCCACGGTCGTGGCGCCCTTAAATGACCTAACAACTCACGTATTTGCCTTCGCCGCCAAAATGCTTCATCCGCTCCTCGGCCGTCGTTTTGGTGATGCCGGCAGGGGCGTAGTGAAATTGCAGGGCGCGACGGCGATTAGCTGATGCATTATGCGGTGTGCCGTGCGGCAAGAGCCCGTCAAAGAGCAACATTCCGCCCGGCGGCAACGGCACCGCGACCGACCGCGTGCCGAGGATCACCTTGTCGCAGATTTGCCAATCCCTCCGTTGAAAATGCACAATCGGGCCTTCGCGGTGGCGCCCCGGCAACAACTGCATGCAGCCATTCTCGATCGTCGCGGCGTCGAGTGCGATCCAGGCGCCGACCACCGGCGTGCCCAGCGGATAATCGAAGTAGGCATGATCCTGATGCCACGGTTTCTCCCGGCCGAGCCGCGGCGGCTTCACGAGACACATATCCTGAAACATTTCCGGCTCGCGATCGCCCATGAGTTTACTCACGGCCGAGATCACTTTCGCGTGATGAGAGATGGCCTTGAGCCGCGCCTCGTGGCTCACGAAAAACCAGACCTTGCGCACCGCGTCCTGCCGCTGCTCCGCACTGAGCGTGGGCAAGATCGCTTTGGCGCCCGCCTCAAAGGTAATGCCGTTAAACGCCGGCACTTTGCCCATGATCAGATCAACCACTCCCTCCAAAGCCGAAGCCACCTCCGCCGGAGTGAACGCCTCACGCACCACGATGTAGCCGTGCTCCCGGTAGAACGCGATCTCACTCGGACCGATGTCGTCCAGCGTGGCGACCGAGTGGGCGGCACCCGCCTCGGGTTGGTAAAGCTCGGGCACGTGTAATTCGGCACCGTGGTCAAACTCGGCGGCGGGCAGGGCGGGGGCGGCAGTGGACATGATGATAAATTGCGTGGGTTGAAGATAAACTAATCCGTGCTCAATCTATCGGCTTCAAATCACATTCGCAATGAAGCCGTCCGCCATCTTTTTGTAGTTATCCGCTTTTGCACCATGGCCGCTCCCCCACCCGCCTATCGCGTTCTGCTCTCCGCCCATTGCAACCGGGTCCGCTGTGAGCCCGACTGGCACCTTGGCCCGGATTGGGCCCGGCGCCTCCGCGACTACGATCTTTGGTTCGTGAGCGCCGGTCGCGGGCGCATGCTCACGTCCGACGGCGAACTCGCCCTTACCCCTGGCGTCGGTCTGTGGATGCGTCCCGGCCGGCGCTACGAGGCCACGCATGACCCTGCCGCCCCTTTGGTCGTAAACTTCTTTCACTTCACTCTCGCGGAGCCCTCCCGCCGCTTCACCCCTCCCGTCGAAGTGCTCCGCACGGCGCACCCCGATTTCGTCGAAGCGATGATGCGGCGCATCCTGACGTTGCGCGCCAAGTCCCTCCCCGCCGCGCACGCCTCTGCCGACGCACTCTTTGGCGCTCTGCTCGGCGAACTGGTCCGCGAAACCGCCGCCCGCAACGCCGACCGGCCCACCCCCGGCCTCGACCAACACCACCGCGAAATCATCCAACGTCTCGTCGCCGAAATCCGCGAAAAACCCGGCGCCGCCCGCACCGTCGCGGCCCTGGCCAAGACCGCCGGTTACAGCGTGGACCACTTTTCGCGCATCTTCGAAAAAGTCACCGGCCAACGCCCGCAGGAATTGATCATCGCCGCCCGCCTCGCCCGCGCTCGCCAACTCTTGGCCGAAACGGGTCTCACCATCAGCCAGATCGCCGAAACCCTCGGCTTCCGCGACGTGTTTTTCTTCTCCCGCCAGTTCACCCAACGCACCGGGCAAACCCCCTCGGCCTACCGCGCCGCGCTGGCCGCCGGTGGTTGAACGGCTGCGGCGGCGGAATCCGGCTTTTCGATTTCGAAGGAGTCGCGCAGCCGGCCTTCGAGATCGTGCATCTTGAAGCTCAAGCTGCCTTGGTGGACGCTGAGAATGCAGTAGTGATGGCCCCGGTAAAGCTGGGTGGTAAACCAACTCCGGGTCGGCGCCGCGTTTTCCAAATTCCCGCCGCCACCGCCGGCCTGGATGTAGCGCACGCCGCGGAGCCGGTTCACTTTGCCCTCCGCCAAGGGCCACGTGCGCTCGTAGGAGTGCAGGTGACCGAAGAAGACCAGATCGACCCCGTATTTTTCGTAAAGCGGGACGACGCTCCGCACCTTCAAGTCGCCCAGCACCGAGGGTTCCTTCCAGGCGTTGCCGTAGTCGTTCTCGTCCGACGTGTAGGTCGGATGGTGGTGGCAGGCGATTTTCCACGTCGCTTTTGACTGACGGAGTTTTTCCTCCAGCCAGCGGTATTGCTCGCTGCCGGGTCCCATGGGGCGATTGCTGTCGAGCATGAAGAACTCGGCGTTTGCGAAGCGGAACGAGTAGGTGTTCCGCGGCAGGGGCAGGGCGTGATACTGGTTATACCAATGCAGATCCGACTCTCCGTTGCCCGGCACCGGGAACACCGGCACCCGTCCGATGAGCTGGTTCATCCCGAGGAAATACTCAAAGTTCCACTCGAACTTGTGATGGTGCTGACCGCCGTCGGTGAGGTCGCCGACATTGACCAAGAAATTCGGGCGCTCCCCCCAGATCGCTTTGGCCAACGTGTCGTTGATGTGCGGTCGCGCTTCGGTGTCGCCGATCACCGCGAAGCTCCACGCGCTATCCGGACCCACCCCGGTTTGAAAGGTCAACGGCCCCGATTTGATCGTGGCGCCGGCGTCGTCGGTGAGTTCGACTTCGTAAAAATAGGGAGTCGCCGGCGTGAGCCCGACCAGCGCGGCTTCATGGATCCGTTTCGCCTCGGGCAGTTCGAGCGACTGCTGTAACGGCAGTTTTTGGCCGTAGAAAATCTTCGCCTTGGCTGGCCGGTCGCTTTCGAAAACCATCCGGATGCTGTCGGTATCGACCAGGTTGAGATACGGCCCGGCGGTAAAGTGGAACAGATTGGGATAAATGATCCCCGCCTCGACCCGCGCCTGCAGCCGCGAGAACTGCGCCTGAATCTGCTCCGCCGAGAGCGCCGACGGATAAACCCGCAACTCGCGCAGGAGATTGCCGAGATCCATGTGCGGCTCGCGATCCAGATACGCGGCGGCTTCCAAGTGCTCGCCGCGAGGTCGGGCCGCAAATCCGCCCGCCACGGACCGATCCGCCACCAACACGCCATTATGGTAGAGCTGGAGCGCATCGGCCGTCTGCACCGCGACCACGTGATGCCAATATTTCTTCCAGCCTTTGCCCGGATTCGCCCGGAGCTCGATCCGAGGTGCGGCTGCCACCGGCTGCAGCGCAAACAGCAATTCGCTCTTCTGGTAGCCCACGGCCCATACCGGCTGGCCCGTCTCGGGTGCTTGGCGCGCGGTCACGAGGGCCCCCACCGGTTGGTCGACATGGTTCACCACCCAAAGCTCAACGGTAAACGGCCCGACCGGCAGTTCGCCTTCTTGCAGCAAACGGCTGATCCGCTCCGTCGGTTGTTCGCCCCGGTAGGCGAGCGGCCGCGCTTCGATCTCAAGATCGCGGCGGATCGTCACCGGATAGGCCAAACGGGGGCCGGCATAGTTGTCGGCTTGTTGTGGCAACGTATAGCGGGGCCAGAAGAACCACTCCGCCGATGCCGGGGCGGTCGAAGCGACGGCCGGGACTGCTACCGAACCAAGGACCCATGCCCAAATCCAAAACACGGTGAGGCGAAACAGGTGCGATTTCATAGTGTGGCAGTTTCGTTGGCGGCCGCCGTGAGGGCGGCGTCGAGAATGTCCAAGGCCCGGTCGAGTTCGGCGAGTGAGAGCGTCAGCGGCGGCGTCAGGGTGAGCACGTTGCCCTGCCCGATCTTAAAGCTCAGCCCGTGGGCGAAGCAGTGATACATCACCGCCTCGGCGGCGTCTCGGGCCGGCGCCATCGAAGTCCGGTCGGTCACCAGTTCAACCCCGAGCAACAGACCGAGCCCTCGGACGCCCCCGATCAGCGGATGCCGCGCCGCGAGTTCATGCAACCGCGTGAGCGCGTGAGCCCCGAGCGTCGCCGACCGCTCCCCCAACGCCTCGTCGCGGATGACGTCGAGCGTGGCGAGGGCCGCCGCGCAGCCGACCGAACTCTTTTCATGCGTGTAGTGGCCGAGCGAAGTGTGCTGCGCGATGTCGTAGTCGGTGCGCGCGATCACCGCGGCCATCGGCACGACCCCGCCGCCGAGACCTTTGCCGAGGACGACGATATCCGGGACCACACCGTAGTGCTCGAACGCGA
>CALSBN010000062.1:0-22171 GCA_943373185.1 Opitutus sp. GAS368 | reverse complement strand
CGACGGCTCCGTCCTCGAGCTCAACGCCGAGACGCGGCTCCGCGCCTCCCTCGCCCCGCACGAGCGCCGCGTGGACCTCGCCGCCGGCGAGGCACACTTCACCGTCGCACCCGATCCCGCGCGACCGTTCATCGTTTCCGCGGGAGGCGTTGCCGTGCGCGCGGTGGGCACTGCGTTCAACGTCCGCCTCGCCACCACCGCCGTCGAGGTGCTCGTGACCGAAGGCAAAGTCTCCGTCGCCGAGGTGGAGCGCGTTGTCCCCAACGCGCTTTCTTCCTCCGCCGTGCCGTCACGCGACGAACGCAACGCCCAAACCGGCGGGCCGGCGAGCGGCGGCCCGACGTTCCTGACCGCCAACGAGCGCACCGTTTTCTCGCTGCCCTCCGCGCCGTCGAAGGCCGCGCCCACCGTGGAAAAAATCGCCGACGCCGCCCTGCGCGAGGCCCTCTCGTGGCAGGAACGCAAACTCGTGTTTTCCGAAACGCCGCTGCGCGATGTCGTCGCGCAGTTCAACCGCCGCAACCGTCTCCAGCTCGTCATCGACGATCCGTCGATCGCCGAGCGCCCCGTCGGCGGCACCTTCGCCGCCGACAACGTCGAAGGCTTTGTCCGCCTGCTTGAGGGCAGCGGCGCGATCATGGTCGAGCGCCGCGACGAAATGACCGTCGTTTTGAGGGCGATGCGTTAAGGCGTTCGCCTGCTGCGGCGAAAAATCATGCGAACGTGGATAACCCGTTTCGTCCGGTGCTGCGTCTCTGGAGCGTCCCCACTGTTCCTGTTGATGAAACCCCTGATTTCCACCGGCTCGGCGACCCTCGCGAGCATCTGTTGTTTGGTCTGCGCCTGCGCGCCGGTCCAAGCCGGTGAAGCCGCGCGCAAAAGCTTCGACATCGCGCGCGGGGATGCCGTCGGCACGTTGAAACGCTTTGCCGATAGCTCGGGGCGACAGGTGGTCTTCTTGGTCGATGCCGTCCGTGGCATCACGACCAACGCGGTGCGGGGCGAGTATACCGTGCGGGAGGCGCTGCAACGCCTCGTCGCCGATACCGGACTGGTCGTCGCAGAGGACGCCAAATCGGGAGCTTTCATGGTGAACCGGCACGCATCCAGCGAGCCGTCGCCGCAACCTGAACCCCAACCCAAGGCCCCGCCTGTGAAATCCACCCGAACCCTGCTCGCCGTATTTCTCGGACTTATTGTAGGACCGAATTCCGCTACGTTCGCTGCCGAGGCAACCACCGGCGCGATCGAGGGGCGGGTATTTAACGCAGCGAGCAGCAGCTACCTCGAACGCGTGCGCGTAACCGTGGAGAATACGACCCAAGAAACGCTCACCGATGCCGACGGTGTTTACCGTTTGACCGCCGTCCCCGCGGGCACCGCACGGGTGAAATTCTTCTACACCGGCTTCGCGCCGCAAACCGAGTCCGTCACCGTCGTCGCTACACAGACGACCCAGTTCAACGTCACGCTCGGCGCCGCCACGCCGCCCGGAGCCCGCGGCGGGGTCGTGCAGCTCAGCGCCTTCACCGTCTCTACATCCAAGGAAATGAGCGGCGCCGCCATCGCGATCAACGAACAGCGTTTCGCGCCGAATCTCCGAAACGTCGTCGCCACCGACGAACTCGGCTTTGTGCCCGAGGGCAATGTCGCCGAGTTCATCAAGTTCATGCCCGGCGTCTCGGTGGACAACGTCGGCGGCTTTGCCCGCGGCGTCTCGCTCAACGGTGTGTCGCCCGACTACGTGCCCGTCACAATCGACGGCTTCAGCGTCGCCTCGGCCAATCCAGGCGGCGGCACCGCCCGCAACGTCTCGCTCGACATGCTCTCGATCAACAATCTCGCGCGCGTCGAGGTCGTGTTTTCACCCACACCCGAGAGCCCGGGTTCCGCCCTCGCCGGCTCCGTGAACATGGTCCCGCGCAGCTCATTCGAGCGCGCCAAGCCCGTCGTCGACTGGAACCTCTACCTCCTCATGCGCGACAACGCACGTGACTTCCACAAGACCCCGGGCCCGCAGCGCGCTTACACCCGCAAGGTCCATCCCGGTTTCGATTTCACCTACCTCAAGCCGGTGAACAAAAACTTCGGTTTCACGATCTCCGCCGGCACCTCGACGAACTACCTCAATCAGGACTTCATCCAAAATACCTGGCGCGGGGCGAGCGCCGCCACCAACGGCACCACGTTCCCCCACACGACCCCGGACCGGCCGTATCTCTCGTCCACCGCCGTGCGCGACAATACGAAGGACAGCACGCGCAATTCCTTCAGCACCACGCTTGACGCCCGGCTCGGCCCCTCGGACCGGCTCACCTTTTCGTTTCAGTTCAGCTCGACGGCCTTCGCCAACATGAGCCGCACGCTCACCTTCAACGTCGGCGCGACGGATGCTGGCGCGTTTACACCGTTCTCCACCCGCGGCCGCACCGGCTCCGGCACGCTCGTGCTCGCGAACGTCGGCCAGACCCGTGACAACCGCACCCTCATGCCCACGCTCACGTGGCGCCACACCGGCCCGCTTTGGCAGGGCGAGGTCGGCCTCGGCTACTCACGCGCCACCCACACGCTCCGCAACATGGACCGCGGCCTCTTCAACAACGTGACCGCCCAGCGCACCGGAGGGACCGTTTCGTTCGCCGACATCTTCTATCACCGCCCAAACACCATCCCCGTCACCGAGGGCGCCGGCGCCACGCCGGTCGATCCTTATAAAATTTCCAACTACGCGCTTGTTTCTACCACCGGCAGCGAGCAGCACAACAGCGACACGCAGCGCACCTTCTTCGCCCGCGTCCGCCGCGCCTTCGACTGGCGCGTTCCCGTCACGCTCCGGACCGGGCTCGACGTGCGCCGCTCCGAGCGCGACTTGCAGGGCTTCACTTCGGCCTTCTCATATGTCGGCCGCGACGGCCGCGCGAGCACGACGCTCGCCGGCGGTGACGACGCGGCGCTGCCCTTCCTCGACGCCGGCGCGTCGCAGCGCGTCGCGCCGTTCGGCTTTCCGCGCATCGAATGGGTCAGCAACGAAGCCGTGCTCGATTCCTACCGAGCGAATCCCACGCACTTCGTGCCCAATGCGAACAGCGAGTATCGCTCCATTGTCACCGCCTCCAAGTTTGCCGCCGAAACGGTCTCTTCCGTCTACCTCCGCGGCGATGTCGAGCTGATGCAGCGCCGCCTGAAACTCGTCGGCGGCATCCGCGCCGAGCAGACCAATGTCTCCGCCGACGGCCCGCTCAACGACCCGACCCGCAATTTCCTGCGCGACGCCTCCGGCCGCGTCATCGACAGCAATCCGACGCTCACCGGGGTGCAGCCCGCTCTGATCCAACCCACGAGCGATGCCCTCGCCGTCTCGCGGCTCACGTTCTTGGAGCGCGGCGCCAGCACCGAGAAGGAATACCTCCGCTATTTCCCGAGCCTCAACGCAAGCTACAACCTGCGCGAAAATCTTGTGGCCCGCGCCGCGGTTTACCAATCCGTCGGCCGCCCCAATCTCAACCAATATGCCGGCGGCATCACCCTGCCCGACACCGAAAGCCCCGCGAGCAACTCCAACCGGATCGTCGTCAACAACGCCGGCATCAAGGCTTGGAGCGCGCGCACCGCGAATGCGCGCCTCGAGTATTATTTTCAAGGCGTGGGGCAGATCTCGGTCGGCGGCTTCCTGCGCAACTATGAGAACTTTTTTGAGGCCGTGACGTTCCGCCCGCCGTCTGATTTCTTCGAACTCTACGGCATCGATCCCTCCATTTACGGCGGCTACGACGTCGCGACCCAGCGCAACATCCCCGGCACTCTGAAAACCAGCGGCGTCGATTTCAGCTACAAGCAGGCGCTGACCCGGCTGCCGCACTGGGCGCGGGGCGTGCAGGTTTTCGCCAACGTCAGCGCGCAACGCGTGACCGGCGCGGCGGCGGAGAATTTCGCGGGCTACGTGCCTCGCGTCTACAGCTGGGGCGCGAGCCTGACGCGGCAGAAATTCAACGTCCGCGCCAATTGGAATTATCGGGGCCGCCAGCGCGACGGCACGGGCTTGGCCTCCGATCCCCAAAGCTACGCGTGGCTGGGCAAAAAGATGAACCTCGACCTCCAGGGCGAGTTCTTCATCTGGCGCGGCCTCGCGCTGTTCGCCAACCTGCGCAACGTCGGCAACGCCACCGAGGACTTCGAAATCTACGGCCCCGCCACGCCCGCCCACGCTCAGTTCCGCAGCCGTCAGGACTTCGGCTCGCTTTGGACCATCGGCCTCAAAGGCTCGTTCTAACCCGCGTTACCAACCCTCCCGGCCGCCCGCCTCCGCTCACCCCGCCCTCATCTCATGCTACCCTTCCGCTCCCTTCTCCTCATCTCTCTTTCTCTCCTTCTTCCCCTTTCAGCCGCTGCGGCCGCCGCCGAGCCGCGTCGGCCAAACTTCCTGTTCATCCTCGTCGACGATCAGTCCCCCTTCGACCTGAAGGCCTACAATCCGAAATCCGCGCTCCACACGCCGCACCTTGATCGGCTCGCCGCGCAGGGCATGGTGCTCGACGGAGCGTATCACATGGGATCGTTCAGCGGTGCCGTCTGCACACCGTCGCGCCACATGATTATGAGCGGGCGCTCCGTGTGGCACCTCCCGATCGGCCCGGGCGCCGCCGCGCATTGCCCACCCAACCTCGAGCAGAGCACGATCCCCGCCGTCTTCAACCGCGCTGGCTACGACACGATGCGCACCTGCAAGATGGGCAATAGCTACGAGGCGGCCAACCGGCTCTTCACGGTCCGCAAAGACGCCACGAAACGCGGCGGCACCGACGAGACCGGCAGCGCGTGGCACGGCGAACAGGTCCTCGCGTATCTCAAAAACCGCGAGGCCACGCAGGACCGCGATCCCTTCCTCATTCACTTCGGCTTTTCTCATCCGCACGACACCCGCGACGGCAAACCCGACCTGCTAGCGAACTACGGCGCGACGAACCACGCAGACCCGTCGACGCCTCCGCCCGCGCACCCGAAACAACCGGCGCTGCCCGAGAATTATCTGCCCGCCCATCCGTTTCCCCACGGCCACCCCGGTCTCCGCGACGAGGAGTCCGTGAGCGGCGTCTGGGAACGGCGCGACGAGCGCACGATCCGCAACGAGCTCGGCCGCGAATTTGCCTGCTCTGAGGCCATCGACATCCAGATCGGGCGCGTCCTCGCCCGACTCGAAGCCATGGGCGAACTCGACAACACCTACATCATTTACACGGCCGATCACGGCATGGCCATCGGACGCCACGGGCTGCAGGGAAAACAAAATCTCTACCAACACACTTGGCGCGTTCCCTTCATTGTGAAAGGCCCTGGCATCAAGCCCGGCACGCGTGCCGAGGGTAACGCCTACCTGCTCGATATGCTCGCCACGCTTTGCGATTTTGCCGGCATCGCCGCCCCCGCGAGCAACGAGGGCCGGAGCCTCCGGCCCGTGCTGGAGGGCAAGCAGCCCACAGTGCGCGACACGCTCTACGGCGTTTACAACGGCGGCACCAAACCCGGCATGCGCAGCGTCAAACAGGGCGACTGGAAGCTAGTGAAATTTGACGTGCTCGGCGGCTCCGTGCGCGAGACCCAGCTCTTCAATCTCCGCGAGAATCCGCATGAGTTTATTGAGCAACATCACGCTCCCGCGCTCGTGGCGCTCACCGGCATCAAACCCGCCGCCCACCAGCGCAACCTCGCCGCCGACCCGCGCCACGCCGCGAAGCTCGCCGAAATGGAGGCCCTGCTCCTCGCCGAAATGCGCCGCCTCGATGACCCGTGGCGCCTCTGGAACCAACCGGCCGACGGCCTGACGCCTCCACCCGACGCGCCTGCCCGGAATGCCAAGAAGAACACCAAGAACTGACGCCCCGCCTCTTTCCCCATGCGCTCATTCCGCGTTTTCTCGACCGTCCTGCTCCTCTTCGCGTCCGTTGCCGTTTTGCCGGCCGCGTCTCCGCCGAAGCCCAACATCGTCTACATTCTCGCCGACGACCTCGGCTACGGCGATGTGCAGGCGCTCAATCCCGCCCGCGGAAAAATAAAGACCCCGCACCTCGACCGTCTTGCCGCGCAGGGCATGACGTTCACCGACGCCCACAGCGGCTCCTCCGTCTGCACACCCACGCGCTACGGCCTGCTCACGGGCCGCTACGCGTGGCGCACCCGCCTGCAACGCGGCGTGCTCGACGGTGCCGACGATCCGCCGCTCATCGCCGAAGGTCGGCTCACCGTGCCCGCGTTCCTCCGGCAGCACGGCTATGCCACGGCGGCCATCGGCAAGTGGCACCTCGGCTTCACCTCCGAGCGTCCGTCATCCGCCGCCGCGGTCGCCGCACCCGCTCCGGCCGCGAAGAAGGACAAAATGGGCGAGGCCGGTCTGCCCCCCGGCTCGCGCATCATTGGCGGCCCGATCACGCGCGGCTTCGATTATTTCTGGGGCTGCTCCAACGCCCGCACGATGTCTGGCCTGATCGAAAACGACCGCGTCATCGAAACTCTGCCTCCCGTCGAGATGCTCCCGCGCCTGGAGCGGCAGGCGGTCGCCTACGTTGCCGATCACGCCGCCGCCGCGAAGGCCGGGAAACCGTTTTTTCTCTATGTGCCCCTCACCTCGCCGCACACGCCGATTCTCCCGACCCTCGAGTGGCAGGGCAAAAGCGGCCTTGGCGCCTACGGGGATTTCATGATGCAGACCGACGCCGTGGTGGGAAAAATCCTCGCCGCCCTCGACGCCCACGGTCTCGCCGCCAACACCCTCGTCATTTTCACCGCCGATAACGGCTGCTCACCCCAAGCCGATACGCCCGGCCTCGAAAAACAGGGCCACTTCGCCAGCGCCGATCTCCGCGGCTACAAGGCCGACATCTGGGAGGGTGGGCACCGCGTCCCGTTCTTCGTCCGCTGGCCGGGCCATGTCGCTGCCGGCACCACGAGCGCCCAAGTCATTTGTCTCACCGATCTCCTCGCCACCTGCGCCGAACTCCTCGGCGCAAATCTCCCGGCTGCGGCTGGCGAAGACAGCGAAAGTTTTTTGCCTGCGCTCCGCGGCCTCTCGCGAGCCCTGCTACGCGAAGCCGTCGTGCATCACTCGATTGAGGGAAAGTTCTCGATCCGCGAGGGTCCGTGGAAACTTATTCTCGCCCCCGGTTCGGGTGGCTGGGGCAAGCCCGGCGATTCGGCCGCGCGCGCTGCCGGTCTCCCTGAAGTTCAACTCTACGATCTCGACCGCGATCTCGCCGAGTCCCGCAACCTCGCCGCGGCCAACCCCGCCGTCGTCGCCCGCCTCACTGCCCTCCTCGAGCGCTACGTCGCCGAGGGCCGCAGCACGCCGGGCTCGCGCCAGTCCAACGACGCCCCGATCGATCTCCTCAAAACCAAGGCAACCTCCCGCCAGCCATAATCCGCCCTATCGTTTTCGTTTTTTTCCTCCTCAGTCTCGCCGTGCGCACCCTCGCCGCTGACACCACTCCGCGCCCGAACGTCTTTTTCATTTTCGCCGACGACCAGGCGTTCGAAACCATCCACGAGTGAAGGTAGCAACTGCGCATCAATCAGGAAGCGCATGGCCGTAGGGTCACACGGACCGCAGAACCGCGTGGTCGGTCAGTCGGGCCGCATAGAGCTGCGACGCTCGAAGATCGGCGGCCTCCAAATAAGGAAACTCGGCGAGAATATCGGCATCCGTCATGCCGGAGCCGAGCATCTGCAAAAAATCCTTCACCCGAATGCGCATGCCGAGAATACACGGTTTCCCTCCACACGGCTCGGGATCGACGGTGATTCGCTCGCCGAGGTCCACGAACAGGCGTTGTTCACAGGGCTCCCATTTTCCAAGCTTTCGCTCAAATTGAGCAGCTGAACGCCCCAAACGAGCGGGGTTAATTTCGGGTTGTGGGCTCAAGCGATGAGCCCGTCCGGTGTTTCATCGCGACTGCTTTCTCGGGCCCCTGCTATCCAGCGCGTCATAGTTTGGCAGGGCGGGCCGGCCCGTCCCACCGTGAGGTTCCGAATCCCGCTTCCACCCCTCCTGCTGCCCGCCCGTCCCCGCCGATCGACCGGCGCGCCGCTCGCCCCGCCCGAAGCTCAGGCTTTCGGAGCGTCCATGAATTGGCGCGGGCTGCGCCCATGCACGGAGCTGTCGCCAATAATCCGCTCGACTGTTCCCGCGTAAAAAGGAACGTCCCGCGTCACCCGCATTTCCCCCCATGCCCCCGCCCGATTCCGAACTTGGCCAGTGGTTCGCCGAGCACGTGCACCCGCACGAGGCGATGCTGCGCGCCTGGTTGCACCAACGCTTCGAGTCGCGCGTCGACATCGACGACATCGTGCAGGAGGCGTTTGTCCGCACCCTCCACGCCCGCACCGCCCGCACGCTCGCCTCGCCAAAGGCGTTTCTCTTCACCACCGCGCGCAACCTCGCGCTCGACCGGCTGCGCCGCCACGAAGTTTCCCGCACCGATTTTTTGGGGGAAATCGACACCCTGCACGTCTTGGATGAGCGCGAGGACATTCCCGAGACTCTCGCGCGCAACCAGGAACTCGCCCTCTTGACCGAAGCCATCCAATCCCTCCCCGCCCGCTGCCGCCAAATCCTCACGCTGCGGAAGCTCTACGGTTTGTCGCACCGCGAGATCGCCCAAAAACTCGGCCTTTCGGAGAGCACCGTTTCCAACCAGATCACCATCGGCATCGAAAAATGCACGGATTTCTTCGCCGAACACGGCGACGGTTCCGGCCCCAGCCGATGAACTCGCCGTCGTCCGATCCCGCCGTCACGCGCATCCGGCGCGAAGCCGCCGAGTGGCTCACCCGACACGACCGGGGCCTCACCGCCGCCGAGCAAGACGAGTTTTTCCAATGGCGGGCCGCCGATCCGCGTCACGGCGAATGGTTCGCTCGTCACCGCGCCGGCTGGCGCCGGCTCGACGCCATCGCCGACTGGCGGCCCGAGCACGGCACCGAGCCAAATCCCGATGTGCTGGCGCGCCCGATCCGGCGGCGCTGGGGCCGTCCGGTTGTCCTGACCGCTTTGGCGGCCGCGCTCGCACTTGCCGCCGTGGGCCTATGGCCCCGGGGCCCGGTATCCTCTGCGCCCCTCGCGGCTGCCGGCGGCTACGAGCGCCGCACCCTCGACGACGGCTCCGTGGCCGAGTTGAACCATGGCGCCGAAATCGAGGTCAACTTCTCCGCGGCCGAACGCCGTGTCGTGCTTCGTCGGGGCGAAGCCCTGTTCACGGTCGCCAAGAATCCGGCGCGCCCGTTCATTGTCCGCGCCCGGGACGTGGATGTGCGCGCGGTGGGCACCGCCTTCACCGTCCGCCTCGATGCCGCCTCGGTCGAAATCCTCGTCACCGAGGGCAAGGTGCAAGTGGCTCCACCCACGCCCGCGCCCGCTGAAGCCGCTTCCGCTGCGGTTGCGCCGGCGCCCGCTCCCGCACCCCTCGTCGTGGCCGGTGAACGCGCCCTGGTGACCTTGGCCGCACCGACCTCGCCCGCTATCACCAAAACCACCGCGGCCCAACTCGCGCGCGTGCGGGCTTGGCAGCCCCAGTTGCTGGATTTCTCGTCGACGCCGCTGGTCGATGTGCTGGCCGAGCTGAACCGCCGCAACCGCGTGCAAATCACCCTCGCCGATCCCACGCGCGCCCACGTGCCCATCGTCGCCTCGATCCGCTCGGACAATATCGAGGGATTCGTCACTCTGGTCACGGTCGCCGCCGGCCTCCGCCCGGAGCGCCGCGGTGACTACGAGATCGTCCTGCACGCCGCGAAGTGACCGCGCCGGTCGTCGCCTTTCGGCGCCCTTTCGGCCAGCCCTCCCCGTCGGCGCGGAGAATCGTCGGAAATCTTTTGGGGTAGATCACGCGGATGAACGTCTCATTTGCAGACCTGCCCTGTTTGCCCCATGCCCCGACTTTCGCTCTTCCTTATCCGGCCCGCCCTAATTCGAGCCCGGTTCGCCCTGCACCTCCTGTTGGTCGTATTGACCGCGCGCCCTTCGCTCGCGGCCACTACGGAAGTCGGCCACCCGCGCGCCTTCGACGTCCCGTCCGGCGACGCCATCGACACCCTCAAGCAGGCGGCGCAGCAAGGCGGCGTGGAGATCGTTTTCCTGGCCGAGACCGTCCGCGGCGTCCGCACGACGGCCATCCGGGGCAACTTCACCACGCTTGAGGCCCTTGAGCGCCTGGTGGGCAAAACCGGTCTGCTGATCGTCCGCGACGCCCGCACCGGCACTCTGACAGTTACCCGCGGCCGCACCGCCAATCCCGATTCTACCGAAGCCACCCTAAACTCCACCACCCAAATGAAAAAATCCCTCTCCGCCCGGCTAGCCGGCATGCTCCTTCTTCTCGCCGGTGCACCGGCCTCGGCCGCCGACGCCCCTGCCGTCTCTCCCGCCACCCTCGCCAAATACGACGCCAACAAAAACGGCCGGCTCGATCCCGACGAAGTCGCCGCCCTGCGCGCCGACCAGCCCGCGCCCAGGGTCGAGACCACGGAATCGGCTTCGTCCGAGACCATCGCGCTCTCCCCGTTTGAGGTGAAATCCGACAACGACGGCTACTACGCCGCCAACACCACCTCCAGCACCCGCCTCAATTCCAGCGTCGAGGACCTCGCCTCCTCCACCTCCATCGTCACCAAGAAACAGATGACCGACTTCGGGCTCTTGGACATCAACGACATCTTCGCCTACGAGGCCGGCACCGAGGGCACCGCCACCTACACCGATGCGGCGCTCGACCGCAACGGCAGCACCGTCGACACCACCTCCACCGACCCTGCCAACGCCAATCGCGTGCGCGGCATCGGTGCGGCCAACCTCTCGATCGGCAACTTTGCCAGTAACGGCCTCGTCCCCGTTGATCCCATCAACATCGACGGCGTCGAAGTCAGCCGCGGGCCCAACTCCAGCGTCTTCGGCCTCGGCAATCCCTCCGGCACGGTGAACCTGCAGCCCGCCACCGCCAATCTCAGCCGCAATCGCTCCTCGATCACGTTCCGCTCCGACAGCTACGGCGGCTACCGCACCAGTCTCGATCTGAACCGCGTGCTCTGGAAAAACAAATTGGCGATCCGCGGCAGCGCCGTCTATCAGCACGACGGTTTCGTGCGCGAGCCGTCCGGCGTCGACAGCGTCCGCCTCAACGCGATGCTCCGCTACCGCCCGTTCAAGCACACCTCGTTCACCGGCTCGTATTCCACCTACCGCTCTTACGGCACGCTCGTGAACCAGACGATGCCCCGCGAGACGATCTCGTCCTGGCGCGCCGCCGGTTCGCCTACGTGGGACCCCGTCACCGCCACCGCCAAGATCAACGGCACCGCCGTGCCCGGCACGTGGACCACGACCAGTCTCCCATCCTATTTCTCCGCGTCCCAGTTCCTGAACCTTTCCACCATCTTCGTGCAACCCGACGGTCGCGCCAGTTGGTGGGGGCCGAGCCGCACGACCACGAGCACGACGACTCCGGTCACACCCAATCAAAACGTCTTCCTCGTGAACACCGTGTTCACTCCACCCACACCCGCCCAGCCGTTGTTCGCCACCGACCCGGCCACCAACAACCGCGGTTTCTACGACTACACGTCGATCAATCTCGCGGCCATGAACTACACCGCCGTCCGCCAGGCCACGGCCAACCTCCAGTTGGAACAGACGATCTTCAACACCCCGCGCAACCTGCTCGCCCTCCAAGCCGGTTTCTTCGGTGAAAACGGCGTCCGCCAGACCAACGACATGATGGGCGCCGCCGGCAGCGGCGGTCGCACCGGATATATCTACGTCGACGTCAACGAGCGCATGGTCGACGGCACGCCCAACCCCAATCTGCTCCGTCCGTTCATCGGCATCTTCAACATCCGCGCCCGCGCCGACAACTACTCCCAGCGCAAGACCGGCCGCACCCAGCTCGCCTATCGCCTCGATCTGCGCAACGAGAAGAACCTGCTCCGTTGGGTCGGCATGCACACGCTCTCCGCCTACGCCGAGGAGCGCCGCACCCGCACCCGCCTGACCCGCTGGCAGGACGAGGTCGGCAGCAGCCAGTCGTGGTATCCCTTCCCCACCACCGAGCGCACCGCCACCACGTTCACGACTCCGGCCGTCGCCGCCCAGCCTTTCTACCGCTACTACGTCGGCGACAATCAGGGCCAAAACGTCGACTACGCCCCGCACGCTCTGATTCCCGGCGTCTACAATTTCTCCTGGGGCAACGGTGTCACCGGCGTGTTCAACCGCGACCCCGCCAAGATCGACGGCAACTACTTCTTCAGCCAGACCACCGGCTGGAGGAGCAACACCCTGCGCACGCTCGGCGCCGCCCTGCAAAGCAGCCTGATCAACGACCGCGTCATCACGACGGTCGGCTTCCGCAAAGACCGCACGGTGGACCGCAACCCATCGCCCCGCCAATACACGTTCGGCCCCGACGGCTACAATCTCGTCGCCTCGTCCCTCGCGATTCTCTCCACCGCAGCCCCCACCTACCGCATGGGCGACACCAAGACCGCCGGCGTAGTCGTTAAAGCCACCTCGTGGCTGCGCTTCCACGCCAACATGTCCGACAGCTTCCTGCCGGCCTCGCTCAACCAGGTCGGCCTCTACCTCAACCCGCTCCCCAACCCCTCCGGCGAGGGCAAGGACTACGGCGTCTCCGTCACCTTGCTCCAGGGCAAGCTCATTGCCCGGCTCAACCGCTACTCCACGCTGCAGATCCAATCCCGTGCCAACAACGGCGGCACCTTGGCCCAACGCGTCCACGGTATCGACCTCACCACCACCTACGCGCCCCCGGGCTTGGTCAACGTCGCCCGCGGCTGGATTACCCGTGCCGCGACGGCCAACGGCACCGTCCTCTCCGAAGACCAGATCAACCAGCAGATCTCCAGCATCGCAAAGCTCGACCAGCAATACTTCGTGAATCCCACGTTCTCCAACAGCCTCATTTACGCCCCGAGCGACCTCGAATCGCGCGGCTACGAATTCGAGCTGAACTACAACCCGAGCCGGAACTGGACGATCAAGGGCAACGTCACCCAGACCGAGTCGATCGACAAAAATCTTTCGGGCGACATCACCAAGTGGATCGCCGAGCGCCTGCCCGTCTGGACCAGCATCATCGACCCCGAGCTCAACAAACCGTTTTTCACCGAACGCTACGGCGCCGCGCAATCGGCCAAAGAATTCCTCGACGCCAGCGTGCTCGCGCCGCTCGCCGTTGCCCAAGCCAACGAGGGCAAGAGCCAGCCGCAGATCCGCAAATACCGCGCGAACCTCCTGACCCGCTACCAACTCGCCGGTATCACCGACCATAAGTGGCTCAAGAACGTGGCCGTCGGCGGCGCCGTGCGCTGGGAAGACAAGGGCGCCATCGGCTACAACGGCGTGCTCAACACCGCCGGCGTTTACCAGAGCCTCGATGCGACGCGGCCCATCTACGACAAGGCCCGCGCCTACTTCGACCTGCTCGCGTCCTACCGGACCAAGCTCTACAAGGGCCGGATCGAAGCGAACTTTCAGCTTAACATTCGCAACGTCCAGGAAAGCGGCCGCCTGCAGGCAATCAGCGCCCTCCCGAACGGCGCCCCCAGCGCCTACCGCATCATCGACCCCCGCCAGTTCATTCTCTCCGCGTCCTTCGATCTCTAAGCCACAGCCGGGCGCTCCCCCTCGAAGCACCACCTCGCCGATGGCAGAAACTGCTCGCCATCGCGCCTCGGCCGGAGTTACCCCACGTTCACTATGCACTACCCCACCCCCTGCAATCCATCGATCCTAGTCGCCACGTGGTTGGCGCTCCTCTCCGGCACGGCCGCCTCGGCGCAGACCGCTCCCACGGCCCCGAGCACATCGACCGTGCCACCCACATCCGAAGCGATCACGCTCGCCGCCTTTGAGGTCGGCTCCGACCGCGATGTCGGCTACACCGCCTCGAGCGCGCTCGCCGGCGGACGCATCGATTCGCTCCTGAAGGAAACGCCCTCCGCCATCACCGTCCTTACCGCCGAGTTCCTTGAGGACATCGGCGCCACCAGCTTCGGCTCCGCCGCCGAATGGGCCCCCAATTCGATCCCGGCCGGCGAGCTCTCCACCATGGGCGAATACAACGTCAACATCCGCGGCGTCGGCAACAGTTTCCCCAGCCGGAACTATTTCCGCTGGTATGTCTCCAGCGACAATTACAACACCGAGCGCCTCGAATTTGCCCGCGGACCCAATTCCATTCTTTTCGGCGACGGCAACCCGGGGGGCGTCAACACCACCTTCACCAAGCAGGCCCTTTTCGCCTCGCGCCGCAGCGTCCAGTTCCGCACCGACTCCTTCGGCGGCTACCGCGCCAGTTTCGATTACAACATCTCCGGCGGCCAGCGCCTCGCCGTCCGCGTCAACGCCATGACCGACCGCCTCAAAGGCTGGCGCGACTACGACGAGCCTACCCGCCACAGCGCGCACCTCGCCACCACCCTCCGCGTCGCGAAAGACACCCAAGTCCGCGGCGAATACGAGCAGGGCAAATACCGCCGCTTCTCCTTCGCCCAAAGCTTTGCCGACCAAAGCGCGAACTGGAACCGCACCACCATCTACAACGGCGTCACCGCCCCCGCCACTGCCGGCACCGGCGTCGCCCGCCTCAACACCGCGGTCACCGACGATTATCTCGTCTACGATCCCAGCCAAGCCGCCCTCGGCATCCAAAACTGGCGGGGCTTTTTCCAGACCACCGGCACCGGGTTGCGCATTTTGCCCGAAGGCCGCCCGGCGGTCGCACGCTTCCCGTCGATTCCCAGCCGTGAATTTAGCCTCCAGCCGCCCGATGCGTTCGTGGATACCACCTACCACAGTTGGACGTTCTACCTCGAACACCGCTTTCAGGCCGGCATCATTGCCCAGCTCGCCTTCAACCATCAGGACCAACACCGCATCGGCAAACTCCGCGCTTGGGACCAGCACCGCATCGACGTGAACACCGTGCTCCCGAACGGCGCGCCCAATCCCAATTTCGGCAAGGCCTTCTCCGACGTCCAACCCCAGCGCACCATGCAGGAGAACACGCTCTCCGACTGGCGCCTTTCCCTCGCCTACAAAAAACAACTCCGCTGGGTCCGCCAGAGCTTCAGCGTCTCCTCCGGCGTGCGCCACGATGAATACACCCCCATCACTTGGACCGCCGGCCGCGTGAACAACACCAATGTCAACAGCCAGGCCGCCACCAACGTCATCCGCATCCGCCAGTATTGGGACTCCCCCCGCAACCCCGCCGGTTTCGACTCTCTCCTGTCCAACGGCAACGATGTCCGCTTCATCGAGACCAATATCTCCGACGAAGATCAACGTCTCCAATACAATCAGATCGCCTCCGCCTCCGCCTTCTTTAACGGCAAGCTCACCACCCTCCTGGGCTATCGCTACGATATCCACGACCGCAAACAGCAACGCCGCGTCGCCGCCAACCCCGACGGCTCCTCCATCCTCGGGGCCACTGCCGGCCGCGGCACTCTCGATGTGAGCCACATCGGCGTCGGCACCTCCTCCGCCGGACTCGTCTACTTCCCTGTGGAGTGGATCGGTGCCTACGCCAATTACTCCGAATCTTTCAACGCCCCCGGCAGCGGCGCCTCCAAGCTCGACGGCTCGACCATCCCGCCCGCTTCCAACGACGGCATCGACGTCGGCCTCAAACTCGAATTCTTTGGCGGCAAGATCGCCGGCTCCGTCGGCTATTACAAAATGAAGCAGACCGACCGCGCCCGCACCGGCGACGGCGTCGCCGACATCAATGAAATCTGGAACGACCTCGGCCGTCCGCAGGATGCCATCCTCGCCTACCGCGACCTCGAAACCTACCAGGGCGACGGCTACGAACTCGACCTCACCGCCAACCTTACCCGCTCGTGGCGACTGATGCTGAACTACTCGCTCCCGAAGACCAAGCAGGCCGACATCGGCCCCGGCCTCCGCGCCTACGTCGCGCAACACCTGGCCACCTGGCAGGCCGGTGCCACCAACCCGGCCATCCCCAACTTCGCCAGGGTTGCCACCAACATCGGCGACATCAACCGCATCATCTCCGGCTATACCGAAGGCCGCACGCTCAACAACACCGTCGATAAGATCGCCAATGTTTACACCACCTATTCGTTCCGCGAGGGCCGGCTCAAGGGCCTCGCCGTCGGCGGCGGCGCGAACTATCGCGGCAAGCAGGTCATCGGCAATGTCGCGAATCAGCCCTTCAACTACCTTCACGCCGCCCCCTACACGCTCGTGTCCGCCCACACGAGTTACGACCTGCGGATCGGAAAACACCGCACCCGCCTCCAACTCAACGTCGCCAACCTCCTGGACGAGCAGGACGTCGTCTACACCACGTTCACGACCAACGCCGCCGCCGGCGGCGATGTCCCCAACGCCTTCCGCTACCAAACCCCGCGAAAGTATTCCCTGAGCGCGACTATCAACTTTTGATCCGCCGCATGCACCGCCTCGCTCTGCTTCTTGGGATTCTCGCGGCATGCACGGGCGAAGCCGCGACGCTCTTCGTCTCCCCGGCCGGCCAAGCCGGCGCCACCGGCACGGCCGCCGCACCTTTGGCCACGCTCGCCGAGGCTGCGGGCCGCGCCCAGCCCGGCGACGTCATCCGCCTCGCCGGCGGCACCTATCGGCACGACCAGCCGATCCGCCTGACCGCAAAGGGCACGGCTGCCGCACCCATCCGCATCGAGCCCGCCGATTCCAAAAACGTGGTGCTCGATTTCTCCGCGCAGAAATTCGAGCAAAAACTCAGCGGCATCGTCATCGCCGGCGATTGGTGGCACCTCTTCGGCCTCGAAGTGCTGGGGGCCGCCCGTTACGGATTTGAAATCTCCGGCCATCACAACGTCCTCGAAAGCTGCGCCGCCCACGAGAATCAGGGCACGGGCTTTGAAATCAGCGCCCCCGCCACCCATAACCTCGTCCTCAACTGCAACTCCTACCGCAACGTCGACCGACCGAACCGCGGTGAAAATGCGGACGGCTTCGGCGCGAAATTCGCCATCGGCCCCGGCAATGTCTTCCGTGGCTGCCGCGCGTGGGAAAACGCGGACGACGGCTTCGATCTCTGGAAGGCGCCCCATCCCGTGCGCATCGAAAACTGCATTGCCTCCCGCAACGGCCTCAACCTCTGGGGCATCGACCGCTTCACGGGCAACGGCAACGGCTTCAAGCTCGGCGGCGACTTCGTGCCCGCCGCACACGTCGTCATCGGCTGCGTCGCCATGGACCAGCCCAAAAACGGTTTCGACCAGAACAACAACACCGCGGTGCTCACCGTGGAGCACTGCACCGCCGTCCGTTGCGGGATGGGCTACTCGTTTACGTTGGCGACCACCTCGGGCGGTCCGCACGTCTTCCGCGACAACATCGGCTGGAACGCGCCGGCGATGTTCGTCGAGGACACCGTGCTGGAACGCAATCATTGGTCGAGTGACCACCGCCCGCAAATCCCGGCGACGATGGTGGAGTCCACCCCCGTCACCCGAAAACCCCTCGCACCCAAGCTCTCCACGAAGCAACCCTGAGACCCCGTTTCTCCGGCCGGTCCCCCCCGCCATGATATCCCTGCGCCCTCTCGTGCTTTTTTTCATCTCGCTGACCACGGCGTTCGCCGCCGAACGGCCCCGCCTCGCCGTCCTCACCGATATCGGCGGCGACCCCGACGACCAACAGGCGCTCGTGCGCCTCATGCACTACGCCAACGAGTTTGATCTCGAGCTGCTCATCGCGACCGCCATCCGCACACGCCATGTGCCCAAAGGTCCCGAGACCCGCCCGCAACTCATCCGCGAAATCGTCGACGCCTACGCCACCGTGCTCCCCCACCTGCGCCGCCACGCCGCCGGTTGGCCCGACGCCGAGCTCCTGCGCACCCGCATCGCGGCGGGCAACCCCAGCTACGGCCGCGATCAGATCGGCGAGGGCCGCGATTCAGATGCGTCGCGCCGCCTCATCGCCGCCATCGATGCCGGCACCGCCGCACACCCGTTGAACATCACGTTTTGGGGCGGCCAGACCGACCTCGCGCAAGCGCTGTGGCGCGTGAAACACGACCGCGGTGCCACTGGACTCGCCGCCTTCGTCGGCAAGTTCCGTGTCTACGATGTGAGCGACCAGGACGGCATCGCCGACTGGATGCACGCCGAGTTTCCCGGGATGTTCTACATCATCGCGCGGGCCGTGCCCGGTCGCCCAAAAGAGGAAGCCACCTTCCGCGGCATGTATCTCACCGGCGACGAGACGCTCACGAGCCGCGAGTGGATCGAGGCCAACGTCCGCAACCGCGGCCCGCTCGGCGCGCTCTACCCGGTAAAAACCTACACCGCGCCCAATCCCCACGCCTGCATGAAGGAAGGCGACGCCCCGTCGTGGCTCTTCTTCCTGCCCCTTGGCGGCAACGACCCGCGCGATCCCACCAAACCCGGCTGGGGCGGCCACTACCAACTCCGCCCCGACGGACGCTGGGGCGATCTCCCGGCGGGCCCCGGCTTCGATCCTCGCACGACAGTAAGCCGCTGGCGCCCTGATTTTCAAAGCGACTTCGCCCAGCGCGCCGCGTGGGCCGTCCCTGCACAACCTTGACGGCCGCCGCCGGCCGCACCGGCCCAAGCTGAGAACCGCACGCATCAGCCATGAATCCGCGCCGATTCTTCCGAAACCTCGGCCTTTATCTCGCCGCCGTCAGCCTGCTGGGTGGGACGTGCTCGGGTGCGACACAACCCACCGCCGCATCGACCGCGCACCTCTATGAACACCGCGTCCAATCCGTGCGCAGCGTCCCGGGCCTGGTGGCCTTCTGGGATTTCGTGCGGCGCGAGGACGGCAGCCGCGGCAGCGGGCGCTTCCTCGCCCATACGGCGCCCGGCGACATTCACCGCTACCTGCTTGAGCCTCGCAATATTTCGCGGGACTTCTGGCATGAAGGACCGGCGGCGACCCTCGCGGATTTTCCCCTGCTCGACCGCGGACCCTTTGGCCAAGCCGTGGAGTTTAAGGCCCCGGCGACGGAGAATCACCTCCCGGTGCTGCTGGTGCCGCGCGCCGATTTTCACGGCACCCCGCTCGACCTCAAGGGCCCCGGCCAATCCGTCTCCCTGCTCGTCTGGCTGATCTACCGGGCCGGCACCCACGCCATCGCCGGCATCTGGCACGAGGGCACGCTGGCTCCGCCCCGGGGCTCGGCCGCCCCGGCCGTCGTCCGGGAGAGCGGGCGCCGCCAATTCGCGTTGTTCGCCGGGCTGGGGGCCAACGCCGGCGCGATCGGCGCGCACGTTTCCGAGAACGGCCTCGGGAGCTTTGGCGACCTCTACGCCCGCCACCTTGCGGTGACGCGCGAAAAGTTGCCGGTCGCCGCCGCCGCCGCCACCCCGGTCGAGCTCGACGCCGCCTGGTCGGTCGCAGGCCTCGTGTTTGACGCGGAAAAGAAATCCGTGACGGCCTACCTGAATGGCATCGCCACCGAATCATGGATCGAAGCCCCGGCGACGACGCGCTTCTACCGGTCGACCGCCCACGCGTGGCAGCAAGCCCGACTCGCGCAAATACCCGGGCTGCAACCGGGCGAAGATCCGGCGTTTCCGCGGGACCAATTTTACACACCGCCCGAGGCTCAACCGCTCGCAGAATCCGTCGTGGCGGAAACCGCGGACGAGCGCACCGTGCTGCGCACTTACGAGTTTACCAAAGTGCGCGTGACCCTACGGCGCGACGCAACGGGCGCCTTCAACTCGGTGGTCGCGGCCGACCTCACAGCCTTGAAAGCGAATCCCTATTGGTTTGGCCGTGATCTCTACGCCCCCGGCACACCCGAAGAAGGAGCACCGTTTACCGTCGGGCGCGTTATCCACAGCAACCGCCTGTCCGTTCTCGCAGCCCACATCGGGGGCGTCGCCGTCTTCGCCCGGGCGCTGGGTGTCGGTGAAATGCAGGCGCTCGCCGCCCTCGGGCGCACCCCGGCTGCGACCGGCCAAGCACCGGAGATGGTCCGACTTGCCGATCTGCTCAAAAGCTCGCAGCCACCGTGAGCGCCCCATGCATCATTTCACGTCTTTCTCCGCCCTCACCCTCCGCTTTTTTCTGGCTACACTCGCGTGCAGCGTTGTCGCCGCACCCCAGCGCGACGTTCCCGAGTGGGAAACACCCGCCGGCTGGACCGAGACGCGCGGTGGCGCCACTGGGCGGACTATCCGCGTCACCACACTCGCCGCAAACGGCCCAGGTTCGCTCGCCGCCGCGCTCGCGGCCGACGGCCCGCGCGTGATCGAGTTCACCGTCGCCGGCATCATCGATCTCGGCGAAAAGTCGCTCAAGGTGACGCAACCCTTCGTCACCATCGCCGGCGAGACGGCACCTTTTCCCGGCATCACGCTCACAAACGGTGGCATGAGCATCACGACTCACGATGTGATCGTCCGCCACCTCCGCATCCGCCCCGGCGCCGGCACCCGTCCGCGCAAAAGCGGCTGGGAAGTCGACGGCCTCACCACCGGCGGCGGGGCCCGCGATGTGATCGTCGACCATTGCTCGCTCTCGTGGGCGACCGACGAAAATCTCAGCGCGTCGGGTCCGCCGTTCCAAGGGAAGACCCCCGACGATTGGCGGCGGAACACGTCACACCGCGTCACGTTCAGCCACTGCATCGTCGGCGAGGGTCTCGAAGACTCCACGCATTCCAAAGGCCCGCACTCCAAGGGCACCCTCATCCACGACAACACCGCCGACATCGCGCTCATCGGCAACCTCTACATCAGCAACGCCGATCGTAACCCGCTCTTCAAATCCGGCGCACGCGCCGCGGTCGTCAACAACGTCATCCACAATCCCGGCGGCCGCGTGATGCAGTTCGGCTACGTGCCCAGCCAATATCAGGGCCGCGAGGTCCAACGCGCCGCCCTCACCATCGCCGGCAACGTGGTGCGCAAGGGACCGAGCTCCGCCGCCGACATGGTCTTCTTTGAAGTGTGGCCCGACTACGGGCTCTGCGATTTCTATCTCGCCGACAACCTGTTCTTCGACGCCGCCGGCCAACCGCTCCCGGTTTCGCTCGGCACGCGCGACCGCACCCGTTTCCGTCCCGGCTTCACCGCCCCGATGCCCGGAGGCTCCGGCTACGAATACCGGATCGCCCCCGACGCGCCCACAGCGGAAATGCGCCAGGTCGATTCGCCGCCCCTCTGGCCGCCACGTTTGAAAGCCCGCCCCGCCAGCGAGACGATGGCGTGGGTTCTCGCCAATGCCGGCGCCCGTCCGCGGGACCGCGACGCCACCGACCGCCGCCTCGTCGCAGAGGCGCGCGGCGGGGGCGGAAAGATCATCGACTTCGAATCCGAAGTCGGCGGCCTTCGTCGCTGATCTCCGTCACCCGCGCGTCTGCCTTCCGCTTTGCTTCTCGGCGCGCTGTCGCCCGCCCATCGGCCGGCGAAAAAAATTCGACATCTGCGGACAATCTTTCGCTCCTCTCTTCACGTCTGAGCTCCCCCGCTCGGCCCGTGATCCCCGCCCTCTTCAGAAAATGCCCCCGCCCGATTCCGAACTTGGCCAGTGGTTCGCTACCCATGTGCAACCGCACGAGGCGATGCTGCGGGCGTGGCTGCGCAGCCGCTTCCGGACCGAGGACGATCTCGACGATCTTGTGCAGGAATCCTACCTGCGCCTCCTGCGGGCCCGTGAGCGCGGCGAGGTCGCTTCGCCCAAAGCGTTTCTGTTTTCCATCGCCCGCAACCTCGCCCTCGACCGCTTCCGGCACCGCGAGGTCCTGCCGACGGAACCTTTAGCGGAAAACGAGGAGTTGGCCGTCTTGGATGAGGGAGACCACATTCCCGATCTCATCGCCCATAACCAGGAACTCGCCCTCTTGACCGAAGCCATCCAGTCGCTGCCCGACCGTTGCCGCCAGATTTTCACCCTGCGGAAAGTCTACGGTTTGTCGCAGGCCGAGATCGCCGCACAGCTCGGTGTTTCGGAGAACACAATCTCCGCGCAACTCACCATCGGGGTGAAAAAATGCATGGCTTTCATGCTGCAATGCCGCCGCGAGCGGGAGGGCCGCTGGCCATGACCACACCGATTCAGAGTGGCATGGGCATCTTGCCCATGTCGGCGGCTTCACGCGACCTCACGGGCGGG
>CALSBN010000061.1:0-22222 GCA_943373185.1 Opitutus sp. GAS368 | reverse complement strand
GGGGAATAAAGTAATCGGCTCCTTGCTGCACGATGTCGTAATTGAGCCAGCGGGCAATGGCCGCCACTACTTCCTCATGAGGCCCAGGCAAGCCCTAAGCACCATGTCGATGTATTGGCGCTGCTGACCGGCGAGATAGTCGGCGAGCTTGGGCCAGTCTTTCAGCTCGCGCAGACGCATCGGCAGCTGCTGCGACGTCACGACGCGGGCTTCGGTCGTCGCGGCAATTTTTGAAACCACCTGCAGCAACTCTGTGAGGTTGCCCGGCCAATGATAGGCGGCGAGCGTTGCCAGCGCGTCTTCGGTGAACTCGATCAGACTGGCCTCAAAATGCGGATTCGTGGCCTTGGCCGTGTAGTGCTTTACCAGCGAGGGGATGTCATCTTTGCGGTCACGCAAAGGTGGAAGTTGCGCCGGCACCGAGGCCACCCGGTAGAACAGCTCGTCGTGAAACTTTCCCTCGTCGGTGAGTTGCTCGAGGTCTTCGGCGGTGGTGCAGATCAGCCGGAAGCCGTGGGCGGTGTTGCGCAGCACGCTCACCAATTCCTTCTGCACCGGCATCGACAAACACTGGAGGTGCTGGAGGTAGAGCGTTCCGCCTTTGGCCTGCTTGACCCAGGTGCCGCCCTCGCCGTTTTCACCGATGAGACCGGCCCGCAGGTTGGTTTCCGTGCTCAGCGCGCAATCGATCCTGACCAGCGGAGCATCACCGGTGTTGGCGGCGTGCAAAATCTCCGCGACCGCCGTCTTGCCGGTGCCGTTCTCGCCCATGAGCAAAACCGGCGTGCGCACCGTGGCCAGTTTCTTGACCTGCTGCACCAGCTTCTTGAGCGCGGCGCTGGTGCCGATGAGGCGGTTGGAAATATCGTCCGCTTTCACGCCGGGCGCGACGCCGACCGTCATGCGCTGGGCCTGGAACTCCTTGAATTCGATCCCGCGCTTCAGCGTGGCGATGAGCTCGTCGACCCGGAACGGCTTTTGCAGATAATCGAAGGCCCCGAACTTGAGCGCCTGCACCGCACTTTCCGTGCTCGCATACGCCGTCATGATGATCACCACGCAGCTCGGATCATAGAGCTTCACCTGCTTGAGCAGCGTGATGCCGTCCATCGGCTTCATGTCGATATCGGCCAAAATAATGTCGAACTTCTCCGCTTTGTAGCGCGCGAGCCCCTTTTCTCCATCGGTCGCAAAGACCGTGGAGAAACCGCTGGGTTGAATGACGGCTTCCAACATCTCGTGGATGGAGATGAGGTCGTCGACGATGAGAACGGAGGGCATGAAAGGGAAAAGGACCTTTCGGAACTCGGCGGGCCAAGTCAACCCGCCGGCAACAAGGGCGGCCCGCTCGACCCGGATCTGCCGTTATTGCAGACCGCCGGCAACGGCTCCGAGCTGGAAGATGGGCAGGAACATCGCCATCACGATACCGCCGACGACGACACCGAGGAACACGATCAGAATCGGTTCGATCAGGGATGTGAGCGCAGAGACCGTCGCTTCGCACTCCACATCGTAGAAATCGGCAATCTTGTTCATCATGCCGTCGACGTTGCCCGTGGCTTCACCGGCCTTGACCATGTGCTTCATCATGGGCGGGAAAAACTCGTTCGCCGCCAAGACTTCCGAGACTTGGCCGCCTTGGCTCACGTGTTTCGCGACCTCGGCGCAGGCATCCTCGATCTGGACCTTGTTACTCGCCGAAGCGACGATCTCCAGCGTGCGCAGGATCGGCACACCCGAGCGGATGAGGGTAGCGTAGGTGCGGCAGAAACGGGAAAGCGCGATCTTGTGCACCAAGTTGCCGAAGATCGGCGCCCGCACGAGAAACTTGTCCTTCACGCGGCGGCCTTTGGGCGTCGCCACGAATTTTCCGATGCCCCAATAAACGCCATAGGCGATCCCGCACAGGTAGAAGAAATAGGCCTTCAGGAAATTACTCAGGTCGATCAGGAACTGGGTGGGCGCAGGCAGTTTCGCGCCGAAGTCCTTGAACATGTCGGCGAACACCGGGATCACGAAAATCAGCAGCACGTTCACCAACGCCGTCGCCAGGCCGATGACCGCGATCGGGTAGGTCATGGCGGATTTGACCTTCTTCGAAAGCTTCACGGTCGCCTCGAAATAGCCGGCGACCTTGCCCAAAATCTCCGCGAGACCACCGCTCGCCTCACCCGCCTCGACCATCGATGTGAACAGATTGGGAAACGAGTTGGGAAACTTCTTCACCGCCGACGAAAACGAATTACCGGCCGAGATATCCAGCCGCACGTCGCGGATCACAATGCGAAAGACCTGGTCCTCCGTCTGGTCCTGCAACGCTTCGAGACACTGCACCAACGGCAAACCCGCGACCAGCAGCGAGGCCAACTGCTGCGTGAACAACGCGAGCTCGCCGAGCGGCAGCTTATACTTCAGCGCCTTTTTCTCCAAGGTCTTCTGTTTCGCCAACGCTTGGGCGGCCTTCACGCTGATCGCACCCTTCTTGGGCTCGTTCGCGCGCGCGGCGGAACTTACAGAACCGGAATTCAACAAAGCCATGGTGAGCCAAGAGGTAGGCGTCCCGCCGCAAGCGGCAACCTCATTTCCGGAGCCGGCTGTAAAAATTCGGCGAGAACGGTCCCAACCCGGAACCGAAGCCATCCGCCCGCCGGCATTTTTCGCCGCGGCCCGATCATGCCATCACACACGAAACCTTGACGGGGTGGGCGTTGACCTTGCCGAAAATCGTCGTGAGTGCGGCGTTCGCCGCGTCGCGGCCGCGGGCGATCACCGCGATCCGGTCGGGCGCGATGCCGTCGGTCGGATCAAACAGATACCATTGCCCGCCGATGTAGGCTTCGAAACACGCGTGAAAGTCCATCGGGTCGAGCCCGACCGCATATCCGCCCACGTAGCGCGCCGGAATGTTGAGGGCGCGACACAGGGCGATCGACAGGTGCGTGTAGTCCCGGCAGACGCCTTTCTTCAGTTGCCAGACATCCCATGCCGACGTGTGCGAATCGGTCGCCGCCGGCGAGTAAACGAGCGTGGCATCGACCCAGCGACAGATCTCCCGGACTTGGTCGGCCCGCTGGGGAAATTTCCCGAACAGGTCCCACGCCATCTGGGCAAACCGGTCGCTCTCGCAGTAGCGGCTGGGCAACATGTAGGTGAGAATAGAGAGCGGCAGGCGGCCGGGGTAGTCGCTCTTCACCTCGGCCGGCACCGTCGGCCGGTTGACTTCGACCTGCGCGCGATAAACGACCTCAAACGATCCGGCGGGCACCTCGACGCGAAAGACCCGGTTGCCCTTCGAAGTCGCCGTGCGTTCGCCGATCGGCACATCCGGGGTGAGGCGGATACCCTCGTCGACGAGTTGCTGGAACGGGTCGCGATTCGCCAGAATGTTGAAGGTGAAATTCGCGGTGGGCGAAAGCACGTCGTAAGCGAGCGTGCAGCCGACGGAGAGAATCATAGACCCGGGAAGTTGGCAGAGCTTCGGCGCGAGGCAAAGCCCGCTTTTCGCCCGCCTCGGGCACAAAAAACCCGGCGTGGGTTGAACACGCCGGGTCGAAAAAACGCGCCGGAATCGCGCGTCGCTTAGAAGCGGTAGCTGAGCTTCACGTAGGAGAACCGGCCGTTGATGCCCATCGGCGCGCCGCCATTGGCGCTGTAACGGAAGATACCGGTGTTGTCGGCGCCTTGGCCGTTGTTCGCGCCGTTCGCAACCGTGCCCGTGACCGGGACTTTGGAACGGATGTTCTCGACGGGGTAAACATTGAAGACGTTCTGCATGCCCACCGAGAGACGGAGGCCCTTCGCGATCTGGTAGGAGACGTCCAGGTCGCTGATCCAGGTCGCCTCAAACGTTTGGATAACTTGGCCGTTGGGTCGGCCGAGACCATCTACTGCCGGCGAAAAATTGCCGGGCGTCGTGCCCGTGCCGCGGGCGACGGAGCCGTAGGCCGGGGCAAGCGTCACGTCGTAGCCGGGCGTGAGGTAGTTGATACGGTTCACATCCCAACCCGCGCCACCGGCCTGCACCGCTGAAACCTCGCCGAAGCGGGTGGCACCAAGCCGGACGCTGTAGTTGTTCCATTCCCACTGCACGCCGAGTTGCACCGTGTCGCCGGGCTGACCCTTTTCCATCCGGACGCGCTCGGTCAGGTCGAAAAGCGGAATGCCGGTAAAACGTCGCAACGTGGAGTTGGCCAAGACGGTGCGGTCGGCCTCCAAACCGCAACGGCTGCCCATGACTTTCGTGCTGTTGATATTGTAACCGCCGGTGAAGGTGAAGCGGCCCGCCTCACGCGTGCGCAAGGCGTAGCGAACATTGAGGTCGATGCCCTCGGTCTTGGTGTTGACGGCATTGGTGAAATAGCGACCCCCGTCGACGCCGGGCAGGCCTTGATTCTCGAAAAACTGCACGATGGCGGCATCGGTCCACTGCGACGAAAGCACGATGCGGTCGTCGATCTTGATCTGATAGTAGTCCACCGAGGCGGAGAATCCGTCACCAAGGGCGTAAGTAACACCGAAGCCCACATTGTTGGACTTCTCGGCCGTGAGCGACGTGGCTCCCAACGCGGGGGCGGCGGAGGTATTGACGGGCAACGTGCGGATATCAACGGGCGTGAGGACGCCGCCGACCGTGATGAAGTTCGTGGCCGTGGACGTGAAGAACTGCTGACCCAGTCCGGGCGCGCGGAAACCGGTGCTCACCGAGCCGCGTAGGCCAAAACCCGCAGGCGTTTGTAGCGGCCGGCGACCTTGAAGTTCGTGGTGTTGCCGAAGTCGCTGAAATCTTCGAAGCGGAGCGCGGCGGACACCGTGAGCGCGTCAGAAAGTTGGTTCTCGGCGTCGGCATAAACCGCGTGGGAGTGGCGGCTGACGTCGGTCGTGTCCAAGGGTCGGAATCCGGCGAACACCTGGGAGCCCGCGGCAGCCCGACCGCCGGCCGCCGGACCGTCGAGGATCGCGACCCCGCCATCGACGTAGGAAGCCCGTTCACCGGCTTCGATCGAGTAGCTCTCGTCGCGATACTCCAGTCCCGTGGCGACCTTCACCGGCTTGGCGAGGCCCACGTCAAACGCGCGGTTGAAATCGAGATTGCCGGTAAGCTGGCCGAGTTCGAGGGTGCCCGCGTAGAATGCCGTCGGGCTGGCCGCACCGAGCGACACGTTGACGGTGTTGACGAGGTTAAACTCAAACGAGATCTGACCGTAAAAGAGGCTGGCATCATAGCCCCAGCCGCCGACCTCGCCCTTTGCGCCGCAGCCGAGCGAGTAGTCCTTCGCCTTGTTTTTAAACGTGGGGAGAAACCCGTTCGGGTAGATCGAACGCACGTTCGTATCCTGACCCGGACGGCGGAAAAAACCGTAGGACTCCGTCTTGCGGTCATTGAAGCCGCCAAAGCCGTAGAGCGTCGCGCCGGAGGAACCGACCGGCAGGTCGCCGTTGGCCATGAAGCCCACGTCGTCCGTGAAACTGTCCCCTTGGCGGTGGTTGTTGCGATTGAAGGAATTCTCGCGCGCATCCCGGGTGCCGCCGGCTGCGGAATCGCCGGTGCCCGAGCCGAAATTGGCCGAGATGGCGACCAGACCTTGCGGATTCGACGCGGTGGGCGTGCCACCGGTGCCGAAATATTGCTGGCGGGTATCGAGCTGCGAACGGTCTGTGCCTTCGCGATTCCGGAGATAGGCGCTGATGGTCACCTTGCCCTTTTCTCCAATCTCGAAGCCGTCGGTCGCGTTGAGATTATAGACCTTGCCGTCACCCTCGGCCGTCACGCCGAAGCTGGAATCGGCTTCGCCCGTGAGGGAGTCGCGCAACACGATGTTCACGACGCCGTAGATCGCGTCGGAGCCATACTGCGCCGACGCACCGTCACGGAGCACCTCGATGCGTCCGATGGCGGCGGCGGGGATGGCGTTGAGGTCGACCATGCCGGATCCGCGGCCGACGGTGCCGTTGACGTTGATCAACGCGCTCGCATGGCGGCGCTTGCCGTTGACGAGCACGAGCAACTGGTCGGGCGCCAAACCACGGAGCGTAAGCGGCCGCGCACTGTCCGTGCCGTCGGCGATGGACGTGCGGGGAAAGTTTACCGAGGGCACCAGCCGTTGGAGAATCTGCGCCGGCTCGGTGAGACCGGTCGCGCGGATTTCAAAGTCCGTCACGACGTCGATCGGCACGGGCGAATCGGTGACCGTGCGGTCGTTGAAGCGCGTGCCGGTCGAGACGAAGGCCTGCATCTTTATCACTTCCTCGCCCGGAGCGCGGGCGGCGACCGCGGGCGGGGTTTGGGCGGAAGCAACGACGGGGGCGGCTAAGAAACAAGCGGCTGCGACCGGCAGGTCGGTCAGCAATCGCTGCAATGCGAGCACGGCAAAGCGTGCCTGGTGGGTCTGGGTAGGGTTTATTCGACGGAGACGATAGCCATAGTTCCAATACAACTCAACCGGCCTGACTCCACTCGCCTTGCGACTTGCGCGGCGCTCTGGCATGACATCCGCTCACTCCACCCGCTATGAAACGCCCCCACTCCGCCGTCGTCGCACTCAAATTCATCACCGCGCTCGCCCTCGTTTTGGCGCCGGCTCCTTTCGCTCTCGCCCAGCGTGCGCCGGTCGAGGCCAAGCACGGCATGGTCGCATCCGTCCACGATCTCGCGTCCGAAGCAGGCGTGGAAATTCTCAAAAAAGGCGGTAACGCCGTGGACGCGGGCGTCGCCGTCGGCCTTGCCCTCACCGTCGTCTATCCTTTCGCCGGAAACATCGGCGGCGGCGGATTTATGATGATCCACCTCGCCGACGGCCGCGCCGTCGCCATCGACTACCGCGAGACCGCCCCCGCCGCCTCCAGCCGCGACATGTATCTCGGCCCCGATGGCAACGTCCTCAAGCCCGGGCCCGGCTCTTCCACCGTGGGCTGGCGCGCCAGCGGCGTCCCCGGCTCCGTCGCCGGCTTCGCCCTCGCCCAGCAAAAATACGGTTCCGGCAAAGTTTCCTGGGCCGACGTCTGCGAACCCGCCCGTCGCCTCGCCGCCGATGGCTTTGTCATCTCCCAAGGCACCGCCGCCAACCTCAAGGCCTACGCCAAACTCCTTTCCCAGTTCCCCGAGTCGAAACGTATTTTTCTCGCCGACGGTGCGTTTCATGAGGCCGGCACTTTGTGGCGCCAGCCCGATCTCGCCGCTGTCTTTGCCCGCCTTCAGAAAAACGGCCCGCGCGAATTCTACGAGGGCGAGACGGCTCGCCTAATCGCCGATGCCATGGCGAAAAACGGCGGCACCATCACCCTCGCCGATCTCAAGGGCTACTCCGCCGTCGAGCGCCAGCCCCTGCGCGGCACCTACCGCGGTCACGAGATCGTGACGATGCCGCCGCCCAGCTCCGGCGGTATCGCCCTGCTCCAAATGCTCGGGATGCTGGAAACCCACGACGTCGCCAAACTCGGCGCCAACTCCGCCGCGAAGTTCCACCTCTTCATCGAGGTCATGCGCCGCGCCTTCCGCGACCGCGCCGAGTTTTTGGGCGACCCCGATTTTGTGAACGTCCCCACAGCCGGCCTGCTCGACCGCGCCTACATCGCGGGTCTCATGAAGAATTTTGACCCCGCCAAAGCGACGCCCAGCGATGGTCTCGCCCCCGGCAACCCGGCCGGTTGGACCCCGATCAAGGTTTCCCAAATCGACGATCAACGCGCCCGCCTCGCCGCCGAATCCACCGAGACCACCCACTACTCCATCGTCGACGCCGCCGGCAACGCCGTCAGCAACACCTACACCCTCAATGGCGGCTATGGCTCCGGCGTCACCATCCCCGGCACCGGCATCCTCATGAACAACGAAATGGACGACTTCACCTCGAAGATCGGCGTGAAGAACATGTTCGGCCTCCTGCAAGGTCCCGCCAACGCCATCGTCCCCGGCAAACGCCCGCTCTCCTCGATGACGCCCACCTTCGTCCTCAAGGACGGCAAGCTCCTCCTCGTCACCGGCAGCCCCGGCGGCCCCACCATCATCAACACCGTGCTCCAGGTCATCACCAACGTCATCGACCACAAAATGCCCGTGATGCAGGCCGTCGAGTTCCCGCGCTTTCACCACCAATGGCAGCCCAACACCATCAGCCACGACCGCTTCGGCATGAGCCCCGATACCTCCGCGCTGCTCACCGCGATGGGCCATTCGTTGAACGAACGCCCCAACGTCGTCGGCGGCGACGCCGAGACGGTGATGATCGATCCCGACACCAAACTCCGCCTCGGCGCCGCCGACCCCCGCAAGCCCGACGCCAAAGCGGTCGGTTACTGATCCAGGCGGCCCGCGCGACCACAGCCACAGGATCGGAAAGTGGCCCGAGCATCTTGCCCATGGGTTTGAGTCCGAACTTCGAACCAGTTCCGCCTCCGTGCCGTTCACCCGCCAAAAAAGCCGTTGTTTACATTCTCAGGTAGCGTCGCGACCTCAGGGCGCGACGGGATCAACGAACAGCAAGAAAGCAATCTGCACGTGTTGAACAAACGTCTCTACGGCCAACGGCTGGCCCAGACCGATAGCCAAGCCAGCAGCGCCGATCCCAACGCCGCCGCCGCGAGCATGACAGGAAGCTGCCCGATGTCTTCAGGTGCCCACGCCGGCAAAATCAGACCGACCGAGAGGCAGACCGACCCTGCCCAGCTCGCAGCGAGCGCCGGGGCAATCTTTCGCTCGGCCAACAGCAAGACCGCTATAACCACACCGAGTAAACAGTAGAGGACCTGGCTCACCGTCATCGCGTATTGGCTCGCCGACTCCAAACTGTGCAGGTTGCGCCACGCGTTAACGAAACCCTGTTTGGACACTGCCGTATGGAGCGCCGCGGGAATGAGCGTGATCAGCGTTCGAATCGGGTTGGGCGCATCGAATGGTCGAGACCCTATTGGCGAGGTCAGACGAATCCAAGGCGGCGGATCAGCAGAGCTCGCGCCGGCTTCCCGCTATCTCGGAAGCAGGAAAAACGTCGGCACCCACAAAACCAAATGCATCGCTCCGATCCAAAACGGAACCGCCGTGCAATACAGACGAAGACGCACTCCACGGGGAGAGAACTTGGAAATCACGCCGACCAAGAACCCAAGCACCCACGCCGCGTAGAATCCGATGCCGGTGTTGAACAGGGCGTTCAGCAGAACGCCCAACATCCCGACGGATTGACCGGTGTAGCCGGAGAACGCCACCAGCATAAGCGAAATCGCGGTCAGAACGACGAACACCACATTCCCGTAGCGGTAGAAGACCCAAGATCCTGCTTCCTTCGGAGCAGGCGAGGATCTTTCGGGTCCGTTACGCCACCTGCGGACCAAACTGGGCGCGAACCAAAAGACCACAAACCACTGTATGAACGAAATGACGGCAAAGACATTCCATTCACGGTCCACGCCCTTTTCGTCGAGCGGCGTCAGCAACAAAGCCGGCGCGTTCACCAAGGCGACCCACATCGTGAACGAATTGTTTTTCGGAAGCACGCGGTTGCTCGAAAGCAAAGCGTAGCTCAACGCCGCCACCGCGAGGGCGAATGTCGCCACGAGTCCGAATCTGCGCCACGAAAAATCATGCGGACGAACTTACGGAGCGGCCTTGTTTTGTCAGCATTAGGTTTCGATGCCGCGAGCGGCGCAGAAAACTCCAACCAACCGCTGGATCAAAAGTTTGAAGAAGACCACAAGCGCCCAAAATTTACCTAAACACAGCCAGTCCAGATTAGGTCGCGCGAACCGACAGCGGTCGAGAGGAAGGCGGAGAAACGACGAAACATTGCCCCAAACCCGCGTTAGTCGCGCCGCGGACACCGCAGCTTGGCGGGCTAGACGCGGCGGCCGTTCAGACTGAACGGCTGCCCTTGCTACCGCCTCAATTTTTCTTGTGTCACCCGGCACGTAAATCGCTTTCTCGACTCATGCGATTCCCCCTCTCCCGCCCCGCATTGGTCCTCGCCGCTTCACTTGCAGCCACCGTTTCACTCCTCGCCCAGCCCTACACCACCAAGCCGCTCCCGACGGACAAATTCCGCCAGCTCGAGGAACTGCTCCCCACCCCCAACGAGCAACGCACCGCCTCCGGTGCCCCCGGCCGCGCCTACTGGCAACAGCGCGCCGACTACGTGATCGACGTCACCCTCGACGACACCAAGCAGTCCATAACCGGCACCGCCGCCGTCACCTACCACAACGCCTCCCCCGACGCCCTCGCCTATCTCTGGCTCCAGCTCGATCCCAACATCTTCGCCCACGACTCCGATAACCGCACCACTTCGGGCATTCCCCGCGCCACTCCCGGGGCCAACCCACTCGACAAGTTCGCCTACACCAGCCTCGAAGCCCTGCTCCTCCAGGAAAGCTACGACAGCGACTTGAAAATTGCCGCCGTCACCGACGCCGCCGGCAAACCCCTCTCGCACACCGTCGTGAAAACGATGATGCGGATCGATCTTCCCGCCCCACTCGCCCCCGGCGCGAAGACCACGTTTAAGGTCTCTTGGTCCTATCTCATCAACAACGCCAAGCTCCTCGCCCTCCGCACCGGCTACGAATATTTCGAGCAGGACAAAAACTACATCTACGAAATCGCCCAGTGGTTCCCGCGCATGGCCGCCTACAGCGACACCACGGGATGGATGCACAAACAGTATCTCGGCCGCGGCGAGTTCACCCTCGAGTTCGGCGACTACCTCGTCCGCCTCACCGTCCCGAGCGATCACATCGTCACCGCCAGCGGCGTGCTCCAAAACCCCGACCAAGTTCTGACCGCCGCCCAACGCGAGCGCCTGAAACTCGCCGAAACCGCCAAAAACCCCGTCTTCATCGTCACCCCCGCCGAGGCCAAGGCCGCCGAAGCCGGCAAACCTTCCGGCACCAAGACATGGATCTTCAAAGCCGATAACGTCCGCGACTTCGCTTTCGCCACCTCCCGCAAATTTATCTGGGACGCGATGGGCGCCCCCGGCCACGCCTCGCCCGACCCCAAAAAACCCGTCATGGCCATGAGCTTCTACCCCAACGAGGCCGAGCCCCTCTGGTCCAAATACTCCACCCACGCGATCATCCACACCCTCGACATCTATTCGAAGCACACCTTCGCCTACCCCTACCCGGTCGCCATCTCCGTCAACGGTCCCATGGGCGGCATGGAGTATCCCATGATCTGCTTCAACGGCCCGCGCCCCGATCCCGACGGCACCTACAGCAAGGCCCTCAAATACGGCCTCATCTCCGTCATCATCCACGAGGTCGGCCACAATTACTTCCCCATGATCGTCAACTCCGACGAGCGCCAATGGACTTGGATGGACGAGGGCCTCAACTCCTTCGTGCAGACCCTCGCCGAACAGCAATGGGAAAAAGATTACCCTTCGCGCCGCGCCGAGGCCCGCGACCTCGTCGGCTACATGACCGGCCCCGGCCAAGTCCCGATAATGACCAACAGCGAGTCCATCGCCCAACTCGGCAACAACGCCTACGGCAAACCCGCCGTCGCCCTCACTGTCCTCCGCGAAACCATCCTCGGCCGCGAACTCTTCGACCACGCCTTTAAAACCTACGCCCAACGCTGGGCCTTCAAACGTCCTTACCCCGCCGACTTCTTCCGCACCATGGAAGACGCCAGCGGCATCGACCTCGACTGGTTTTGGCGCGGCTGGTTCTACACCAACGACCACGTCGATCTCTCCCTCGACACCGTCCGCGCCTACACCCTCGACACCCGCGACCCAGCGATCGAAAAGCCCCTCGCGAAAAAGGAAAAAACCGACCGCGCCCGCACTCCGTTGCAGACCCGCAACGCCGAGCTCCCCACGCGCACCGACGTCTATCCCGAACTAAAGGATTTCTACAACGACTACGACGAAGCCACCGTCCTCCCGAGCGACAAAAAGAAATACGAGGAACTCCTCAAAACCCTCGCCAAAGAAAAAGTGAAACCCGAGCTGCTCAAGACCCAGCGCAACTTCTACCTGCTCGAGTTCAGCAACGTCGGCGGTCTCGTGATGCCGATCATCCTCAAGCTCGATTACACCGACGGCACCACGGAAGAGATGCGCATCCCCGCCGAAATCTGGCGGGTGGACAACGCCAAGGCGTCAAAGCTGATCATGACCGCGAAGGAGATCAAAAATCTCCAGTTGGACCCCCACGAAGAGATCGGCGACGCCGACATCGAGAACAACTTCTGGCCGCGCCGCGCGATCAAGAGCCGCTTCCAACTCTTCAAGGAGCCCAAGGTCGAAACCCCGATGAAAGAACTCAAAGACGCCGCCGAGAAGGCGAAGAAATCCTCCGAGAAAAAAGGCGACGACAAGCCGGACGATGCGAAGTCACAATCCGCAAAGTAATCCCTTCCGGGGCGGGCTACAAAAGCCCGCCCCTTTCTTTTCCCCACAAATGTAAGCGGGGTGACCCCACCCCGCACCACGCCCCGCCCCGCTCCACTCCCAGCTCTCCCGCCAAACCTCCGCCTTGTCCCCGCCCCATCCGTGGCTATCCGTTTGGATCCGTGGTGAAAAAGTTCCGCCCAGCTTCCCTCCGGCTTTCGCGTTGTTTTGCGGCTTTCGCGGGCAACCTTTCCGTCCTCCTTCTCATTCTCGCGCTGTTGCCCACAGCCCGCGCCCACCCGATCCGCACCAGCTTCGCCGAAGCCGATTACCGCCCTGAGAGCAAGAAACTCGAAGTCGCTCTCCGCGTTTTCCCCGACGACCTCGAGACCGCGCTCTCCGCCCACGCCGGCCGCCCCATCAGCCTCGCCCGCACCGCGCCGCCCGCCTTCGACCTTGCCTTGCTCGCCTACCTCCGCGCGACGTTTCTCCTCCGCGCCGCCGACGACAGCGTGCCCGTCCTCCATCTCGTCGGCCGCGAATTGAAGGACAACGACCAGCACCTCTGGATTTTTTTTGAGTGCCAGATTCCCGGCGGCCTCGCCGGCGCGCGCCTCTCGCACCGCGTCCTCCGCGAGGCCTTCCCCGAGCAACTCAACGCCCTCCGCCTCGGCCAAAAGGGCAAAACCCTCCTCTTCCTCAACAACACCGAGCAACCTCTGACGCATTGACTTAACGTCACACTCCGCCCTTCGCCTCCATGTCCACCGCGCTCCTGCTCGCTCCGGTTTTTCTGATTTTCGAGTTTTGCCAGATCGTCATCAGCGAACGCTATTTGGGGATCAAACAGATCGCCCGCGGCGTTGACCCCCGCGAACTCCCCCTCAGCCCAGTCGTCGCCTTCTGCTGGAGCTCCGGCCTCATCGTTTACTGGCTCTGGATGCTCTATTTGCTCACGCTGCCGTTCGGCCGCGTCCACGGCCTCAGCCTCCTCGCGATCTTCGCCATCGGCTTTGGCCTCCGCCGCAATTGCCGTCTCCAATGGGTGCTGGTTGTCCTCACCGTCGAAGGGGCAATCCGGATCGGTCTCTTGCTCTCGTTGTGCGGCATGGCTTGGCGCCGACTGTGAAACTAGGCAATAGACCCTAGAAAATTATCCCAAATGCGTAATTACACCGATGAAGGCCGGGAGAACTCTTGGTATCTTAGGGACATCACCCCAGATCATCATGAATCTTCGCCACACGCTCGCCCTCCTCGTTTCCGCCTCCAGCCTCTTCCTTACCGCTTGCGGCACCACCGGTTCGACGTCAGCGACCCCAACCGCGAAGCTTGCTCCCATCGACTCCTCCATCGCGTTGGCCTCGGCCGGCGGCGATGTCCTCAGCGGCTCGTTCGGTCATGAAGCCGTCGGCGCCTCTCTGCTCAGCCTTTCCCCCGACGACAAAGCTCGTCAGGCCCGCGCCCAGGCCGAATTCGACTACCGCTCCTACGTCATCTGGAAGAGCGCCCAGCGCTCCTGAGGCACGCGCTTTCCGCGCCTGACCGGTCCACCTCCCACCCATGATGCCAAAGCTACGTTGGCTGGCCCTCATGGGTGCAGTCGCCTTCACCTCCAATGTGCAGGCGGTGCCGCCGGCGGTGGAGATCAAGCGCGTGTTTGATGCTCTCGATACCTCCCGCAACGACGCGATCGGACTCGCCGAGTGGGAGCAGGCCTCGTTCGCCCTCTTCAAGCCCGCCGACGCAAATCGCGACAATTTCCTCTCCCGCGACGAAATCGGAACCGGCAGTTTCTCCGTCGAGACCTTTCTCACCGCCGACGCCGATCAGGACGGCAAACTCAGCATCGGCGAATTCATGAATCTGCGCCGCGCCATTTTTCGCGCGGCCGATTTGAACCGCGACGATTTCCTCGAACTCAACGAATACGAAATCTTCCACCTTCTCGCCCAATTCGGCTGGAACGACCGCAACAAAAACGGCCGCCTTGATCCCAACGAATTGAAAGCCGCGCTCACGCGCGCCTTCGAGCAGCTCGATCTCGACAAAGACGGTTTCCTCAACCCGGGCGAAGGCGCCTTTCTTTCGCCCGCTCATCGCGCCGAAATGGAAAAATCCGGTGCCGGCAAGGTCACCTTGGAGTCGTTCATCGCCGGCTATTTTCGCCTCCTCACGGGCTGATTCTCCGAAACGCACACGCGGCTCCCGCCGCGCCGCCTGATCTCCCGCCGCCGCACCCGCTCTGGGATTCGCCGCGGCCATTTCGGTCCAACTGTCTTTCCGCCTTGAGCATCCGTGCGCCGCGGCGCACACATTTCTCGCCGCTGCGACGCCCTCTATGAATCAATCCGATCCGACCTCCAAAAAACTTCCTCTTTGGATTTTCTTCCTATTCGACGCAGTCCTCACCGCCGCCGCCGTCTATATCGCGCACAACGCGCCCAAGCCTCTCTCGACCCAAGCCATCTTTGCCATCACCGCATTGGTGCTCGTCGGCGCGCTCATCGCCTTGGTCCCTCTTGTGGCCCGCTACGAGCGAGAGAAAAATGAAACGCTCGATGATCGCCAACGGGCCCTCGAAGCCCTCGCCCGCACGCTCACGACCGCGGCCGAGCAAATCAGCATCGCCACCGCCGGGCTCAACGACATCGCCGATCTCACCCAGAAAAATCTCAAGAAAGCCGAGCAACTCCCCGCCCAGCTCCAGGAAAAAGTCGCCGAACTCACTTCACGCCTCGCCGCCAGCGAAGCCGATACCCTCGACGCCCTAGAAAAGGAACTCGCCTCACTTCGCACCTTGGAAAGCGAACGTCTCGCCGCCACCGCGGAAAAAATCAACCAGACCGCCGCGCAGCTCGGCCAACTCGCGACCTCCACACACCAAAACTTGGCCACCGCCCGGGAATCGCTGGCCCAACTCGGCTCCGCTTCAGCCCAACATTTCGCCGAACTCGATACCGCCACCACCGCCGCCATCACCCGGGCGCAATCCGCCGCCGCCGAATCGCTGACCGCCGCCCACACCCGCGCCGCTGCGGCGATCGACGAAAAACTCGCCGGCAGCCTCGGCGCCATCGATTCAAAGCTCGCCCAGCTTACAGCCCAACTCGGCACGCAGGTCGACGCCGCCGCGACCACCCTCGACACCAAGCTCGCCGCCCTCGCCGCATCGGCCGCCCAACTCGCCATCATCGCGGCCACGCCGCCGCCCGCCCCCCCGCTCCCCGCTCCCACCGTCCGCGAACCCGAGGTCGAGCCCGCGCCCACGTCCGCCGACGCTTCCCCTTCGACCGCTTCCACGCCCGAGTCTCCCCGCCGTGCCCGGAAATCGCTCCGGGAAGAAGCGCCTTCCGCCGAAGAGGTCGTGCCCGCCGAACCAGCGCCCACCGCCACCGAGTCTGCGCCGACCCCGCTCGCCGCAGCCGCTCCGGCCGCCGTCGTCGAGCCCTTGCCCGACCCCGTCACCCACATCGAATTCGCCCCACCTGAAGCCCCACCCGTCGACATCGTCACCGCCGCCCCGTTTTTCTTTTCCTCGCCATTCACCGCCAAGCCACCCGCACAAGCCCCCGTCGATTCACCCGTCGAAGCGACCCTCCCCGAGCCCGCTGCCGCCGCTCCGGACTCCGTCCCGGCCGAGGCCGTTTCCGACACCGTGAAAGCCACGCGCAAACGCTCCGCCAAAAAGACAGCCGTCACCGAACCCGAGCCCATCTTGGAAACCGCGCTCGCCCCAGCCGCCGAAACTCCTGCCGCGTTGCCCGAGGTCGCGCCCGAGAACACTTCTGAACCCGTAGAAACCCCGGTGATCGAGGAGCCTGATATCGAGTCGTTGGCTGCCCCCGTTCCCGAAGAAATCGCGCCACCGCCCGAGCCCGCCGCCGTCGAGGCTCCGGTCGCCACGGAGCCGCCGCCGGTTGATGAATTTGTCCAATTCTCACCGGACGAACTGCCCGCCACGCCCGTTGCCGTCCCTGAGTTCAAACTCCACAGCCCAGACGCCACGGTTTCCTCGATGACCGCCGACGGCGCCAGCCGCCTCCTCGCCACCGCCTACATTGGCATTGGCAACCGCCTCTTCATTCGCGGCGAAGGCCCAGGCCTCACGTGGGAAAAAGGCGTTCCCCTCCAGTTTGTCTCCATCGGCAAATGGCGCTGGGAAACCCCCGAAGCGACCGCCCCCATCGCCTTTAAGCTCTACAAAAACGACACCATCGAGTGCACCGCCCTCGGCGAACAAACGATCGCCCCCGGCCACCTCACGGAAGTCACGGCGTCGTTCTGAGTGTCGTAACAACGCGTGTTCCGCTCGAAACCAGCCATTTTTGCATTAGCGACATACTGTCTATTACTTGGCGGCTGTGGTTACTTTCTCGCCGGACAATGGGAGGATGATCCCAAGAATTGGTATCGCGCATTCGCAGAGCAGCATCCGCCGGCGGGAGTTACAGTGGTTCGTTCTTGGTATATGAGGACACCTCACTGGACGGCGGAGTTCGCATGGTTTTTCGAACTTAAGCTAACAACGGCGATCAAGGAAGAGATGCTCCGCGATCCGCAAACGAGACCAATTACGAAATTCACAGAATCCGACCTTCGACGGCGAATATATCGCGAGAAGCCGAGCTGGTTTCTTCCAGAAAAGCTCGAAGAATATGACCTCTACGAATCGGGTTCCGTCGGCGATTTCCTTATTTTCGTAGAGAGAGCCGGCGACAAAATCTTTTGGACTTCGTTTCAACTCTAGTAGCCCTACGGTATCTTGCTATAGATCCCTAAACGATCTTTTCGCAGCCCCGCTCAATAATGCGGCGGACGCTCGTCCTTGAGATCCCCGCCCTCTTCGCGCCCCGCACCGCCGATCGCGCCGCTGTCACCCGCTCGCTCCCGCAGCATCTTTAGCTCGGCGCGCACCCGGGCCAGCAGGTCGCTCAATTCCAGCATGACCTTGTCCTGCGCGGTCACATGCCGCTCCAGATAAGCCACCTTCTCTTCCAAATTCAGAATCCGCCCGGCGTTGTCGTGCTCGCTCATGGATTCTTGATGACACGCTCGGCCTTCATTTTCTCGATCTGAGGCTGCATGACCAGCACGATGCAATCCGGACACACCGAGTGGCTGAATTCGCTGCCCGTGCGTTCGTTGATGTAGCCCTCCATCTGCTGCCAATAGTTTTGGTCGTCGCGGATTTTTTTGCAGTAACTGCAGATCGGCAACATCTCCTCCAACTGACGCACTTGGGTCGCATACCGCAGGATTCGTTCAGCCACCCGGAGCCGCATCCAAAGCTCCTCCACGTCCAACGGCTTCGACAAAAAATCGTCCACTCCCGCGTCGGCCGCCTCGATGCGGTTGGCCGAATCCGCCGAATTCGCCGTGATCAAAACAAAATAGACATATTCGGCTTCCGGCCGCGCCCGCAGTTTCCGGCACAGGTCGAGCCCGTTCATGTTCGGCATCATCCAATCGCTCACGATTACCCGCACCGGCTCGGCCTCCATCATCGCCCATGCCTCCTGCCCATCCTTCGCCTCGATCACGTCGTGCCCGAGTTTCCGCAGCGCCTTCCGCAATACGGCCCGGGCGACGGCATCATCTTCAACGGCGAGAATTTTCACGTCGTCACTCGGGCGGTTTTTCGCCTTCCCCGCAATCGGCAAAACTCTCCGCCGCTCCGCCGACGGTTTAGCCCTGCCCCAGTCGGGCCCGTAGCTGCCCAACCGTCGTCGCCGGGGCCTCGCAGGTGTGGCCTTCACACACAAAAGCCGTGGCCTTTCCCTCGGTGGGCGCCATCGCCCCGATCCACGGCGCCCGCGTGGCCAACCAGCGTTGGCCTTCGCCGCCGTCCGCCGCCAAAACCGACCACCCGGCTGAGAGTCGTTCGTCCAAAACCGCCGCCAGCGCCCGAAACTCCTCTGCCTCCGGATCACCCGCCAACACCACTTGGCGCGACGGTGCCAGCAGCCGCTCGATCGCGCACAACATCTGGGGCAACCCTTGGGGCGACTCCGCCCACTGCCCGCGAAACGCTTCCACGCATCGCCGCGCGCGGGCCGTCCGCGTCATCCCGCCGACCTCAACCTCACCGGTGAGAGCCGCGAGCCGGATGAGATTCATCGCCGCAACCGAACTCGGCGTCGGCTCCGCCCCATCATACTCGGCCTTCAGGCGCACCACCATGTCCGTCGCACCTGCGGCGGAATTGAAGTAGCCGCCGTCCGCGTCGTCCCAAAACTTCGCATCCATCGTCGCCTGCAGCCGCTCCGCCCACTGCAACCAGCGCACGGCAAACGTCGCCCCATACAGATCGAGCAGCCCCTGAATGAAAAACGCGTAATCCTCCGCGAAACCCTCGCTGGCGGCACGTCCCCCGCGCCACGAGCGATACAGCACGTTGCGATCGGCATCGCAGAGCTCCCGCTCGACAAACTCCGCCGCCCGTTGCGCGGTTTCCCCATACGCGCGCTCGCCCAAAACTCGCGCCCCTTTGGCCAGCGCGGAAATCATCAGTCCGTTCCAAGCCGTGATCACTTTGTCGTCGAGCAAAGGGCGCGGCCGCGCCGCCCGCACCGTCTTCAATTTCTCCAACGCCGCCTGCAACCGGTTGCTGGCCTGTTCGGTCGTCAGCCCGGCGAGCCGCGCCGACTCCGCCAACGGCCGCACCTGTTTCAAAACATTTTTGCCCGCCAACTCCCCCTGTGGATCAATCTCCGCCGGGACATTGCCCTCCGCCTTCACCCCGAAGTGCCCGCCAAAAAACTCCGCGTCCCCGCCCAACACCGCGACGATCTCCGTCTGGTCCCACCCATAGAACGCGCCTTCCTTCGCGGTGGCATGGGCATCCCGCCCAGGAGCCGACACCAACGAGTCCGCATCCTCCGCCGAGAAAAATCCTCCGTGCGTCCCCGTGAGCCGCTCCGCCACGTAGGCGAAAATGTCACGCGCCATCCAGGCATAGCGTTCGTCGCCGCTCGCCTGTTTCATCTCGAGCGCGTTCAGCGCGATCTGCGCCTGATCGTAGAGCATTTTTTCGAAATGCGGCACGGCCCACGCCGGATCGACCGCGTAACGATGATAGCCGCCGCCCACGTGATCGTGGATTCCTCCCTGCGACATGTTGCGCAACGTGTGTCCCGTCATCTCCAGCGCCGCCACGCCCAACTCCGAGGTCACACCCTGCTGGGCCGCACAGCGGAGTAGAAACGCCAAATTGCTCGCCCGCGGAAATTTCGGCGCCCCGCCAAAGCCGCCGTGGTCCGCATCAAACGTCTCGTAGAAATACTGAAACCCTTTTTCAAAAGCCTCCCCCGCCGCCTCCGCGAGGTCTTCCGCCGGACGCTCCATCACCGATTCTCGGCCCTCAGCTTTACCCCGTAAATTCTGCAATACCCGCTCGCTCTCTTCGATCAGCTTCGGCCGCTCTTCCCGCCAACCCCGCGCGATCGCCCGCAACAACGTCGCAAAACCCGCCCGCCCCGGCCGGTCATGCGGCGAAAAATACGTCCCGCCGAAAAAGGGCTTCAGCTCCGGCGTGAGCCAGGCCGAGAGCGGCCAACCGCCATGCCCGGTCAGCGCCTGCACATAGGCCATGTAAACCTTGTCCACATCCGGCCGCTCTTCGCGATCCACTTTGATCGCGACGAAATGCTCGTTCAAAAAGGCCGCCACCGCTTCGTCTTCGAACGACTCGTGCGCCATCACGTGGCACCAATGACACGTCGCGTAGCCGATGCTCAGGAAAATCGGCTTCCCTTCCTCGCGTGCCTTCGCAAACGCCGCTTCACCCCACGGCCTCCAGTCCACGGGATTCCCGGCGTGTTGGAGCAAGTAAGGCGACGTTTCGTGGGCGAGTGCGTTCGACACACTTCGATCAGCACCGGTCACCGCTGCGGTGCAAGCCCGTAGGACCGCTTACTTCTTTGCGCCAGGATCTTCCCCCGGATAAGCCGAGTTCAAACCTAACTTCCTGAGCTGGGGCGCCATTTCCCGTTCGTAACAATCGGGACATACTCCGTGGCTAAACTTCGTTCCCTGCCGCTCGCCCATATAGGTCTCAATTTCTTGCCAATATTTCCTGTCGTCCCGGATCTTTTTGCAGTAACCGCAAATCGGCAAAAAGGACTCCAGCTGTTTCACCTGCGTCGAGAGCCCGATGATCCGCTCCGCCACGTGTAGCCGCATACCGAGTTCATCGGCATCGACCGGCTTGGCCAAGAAATCATCGACACCCGCCGCCAGTGCGAGTTGCCGGCTCTCTTTGGTCACCCGCGTCGAGCTGATCAAAATGAAATAGACATAATCGCCACCGCGATCGCGGATCATTCGGCAAAGATCGAGACCATCCAGCCCGGACATCCGCCAGTCGCTGACCACCACCCGATAACCCCCATGACTGAGACGAGACCATGCCTCCGACGCATCCCTCACATGCTCGCCTTCGTGGCCGAGCGCACGGAGCACCGCCATGAGCTGCATTGCTGCGACCGGTTGGTCCTCAAGCGCCAAGATTTTCATCCGGCCGAAAGCTTTCGCCGTTCGATTTCGCGTCGCAAGCGTTCTCCCGCTTGATTCAGCGCGGCCCATGATTGCATCGCCGCCGGCCAGTCACCAGCCCTGGCCGCTCGTTCCAACTCCAGCGCTTCGCGCCGCACCTCCATCCCGCCAAGCGTCGCCGCACTCCCGCTGAAACTGTGGGCTTCATCAGCCAACAATTCACGGCGGCGTTCGGCAACCAGTTCCTTCAATCGGGCCAAAATCTGCATGTCGTCCTTAAGATACATCTCGACCAATTCGGGCAAAAGAGACGCACCTTTCAAGCCCGGCAGTTCGCGCGCGGCCTGCAAGGCCTGCTCATCGATCACCGGATCCGATTCGAGCGTCGTGATCGTTGGTTCGATTTCAGCCGCCGCGCGAAATGGAACCCTACCACTCAGGCCGCACCGTTCCAGCGCCAACCGCAATTCCCTCGCCCGAATCGGCTTCGTCACATAGTCGTTCATGCCGGCATCGAGGCAACGCGCCCGATCTTCGGCCCGCGCGTAGGCCGTTAGGGCGATGACCGGCACCTTTGCATTGATCCCACCCTCACCGGCCCGAATCCGCCGCGTAGCCTCATACCCATCCATGACCGGCATCTGACAATCCATCAGCACCGCGTCGTAGTCGCCATGGCCCAAAGACGACAGCGCGAGTTCGCCGTTGGCTACGACCTCCACATTGCAACCCATCTTGGCCAAGAGCATCGATGCTACTCTTTGATTCGCCGGATTATCCTCGACCAAGAGCAACCGTAGCCCGCGACCCGAGAGGCGCACTTCGACACCCACGCTCGGGTTAAATTCCCCGAGAGCAGGACTAGTCACCGCTTCCTTCATGACCCGCGCAATACAACGGCTCAACTGCAACGCCGTCACCGGCTTCGTCAGAAACGCGGCAAATCCAGCGGCCGCAGCCGTGCTCACATCAACGTGCGGCCCCGCCGACGACAACATCACCATCGGCAGGCTTGGAATTCGGCTGTCGGCTTGAATCTCCATCGCCAGTTCGAAACCGCTCATTCTCGGCATGTGCCAGTCGAGCAGCACCAGACTCCATGGCCCCACCGTCGGTGCCCGCAACCGCTCCAATGCTTCAGCTCCCGTAGCCACCGCTTCGACCTCCACGCGCCATCCGCTAAGCTGACCGATCAAAATTTTTCGATTCGTCTCGTTGTCGTCGACGACCAACACCCTTAATCCCGCCGGTAAATCCACGGTCGGAGCCGAGGTCGTCGGCCCTCTCGGCGCAAAATCCAGTTCGATCCAAAACTCCGAGCCCTTCCCGAGCTCACTTTCAAAACCAATCTCGCCGCCCATCAATTCAACCAGTTGACGACTGATCGCGAGCCC